>NZ_JBSHAO010000008.1:0-77436 GCF_053611545.1 Streptomyces sp. NPDC054796 | reverse complement strand
GCCGAACAACAAGGCCGTCCCGACACCGACGCGGATGCGGCACGAAGACCCGGCACGACACCCGGCACACCGTGAACTCGACCGACGGCCGAACAACAAGGCCGTCCCGACACCGACGCGGATGCGGCACGAAGACCCGGCACGACACCCGGCACACCGTGAACTCGACCGACGGCCGAACAGCAGGGCCGGGCCGACACCGACGCGGGCGCGGTGCGGGGGTCGGCTCCGTGCCGGTCGCGGCACCGGAACACGAAGCGTCCACGCTCAGGACAGGGCCGTCGGGCACCGCCCGGGACCGCGCCCGGAGCCGCCCCGGGGCCGGGGCCCAGAGCCGGAGCCGGCCGTCTCCAGGGTGGTCCGGTCCAGACTGCCGGATCCGGCGCCCCGAACCGAAGCCGGGCCGGACCACTGCCGTCACGCACCCCACATGGCCCGGTGCAGTCGCGTACGGCTCCGCACGCACACCGGCGCCCCGGGACCGCAGGCCGCGCGCCACCGGAGCCGCGCCCGGAAAACGGCGCACCCGTGTCCGCGGGACCACCCCGCGGACACGCGTCACTCGTTCGGCACGACCTCGTAGCGCGGGGTGCCCTCGGCCATCTGCCGCAGCGCGTCCTTGCGCTCGCGCTTGGAGAGGCGGTCGATGTAGAGGTAGCCGTAGAGGTGATCGGTCTCGTGTTGGAGGCAGCGCGCGAAGTAGCCCGTGCCCTCGACGGCCACCGGCTTGCCCGAGGCGTCCTGGCCGCGCACCACCGCGTAGTCGGGGCGGGCCAGCGGCGCGTAGGCGCCGGGGACGGAGAGGCAGCCCTCGTTGGAATCGTCCAGGGCGCGGCGCTCGGCGGGCAGTTCGTCCAGCACCGGGTTGCAGACGGCCCCGACGTGCCGTACGCCGTCGTCGTCCGGGCAGTCGTAGACGAAGACCTTCAGATCGACGCCGATCTGGTTCGCGGCGAGGCCGACGCCCTCGGCCGCCCGCTGGCTCGCGAACATGTCGTCGATCAGCTGGGCCAGCTCGTCGTCGAAGGCCGTGACGTCCTTGCACTCCTTGTGGAGCACCGGGTTGCCGACGACAGTGACCGGCCGGGCCGTGCCGCGCTCGCGGTGCGCGGCCTCGCGTGCCTCGCAGTCCTTGGTGTCGTCGACGAACTCGACGCCCGCCCCCGCCTTGGTCTCCTGCTGCTGCGCCATTCCGCCGTACGCCTTCCTCACAACCTGATTCGTCGCCCTACAGGGTACGGGGCGCACGGCACAGCGCGCCCCGGCAGACCATCGCAGGACGCCCCCCGCGCTCCGCACTCCGGCCTCAGCAGACCTCCTCCAGGTCACGCCACTCGCGGGTGTCCGGGCTGTCAGCCACCCAGCCGTCCAGCAGCCCCCGCACCAGCGAGGCGGGCGCCGCGAGCCCGCACTCGCGCTCCGGAACCCACAGGTCCCCCGGGCCGCCGGCCGTCATATGGCCCAGCGGCCCGGGGTGGCCGGGCGAGCTGTGGTCGTGCGGGTCGAGATGGGTGGAGCCGTCGCCCTCGTCGGCGGGCATCCGGCTCTCCGAGCAGGAGCGGCACAGCAGCCGCACCGACGACGACCAGTCCTCGGCGGCGAAGCCCGCGTCGGCCGCCAGGCGTTCCAGCGCGTCCCTGTCGGCCTCCGTGGCGGCCTCCAGCAGCACGACCCAGGTGGGCACCGGGGAGGGCGCCCACAGCTCGATCTCGTCGAATACGGGGTACGAGGGCCCCGCCGTGGTGGTGCGCTCGCCGTGCGGGACGCCGTCGTGCAGCACGACCTCGCCCCAGCGGCGGCCCGAGGAGGGCAGCGGGATGCTCTGGAGCTCCATCCGCGCCGGGTCGATCCTGCGGCCCCACACGACCTCGGCCTCCCCCTCCGGGGAGAGCCGCACGGCCGCGCTGCCCAGTTGCATGCCCGTCGGCTCGCCGACAGCCGCCGCCGACTGCGCGGCGCCCGGCACCCGCAGCCCGTACGCCTGCCAGGCGCGCCGCGCCAGGGGCCAGTCCTGGAGCGCGGTGGCCGCGATGCCCACGTTCCACCAGTCGGGCGCCCCGGCCTCCCTGTCCAGCAGGGCCACCGCCCGCAGTCCCGCCGCGCGTGCCTGCTCCCAGTCGTGCCGGAACTTGTGCAGCAGCGCGAGGTTGAACCAGGACTCGGACAGCCACGGCTCCAGGTCGGCGGCGCGGGTGAGCAGTGCTCCCGCGTCCTCGTACCGCCCGTCGCCGATGAGCGTGAACGCGCGGTCGGTCGCCTGCCGCCAGGAGGCGGAGGGCCGATGCCGCACCTTGCCGAAGATCCTCACGATGTTCCCGCCTGATTCCCGCCTGTTGATTCGCCGCCGCCCGGTCTGCTGCTGCGCCTTGTGCGTCGTATGCGCTGTGTGCGCCTTGTGCGCTGTGTGCGCTGCGTGTGCCTCTTTCGCGGTTCCCCTCTTCGCATCCAACCATGCCCACCGGGATGCTCGCTCACTACCCGGGAGTCACGCCTTCGACCCCCGCGAGACGACCCGGGCCAGCGCTTCGACCACCCGGGGCTCGTACTCGTGGGCGCTGCCCAGCCGCAGCCGCTCCAGCGCGCGCAACGAGCCCTCTATTCCGGGCTGCCCGGCCACCATGTCCTCGTACGCGTTGGCGACGCGGACTATGCGCGCTGTGAACGGCTGGTCACGGTAAGGATCCGCCTGCCGTTCCACCACTACGGCGACATCGGCCGCCACTCCGGTCTTCCTGACCACCGCGCCGCCCAGCTGCGCGATGCGCCGCCGCTCGGCCGGGTCCAGGTCCTCGGTGGCGCCGCCCGCCACGGGGTCGACGAGGGAGAGCTGCCCGATGTCGTGCATCAGGGCCGCGTACTCCAGCACCGTCAGCTCGGGCTCGCTCAGCCCCAGCTCGCGGCCTGTCGCGACGCTGAGGGCCGCCACCCTGCGGGCGTGTCCGTGCGGGGTGTATCCGGCGACCTCCGTGGAGCGGGCGAGGGAGGCGATGGTCTGCCGGTACGTCGCCCGTACGGCCGCGTAGCGCCGGAAGGAGAACTGGGTCAGCAGCAGGGGCACGCAGAACACCGGAAGCGCCCACAGGCCCGCCACGGCCACGCCGAGCGCGAGCACGGCACCGGTGGCGGCGATGGCGGGCACGATGCCGAGACGGGCGCGCAGCGCGTCCCGCAGCAGCGGGCAGAAGGGCCTGCCGGTGCGGCCCCTGGCCAGCACGGACCCGAGCAGCGCGTCGCAGACCCCGGTGAGCAGCGTCACGGCCAGCAGGCACAGCGCGTGGTACGGGCCCGGGCTCAGCAGCGCCGTCAACCCGCCGGTGTTGTAGAGCGGTTGGAAGCACGTCGCGGCGAACCCGACGCCCAGGACGCCGCGTACGAGGTGGTCGGGCGAAGGGGCGCGGCCCAGCGCCACATGCGGGGCCAGCCCGGCGAGCGTGGCCAGGACGGCGACGGCGACGCACTGGAGGGCGCCGTGCGTGCTGGGCTGCCCCGCGACCTCGCCGAGCAGCGCGTAGCCGAGCGCCCCCGCCGCGCCGACGGGGCCCGCCGTGGCTGAGCCGTCGCCGTCGCCGTCGCCGCCGTGCGCGGCGCCCGGCAGGCGTACGCGCACGAGTTCGCCGACGGCGATCACGAGGCCGAACACGACGGCGGTCCCCGGCTGTTCCAGGCCGTGCCACAGGGTCCAGGTCAGTGCCGTCACGGTGAGCACGGCTGCCGCTCCGTACACGGCGACGACCGCGCGGCTCATGTGTGGCGCGCCGTGCTGCCGGGGCTGCTTCCCGCGGGGTGCGCCTCCTGGGGCCCGTCGGGCCCGTCGGAGGGCGGCCCTCCTGGGGTGCGGGGCGGCCCGAGGGGGCCGCTCTGGCCGCCCTGGTGGGAGGGTGCCGGTACGTTTCCGCCGCGCCCCGGCGCACGGTGCTCGGCCAGAACGGCTCCGGACCCGGGCTGGGGCACGGACCCTGGCCCTGGTGCGTCGGCCGTGACCGCGGGGGACCAGCCCTGGCGGTCCAGCGCGCGGGCGAAGGCGCGCACCACGCGGGGGTCGAACTGCGTCCCGGCGCACCGCCTCAGCTCCTCCAGCGCGACGGACACGGGGCGGGCGCGGCGGTAGCTGCGCGTCGAGGTCATCGCGTCGAACGCGTCGGCCACGGCGACGACCCGCGCGAACTCCGGGATCTGGCCGCCGCGCAGCCCGTACGGATAGCCGCTCCCGTCCAGCCGCTCGTGGTGGTGCAGGATCGCGGCCCGCGCCTCGTCCAGGAAGCCGATGCCGCGCACCATCTCGTGCCCGTACTCGGGGTGCAGCTCGATGACGGCGCGCTCCTCGTCGGTGAGGGGCCCGTCCTTGCGCAACACCCGGGTGGGGACGCCGAGTTTGCCCACGTCGTGCAGGATGCCCGCGAAGCGCAGCGCCTCGGTGCGCTCATGGTCCATGCCCAGCTCGCGCCCGATGAGGACGGAGGCGCGGCCGACGCGCTCGCTGTGGCCGCGCGTGTAGCGGTCCTTGATGTCCACGGCCTGCACCAGGGCACGGATGGTGGCCTGGTGGGCGCCGCGCTCGCGGTGGTACTGCGCGAAGACCCAGCAGCAGATGTACATGGGCAGCAGCACGAACAGGGCCGCTACGGGCCCGTACGGGCTGCGCCAGAGGACCGCCATCATCAGCCCGGCTAGCCCGTGCACCAGGTGGGGAACGGCGGCGAGGGAGAGCTGGCCGCGCCAGGCGGTGCGTACGGAGCAGCGCTCGGCGGCGACGAGGACGGCGCCGTCCAGCAGCGTGACCACGGCGCAGAACGCGAACGCGGCGGCCGCCGCGGGCAGCAGCGCGTACGGGAAGTCGGCGACGGCGGCGGGCAGCTTGGGCGAGGGCGCCGCGGGGCCCACCGTCAGGGCCGCCTGCACCTGCGCCGCCGCCCACGCCGCGAGGCCGAGCTGCGCCGCGTGCCACAGGCGGCGCGCGGCGCCGTGCCGGGACTGCACCCGCCCGATGAGCGCCCCCGGCACGGGCACGAGCGCCGCGGCGGCCGGAGGCAGCAGAAAGACCCCGGTGAGGAGGACGGGAAAGAAAGCGCCCATGTTCTTGGGCACCTTGTGGCCCATGAGGGGGCAGCGGGGCGCGTACTCACAGATCGCGTAGAGCACGGCCAGCGGGAGCAGCGCGAGCCACTCGGTCTCCCGGAAGCCGATGACGGCCGGAGCCGCGCACAGCCCGGCCGCGCAGACGGCGCCGCCGATGCACGCACGGGCCGCCCTTGGCAGCCGCGCCCCCGTTTCTCGTGCACGCATCGCACGTCTCCTCCCCGTACCGCACAGGAAAGGGAGGATAGGACGGGGGAAACCGATACCGGCGGGTCATGCGCGTATTACTTCTTAAGAGACCCGGCTGACTCACACGAACGAGTGAGACAGTCGTGAAAAACGTGCGGGAAGTGCCGAACTCCCGTACTCCGCACGTGTCTTGACCTCGCCCGCCCCCGCCCGGAGAGGGAGGGGCGCGGTGTCGGGGCCGGGGCTCGGGGCCGGTGCTCGCTCGGCCCGGCGGCGTCAGGCCAGGTGCTTGCGGGCGTCCGAACGAGGGGCGGAGGGCGCGGCGTCGTTCCCGGGCTGTCCCGGCGCCTCCGCGGTCTCCGCCGTCTCCGCCGCGGGCTGGTCGGGGACCTCGCCCGCCTGGCCTGACCGGATCAGATCGATCCGGTCCATCACCTTGGAGCGCAGGTCGGTCGGCACGTCGTCCTGGCCGCAGCAGCGCTTGACGAGCTTCTTGACCTCCTGCTCCAGGCCGTACTTCTCGAAGCAGGGCGAGCACTCGTCGAAGTGCTCCTTGAACTTCTCACAGTCGCTGTCCGGCATTTCCCGGTCCAGGTACTCGTAGAGGTGGTCCAGCACCTCGGAGCAGTCCGTCTCGTGCGGCTCTCCGCAACTCATGAGCCCGAGCCTTTCCGGTCGTGCGACGCTTCTCCGCTCGCGGACGCACCGGCGGGGGCGAGCCCGCGGTCGCGCGCGTAGTCCTCCAGCATGCCGCGAAGCTGACGCCGCCCGCGGTGCAGACGGGACATCACCGTGCCGATGGGTGTCCCCATGATGTCGGCGATCTCCTTGTAGGCAAAGCCCTCGACGTCCGCGAGATAGACGGCGATGCGGAACTCCTCCGGGATCGCCTGTAGGGCTTCCTTCACATCCGAGTCCGGAAGGTGGTCGAGCGCCTGGGCCTCGGCCGAACGCAGTCCCGTGGACATGTGCGACTCGGCGCGCGCAAGCTGCCAGTCCTCGATCTCCTCGGCGGCGCTGCGCTGGGGCTCGCGCTGCTTCTTGCGGTACGAGTTGATGAAGGTGTTGGTCAGGATGCGGTACAGCCACGCCTTGAGGTTGGTGCCCTCACGGAACTGGTGGAAGGACGCGTACGCCTTGGCGTACGTCTCCTGGACCAGGTCCTCCGCATCGGCCGGGTTGCGCGTCATGCGGAGCGCGGCCGAGTACATCTGATCAAGGTAGGTGAGGGCGTCCCGCTCGAAGCGCTCACTGCGCTCCGCCTCGGTCTCCTGCTTGGCACTGCCGGCGTCTTCGGTCCCGGTGACCGGACCCACCTCCTCCGATGTCACGGCGAGCCCGAACGAGGACCCGCTCGAATCGGAGAATAGACGACGTTCCGCTCCGTCCGCCGCCGGAATCTTCGCGCCACCGGCCAGCGCGAGCGTGGCCCAGTCCACCTCGGCGGCCTGGGGGCGCTGCGGGCAAGCGACAGAACCCATAGGGGCGGCTCCCTCTCCTCGTGACGTCGCGACAGCCCGTACAACACGCGTCCCCCGGGTCGCATTCCCGGACCGCGCGGATCTTCTTCCCCTTGTTTCCGCCGAGAGGGTGGCCGGGGGCTGGGCCCCGGGGCAGGGAAGGGTTCTAGAGCCCCGCCAGCCCCTCCAGCCAGGCACGTACCGCCTCCGTCAGGACGCCGAGCGCCTCCTCCTGACCGATGTCCGCGCGCTTGGGCACGGCGAAACCGTGGTCCCCGTGGGGCACCTCCACGACGCGGGTGTCCCCGGGCAGGCCGTCGGGGAACTCGTCGGGGCGCCCGAACGGGTCCCGCCCGCCCTGGACGACGAGCACCGGCAGCCCTGTCCCCGTCAGCTCCGGGGCGCGCGACTTCTCCGGCTTGCCCGGCGGGTGCAGCGGAAAGGAAAGGGCGAGCACCGCGTGGGCGCCCAGTTCCGCGCCCGTACGGCAGGCGACGCGGGCCCCCGCGCTGCGCCCGCCCGCGACGACGGGCAGCCCGGGGCCCAGCAGCGCCGGCCACAGCGCCGTCCACGCCGCGTCCAGCGTGCGGGGCGCGGGGGCGACCTTCTTGCCCGCGACGCGCCACGGCTGCTCGACGAGCGCGACGCTCACGCCCGTGGGCGGCAGCGCGGCGGCCAGTGCGACGAGGTCCCGCGCCTCGATGCCGCCGCCAGCGCCGTGGCCCAGCGCGAGCACGGCACGCGCGCCGGCGCCCGCCGCCTCGGCGGTGTGCCAGGTGACGCGGGCCTCCCCCACGGGCGTCGGTACGGTCTCGCGCACTGCGCCGGCGTCCGTGCCCTCGGTGATCTCACTCATGGGAGCATCCTGCACCGCGCGCCCCGGAGAGGCGCAGGACCGGGGCCGTCGGATCGGGGCCGTCGGATCAGAACAGCGTGCCCACCTCGGGCCCGTCCAGCTCCTTGACCAGTTCCGGGCTGTTGTTGCGCACGTTGCTGACCTCCGTCGAGACGGGGTAGGCGCGCATCAGCCCCGCCGGGGGCGGCTCCAGCAGGGGGCGCAGTTCGTCGGGGTCCGTGCGGGAGGGGTCGAGCCAGGCGTCCCAGCGGTCCGGGGTCAGCATCAGCGGCATGCGCGGGTGGATGTCGGAGAGCGCGCGCGGCCCGTCCTCGCCCGAGTCGCCCGCGAGGGGCGTGGTCTCTGCCTCCGTGGTGATCACCGTGCAGGTCACCCACCAGGCCCCCGCGTGGTCGTCGGGCAGGGTCTTGTCCCGCCAGAACTCGTAGAGCCCCGCCATGGCCATGACCGAGCCGTCCGCCGGGGTCACGAAGTACGGCTGCTTGCGCGGGCGCTTCTTCTTGCCCTCCTGCTCCAGGTCCAGCTCGCCCTTGGCCGTGACCCACTCGTAGTAGCCGTCGGCGGGGAGCAGGCAGCGGCGGGCCGCGAAGGGGCGCCTGTAGGACGCCTTCTCGTGGACGGTCTCGGCGCGCGCGTTGATCATCTTCACGCCCGTGTCGGGTGACTTCGCCCACCCCGGGACCAGCCCCCACTTGAGGACGCGCAACTGGCGCACGGGGCGCGGATCGTCCGAGCCCTTCGCCGGGCGGTCGAGCACCGCGTACACCTGCTTCGTGGGCGCGACGTTCCAGTCCGGCGCCAGCGCCTCCTCGGGGTCCCACTTCTCGACGTCGAAGAGGCCCACCAGATCCTCGGGCTTCCGGCTCGCTGCATACCTACCGCACATAAGTGCCAGACTGCCACGGCACAGTGACACAGATGGCGGAGTCGTCCCGACTACGGCACGCGTCGTAGGGAGAAGCAGCCCGCCGCCGTCCGTTGTACCGGCGTCCGGCGGGGAACGAACGGGGAGAGCTAGGGGAGAGATGGACACCGCGAACATCACCGACATCTGGGACCGGGTCTTCGGCACGCAGCCGGACCCCGACCAGTGGCTGGTCGTCATCACCGGTCTCGTCGCCCTCGCCGCCGTGCTCCCGCACGGCGTCTGGCGGGTGTCGCGGAACGCGGTGACGATCGCCCACGAGGGCGGCCACGGTCTCATCGCGCTGCTCTCGGGCCGCCGCCTCGACGGCATCAGGCTGCACTCGGACACCTCGGGCCTCACCGTCTCGCGCGGCAAGCCCACCGGCATCGGCATGGTGCTCACCGCCGCCTCCGGCTACACCGCCCCTCCCCTGCTCGGTCTCGGCGGCGCCTGGCTGCTCGCCGCGAACCACATCACGCTCCTCCTGTGGAGCGCGACGGCACTGCTGCTGGCCATGCTGCTCATGATCCGCAACGCCTACGGCGTGCTGACGGTCTTCGTCGCGGGCGGCGCCTTCCTGCTGGTCTCCTGGCTGACGGACGCCGAGGTCCAGGCCGCCTTCGCCTACGTAGTGGTGTGGTTCCTGCTGCTGGGCGGAGTGCGCCCGGTGTTCGAGCTACAGCGCAAGCGCAGGGGCTGGAGCGGCGCCCGCGACCGCGTCGCGCACGCGTTCCACGGCCGCCAGGGCGGGGAGCCCGACTCGGACGCCGACCAGCTCGCCCGCCTCACGAACGTCCCGGCGGCGATGTGGCTGGTGCTCTTCCACGCCGTCGCGCTCTGCTCCCTCATCGGGGGCGGCCGGTGGCTGCTGGGTCTGTGACGGCGGGAGCGCGCGTGGCGGCGCGGGGAAGGGGCGCGTGCCGGACTCCAGGCGGCGCGCGGTGCCCTTACCAGTGCCATGTTTCCGTGGCATTTCTCCGATTCTGATCAAGATCCCCGCCCAGGCAGAGCCACTAAAGTGAGACCCATGACCGACCACACCACATCCGCCGCCCACTGGTCCGCGCCGCTCGCGTCCTCCCCCGTGGACGCGACCGTCACCGTGCCGGGATCGAAGTCGGTCACCAACCGCGGACTCGTGCTCGCAGCGCTCTCCTCGGAGCCCGGCTGGCTGCGCCGCCCGCTCCGCTCCCGCGACACCCTGCTGATGGCCGAGGCACTGCGCGCCATGGGCGTGCACATCGAGGAGACGGTGTCCTCGTCCAGCGCGGCGGGCTCCGGCGCGGGCGGCACGGGCGCCGCCGCCGGTGCGGGCGAGGCGTGGCGCGTCATCCCCGCGGGGCTGTCGGGCCCGGCCACGGTGGACGTCGGCAACGCGGGCACCGTGATGCGCTTCCTGCCCCCCGTCGCCGCGCTCGCCGACGGCGACATCCGCTTCGACGGGGACCCGCGCTCCTACGAGCGCCCGCTGCACGGCGTCATCGACGCGCTGCGCGCCCTCGGCGCCCGCATCGACGACGAGAAGCGCGGCGCGCTCCCGATGACGGTGCACGGCAGCGGTTCGCTGACCGGCGGCACCGTCGAGATCGACGCCTCCTCCTCCAGCCAGTTCGTCAGCGCCCTGCTGCTCTCGGGGCCCCGCTTCAACCAGGGCGTCGAGGTGCGGCACGTGGGCGGCAAGCTGCCGTCGATGCCGCACATCCGGATGACCGTGGACATGCTGCGCCTGGCCGGTGCCCAGGTGGACGCCCCGGAGGACGGCGGCGAGCGCGACGTGTGGCGGGTCACGCCCGGCGCGCTGCTCGGCCGGGACCTGACCGTCGAGCCCGATCTGTCCAACGCGCAGCCCTTCCTCGCCGCGGCGCTCGTCACCGGCGGCCGGGTCACCATCCCGGACTGGCCGAAGCACACCACGCAGCCCGGCGACGCGCTGCGCCGGATCTTCACGGAGATGGGCGCCACCTGCCAGCTGGACGAGCGCGGCCTCACCCTCAAGGGCAACGGCCGCGTCCGGGGCATCGACGTGGACCTGAGCGAGGTCGGCGAACTCACCCCGGGCATCGCCGCGGTGGCGGCCCTGGCGGAGAGCGAGTCGGTGCTGCGCGGCGTCGCCCACCTGCGGCTGCACGAGACCGACCGGCTCGCCGCGCTCACCAAGGAGATCAACGGCCTCGGCGGCGATGTCACCGAGACCGAGGACGGGCTGCGCATCCGCCCCCGCACCCTGCACGGTGGCGTCTTCCACACCTACGACGACCACCGCCTCGCCACCGCGGGCGCCCTGCTGGGCCTGGTCGTCCCGGACGTCCAGGTGGAGAACATCGCGACGACGGGCAAGACGCTGCCCGACTTCCCCGCGCTGTGGTCGGGGATGCTCGGGGAGCCCGTCGGAGAGAGGGCCTAGAGGGCTCCCCGCGATGCGCCGCTACGGCAAGAACACCGACGAGGACGACATCCGCGTACGCCCCAACCGCAAGGGCACCCGCCCCCGCACCCACACCAGGCCCAAGCACGAGGACGCGTCCGAGGGCCTGGTGGTCACCGTCGACAGGGGGCGGATCACCTGTCTCGTCGACGGCCATGAGATCACCGCGATGAAGGCGCGCGAACTGGGCCGCAAGGGCGTGGTCGTGGGCGACCGCGTCGCCATCGTCGGCGATCTGACGGGCGCCAAGGACACGCTGGCGCGCATCGTGCGCGTCGAGGAACGGACGTCGGTGCTACGGCGGACGGCGGACGACAACGATCCGTTCGAGCGGGTGGTGGTCGCCAACGCCGATCAGCTCGCCATCGTCACGGCCCTCGCCGACCCCGAGCCGCGCCCCCGCCTCATCGACCGCTGCCTGGTCGCCGCCTTCGACGCGGGCCTGGAACCGCTGCTCGTCCTCACCAAGTCCGACCTCGCCCCTGCGGGCCCGCTGCTGGAGGCGTACGAGCCGCTGGGCGTGCGCTCCGTCGCCACCAGCAGGGACGAGCTGGCGAAGGGCGGCGCGGCGGAGAAGGTGCGCGAGCTGCTGTACGGGCGCAGCACCGCCTTCATCGGGCACAGCGGTGTGGGCAAGACGACGCTGGTGAACGCCCTCGTGGAGCGGCAGCGTACGACGGGCCACGTCAACGCCGTCACGGGACGGGGCCGCCACACCACCACCTCGGCGCTGGCCCTGCCGCTGCCGGGCGAGGCGGGCGGCTGGGTCATCGACACCCCGGGGCTGCGCTCGTTCGGCCTGAACCACGTGGACCCCTCCCGGGTGATCCACGCCTTCCCCGATCTGGAGCCGGGCACGGCGGAGTGCCCGCGCGCGTGCAGCCACGACGAGCCGGACTGCGCGCTGGACCAGTGGGTCGCGGACGGACACGCCGACCCGGCCCGGCTGCACTCGCTGCGACGGCTGCTCGCGACGCGCGAGCGACGCGAAGGGGATTGATCGCGTCCGGTCCGTCCCCGCATGCATACTGACCCTTCCTGGGGAAATACCCCCCAGATCCCCACACGGAAGAGCGACAGGACCGGACCGCTGTGGACAGGGCCCGCTGTGTACGGGACTGCTGCGGACAGGACCGCTGCGGGCAGGACCGGGCCGCTGCGGACGAGCCGGTGACGGCGCGGGAGCGACGGAGGCGATCCGAATGGCGTGGCTGCTGGTCATCGTCGCGGGGATTCTCGAAACGGGATTCGCGGTCTGCCTCAAGCTCTCCCACGGCTTCACCCGCCTGTGGCCCACGGTCGCCTTCTGCGTCTTCGCGCTCGGCAGCTTCGGCCTGCTGACGCTGGCCCTCAAGCGCCTGGACGTCGGCCCGGCCTACGCGGTGTGGACGGGCATCGGCGCGGCCGGTACGGCGATCTACGGCATGGTCTTCCTCGGTGACGTCGTCTCCGTGCTGAAGCTGGTCTCCATCACCTTCGTGATCGTGGGCGTGATCGGCCTCCAGCTCTCGGGCAGCGCGCACTGACCCGCGGGCCCCGTCGGCCCCGTCGGGCTTGTTCGGCCACCGCTTCCGGTTCCGCTCCCGGTTCCGTTCCGGTTCCGGCCGCCGCCTCACTGCCGCGCGAGCAGCGCCCGTACGACCTCGCCGACCCGGCCGCACGTGTCGTCGTCCCGCGCGTCGTCCGGCGCCACGACGTACGACAGCGCGATCCGCAGCCCCGCCTCGTAGGCGCGGCCGAGCGCGGGCAGGGACGTCGCGGGCGACAGCGTGCCGCCGGAGGCCAGCCCGGCGACCGTACGGTCGCACAGCACGGCGGCCAGCTCGCCCGGCTCGCCGGGGAGCGCCCCGGCGGACGCGTGCCGGTTGGGCGCGGGCAGCGGCATGCGCGCGCCCCAGCAGCCGGTCAGCGCGGCGTGCACGATCGGCTCGTCCCGCGCGGTCCGCAGCATCCACGCGGCGGCGGCGGCGCAACAGGCCGCCGGATCGGCGCCCTTGCGGCCCGCCTCGGCCGCCGCGCGTGCCGCGCCGTCGAGGAAGCCCTCCACCAGCCGGTCCACCAGCGCTGCGCCCAGGCCCTCTTTGCTGCCGAACTCGTTGTAGAGGGTCTGCCGGGAGACTCCCGCCGACGCGGCGACGTCCACCATCCTGACCCCCGTCCACGGCTGTGCGCCCACCGCCTCGTGGGCGGCTTCCAGCAAGGTCTCGCGTGCAGTCGGCATCGTGGCCTCCCGTACCCGACGGCTGGGGTGCGGCACAGAATTGACGCGCCGCCAGGAGGTGTCAAGACATCGCGCATATTCCGGGTGGCCTGGCCTACGACAACTTCTGTGCGCGCTGACACGGTGCGGCCGTTCGGACGCGGCCGCGGACCCGTTCGGCCCTGCCCCGGACCCGTTCGGACCCCACCGGGCTGTGCTCCTGTGGCTGGGTGTGCAGGCGCTCGATACTGTTCGTACATGCTGGACTACCACGATGATCTGCGTCTCGCCCATGTCCTCGCGGACGCCGCCGACGCCGCCACGATGGAGCGTTTCAAGGCCCTCGACCTCAAGGTCGAGACGAAGCCGGACATGACCCCCGTGAGCGACGCCGACAAGGCCGCCGAGGAGCTGATCCGTACCTCGCTCCAGCGCACCCGCCCGCGCGACGCGGTGCTCGGAGAGGAGTTCGGCACCGAAGGGCACGGCTCGCGCCGCTGGGTCATCGACCCGATCGACGGCACCAAGAACTTCGTCAGGGGCGTGCCCGTCTGGGCCACGCTCATCGCCCTCATGGAGTTCGGCGAGGGCGGCGACCGCCCCGTCGTCGGCGTCGTCTCCGCACCCGCGCTCAACCGCCGCTGGTGGGCGGCCAAGGACAGCGGCGCCTACACGGGCCGCAGTCTCACCAAGGCCACCCGGCTCCACGTCTCCGAGGTCTCCAACCTGCGCGACTCCTCGTTCGGCTACTCCTCGCTGCACGGCTGGGAGGAGCGCGGCATGCTGGGCGGCTTCCTGGACCTGACGCGGGACTGCTGGCGCACGCGGGGCTACGGCGACTTCTGGCCGTACATGATGGTCGCGGAGGGCGCGATCGACATGTGCGCCGAGCCCGAGCTGTCGCTGTGGGACATGGCGGCGAACGCCGTGATCGTCGAGGAGGCCGGGGGCACGTTCACCGGCCTGGACGGGGGCCGGGGCCCGCACAGCGGGAGCGCGGCGGCCTCGAACGGGCACCTGCACGAGGATCTGCTGCGCTATCTGACCGCCTGACCGCCCAGGCGATCGCGTCGGGCCCGAACATGGATCGAGCATGGGCCCGACCTGGACAGAGGGGTGCGTGAGGGCGCCCGGGCCGCGCGACGCGGCTTGATGTGGCCTCGCGCGCCCCTTGTTGTGTCCTCTGGAGCATGTGAGCATGAGAACTCGACCGCTTGTGCCCTTGTGAATTGCTTCTCTAAGAGAAGTGGTTCCTCCAAGGAGGTGGCTCACCCCCATGCCCACGCCCTCAGTCGTGCACGACGCCATGAGCAGCGTCGTCCTCACGATCGGCCCCGCCCACACCCTCCGACAGGCCGCCGAACTGATGTCGGCGCGACGCGTCGGCGCGGCCGTCGTCCTCGACCCCGACACCAGCGGGATCGGCATACTGACCGAGCGCGACATCCTCAACTCCCTCGGCTCGGGCCAGGACCCCGACAGCGAGACGGCCGGCACCCACACCACCACCGACGTCGTCTTCGCCGCCCCGGCGTGGACCCTCCAGGAGGCCGCCGACGCCATGACGCACGGCGGCTTCCGGCATCTGATCGTGCTGAACGAGCGCGAACCCGTCGGCGTGGTCTCGGTGCGCGACATCGTGCGCTGCTGGACCGGGCACGGTCCCGAAGAGCCGTCCGCGCCGCGCGTGCACGCCGAGGCGGACGCGGTCACGGTCTGACGGCCCGGCCCCCGGCCCCCTCCGGGGCGCGCCGGAAGGACGTACCGGAGGAACGCGAAACGCGCCGGGTGAAACGCGAACGCACCGGAGGGACCGGAGCCCCATGGCGTCCGGTCCCTCCGGCCTCAGTACGGCGAGCGGTCGGTCAGCCGCGCAGGGCCTGGACCGCGGCTTCCAGCCGCTTGCCGTAGTCCGCGTCCGCCTTGCGGAAGTTCTCGATCGCCCGCTGGGCGATGTCCTCGCGCGTGACACCCGCGAGGGCGCCCGCGAGGTTGTCGATCAGACGCTGCTTGGCGTCCTCCGGCATCAGGCGGTAGAGGTTGCCCGCCTGGACGAAGTCGTCGTCCTCGGCGTGCGACGGCGTCTCGTGGTCACCGGTGAGACCGGAGACGGCCGTGGGCTCCCACAGCGGCTTGTCGGTCTGGTGGGGACCGCCGAAGCTGTTGGGCTCGTAGTTCTTCGCGCCGCCGTGCCGGCCGTCGTACATGAAGCCGTCGCGGCCGTGCGAACGGGCCACCGCCGCCTTGGGCTGGTTCACCGGCAGGTGGTCGGCGTTGATGCCGACGCGGTAGCGGTGCGCGTCGCCGTAGCCGAAGAGGCGGCCCTGGAGCATCTTGTCCGGGGACGGGCCGATGCCCGGCACGAAGTGGTGCGGGGAGAAGACCGACTGCTCGACCTCGGCGAAGATGTTCTCCGGGTTCCGGTTCAGCTCCAGCTTGCCGATGGTGATCGGCGGGTAGTCCGCGTGCGGCCATACCTTGGTCAGGTCGAACGGGTTGAAGCGGTAGCTCGCCGCGTCCGCCGCGGGCATGATCTGCACCTGGACGGTCCAGCTCGGGTACTCGCCGCGCTCGATCGACTCGCGCAGATCGCGCTGGTGGCTGTCCGGGTCCTTGCCCGCCAGCACCTCCGCCTCCTCGGCAGTCAGGCACTTGATGCCCTGGTCCGTCTTGAAGTGGTACTTGACCCAGAAGACCTCGCCGTCGGCGTTGTTCCACTGGAAGGTGTGGGAGCCGAAGCCGTCCATGTGACGGTAGCTGGCGGGAATGCCGCGGTCACCGAAGAGCCAGGTCACCTGGTGCGTCGACTCGGGCGAGAGGCCCCAGAAGTCGAAGACGTTGTCCGCCTCCTGCGAGCCCGTGTAGGGGTCGCGCTTCTGCGTGTGGATGAAGTCCGGGAACTTGATCGCGTCCCGGATGAAGAACACCGGGGTGTTGTTGCCGACGAGGTCGTAGTTGCCCTCCTCGGTGTAGAACTTCAGCGCGAAGCCACGGGGGTCACGCACCGCGTCGGCCGCGCCGAGGTTGCCCGCGACGGTCGAGAAGCGGAGGAAGGTCTCCGTCTTCTTGCCGATCTCGGAGAGGAACTTCGCCCGGGTGTACTTCGTGACGTCGGCGGTCACGGTGAACGTCCCGTAGGCACCGGCGCCGCGTGCGTGCACGACGCGCTCGGGGATGCGCTCCCTGTTGAAGTGCGCGAGCTTCTCCAGAAGCAGCTGGTCCTGGATCAGCGCGGGTCCGCCGACGCCCGCGGTCTCGGTCTGCTGGTTGTTCGCCACCGGAGCCCCCGCCTCCGTGGTGAGCGGTCCGGTGGTCTCGTTCTGCACCGTCACGTGCGCCTCCTGTGCCTTCCCTGTCCATGGCGTAACGCCACAACGGATCCTACATTAGACAATGTCTAAGTCAAGAAGGATCCGAAACTCATACGGGTTCTTCCCATGGACAGCCCGCTGCTACTCTGGAGTCATGAGTGACCTGTTGGAACGACTCCGTGATCGCGGCTGGCGGCTCACCGCGCAGCGGCGAGTCGTCGCCGAGGTGCTCGATGGCGACCACGTCCACTACACCGCCGACGAAGTGCACGCCCGCGCGACGGAGCGGCTGCCCGAGATCGCGCGAGCGACCGTCTACAACACGCTGAGCGAGCTGGTCTCCATCGGCGAAGTGATCGAGGTCAGCACGGACGGCAGGGCCAAGCGGTACGACCCGAACGCCCGCCACACCCATCAGCACCTGGTCTGCTCCAACTGCGGCACGATCCGCGACGTGCACCCCACAGGTGACCCCCTCAGCGCCCTCCCCGAGGCCGAGCGCTATGGGTTCACCATCGCGGAGGCCACCGTCACGTACCGCGGCACCTGCCCCAACTGCGCCGCGGGCTGACCCCGCCCGCATCAAGGTCCCCGGGCCCGCGCCCCTCCGAGGGGGTGCGGGCCCTTCGCATGCGACCGCCCCCGTACGCACACCGCGCACGACCCTTGCCGGTATCTGACGGACCGTCATATCGTCGTCCGCGATGGGCATATCACCGAAACTCCGAGCCGTCGCGCTCACCCGGACCTTCGGGCGGGGCGCCAGCCGGCTGGCCGCGCTGGGACCCGTCGACCTCGACGTCGCGACGGGAGAGTTCGTCTGCCTCGTCGGCCCCTCCGGCTGCGGCAAGTCCACCCTGCTCCGTATCGCCGCCGGACTCCTGCGGCCCTCCGGCGGCGAACTGGCCATCCGTACGGACGCCGGGCACCCGGCCGCCATGATCTTCCAGGACTACGGGATCTACGACTGGAAGACCGTGCGGGCCAACGTCCGCTTCGGCCTCGACGTCCAGCGCGTCCCCCGCAAAGAGGCCGACGAGCGCGCCGGGCACTGGCTGGCCCGGATGGGCCTCGCGGACTTCGCGGGGGCCTACCCGGCGGCGCTCTCGGGCGGCATGCGCCAGCGCGTGGCCATCGCCAGGGCGCTCGCCGTCGAACCCGAGATCCTGCTGATGGACGAGCCCTTCGCCGCGCTCGACGCGCAGTTGCGCACCATCCTCCAGGACGAGCTGCTCGCGCTCACCCAGGCCACCCGCACCACCACCCTCTTCATCACCCACAGCCTCGAAGAGGCGCTGGTCCTGGGCGACCGCGTGCTGGTGATGTCGGCCCGCCCTGGCCGGATCATCGCCGAGCGACGGCCGCCCTTCGACCGCCCCCGCACCGGCGAGGTCCGCTCGGCGCCCGGCTTCACCGCGCTCAAGGACGAGCTGTGGGAGCTGCTCCGCGACGAGGTGGACGCGGGCGGCGACGGTGGAGGCGGGAGCAGGGGCGGGAGCGCGGCACCGCACGAGGCGGTCGCCCCGTGAGCGCCCTCGAAGGCGGCGGAAGCGGAAGCGGAGGTGGAGGCGGGCGGACGGTGCCCGGCGGGCGCGGGCGAGACGAACGTCACGGGGAGGCGAGCGCCCCGGACGGCGGAGCCGCGGACACCGACGACAGCGGGCTGCTCCTGCGCCGCCCCGGCCCCCAGGAGACGCACCCCGCCCGCACCCACCGCAGACGGCGCGCCCTGGAGCTGGCCCTCGCCCTGGCCGTACCCCTCGTCCTCGTCCTGCTGTGGCAGACGGCCGCTTCGCAGCAGTGGATCGACGCCCGGATCTACCCCGCACCCTCCACCATCCTGGCCGACGGCTGGGAGCGCGCAGCGGCGGGCGAGCTGTGGCCCGACACCTGGGCCACCCTGCGCCGCGTCCTCGCGGGCTACGCCATCGGCACCGCCTCCGGCTATCTGCTGGGGCTGCTCATGGGGTCGCTCCCGCTCGTGCGGGCCGCGCTGGAGCCGATGCTCGACGCGCTCTACGTCGTGCCGAAACTGGCGCTGCTGCCGGTCTTCCTCAACATGTTCGGGCTCGGCGAGGGACCGCAGGTCGCGCTCGTCGCGGCCACCGTCTTCTTCTTCGTATGGATCTCCACCATGGCCGCCGTACTGGCCGTCCCCGAGGGGCACCGCGATGCGGGACGGGTCTTCGGCGCGGGCCACTGGCAGATGTTCCGGCACGTACTGCTGCCGGCCTCGCTGCCCGCTGTGCTGGTCGGGGCCCGGATCGCGGCAGGAGTGGCGGTGCTGGTCATCGTCGCGTCCGAGTCCATCGCCGCGACGGACGGGCTCGGCCACCTCATCTTCGACTCCCGCGCCCTCTTCCAGAACGACGTGATGTTCGTGGGCATCGTCTGCGTCGCCGTGCTCGGGGTCGTCTTCTCCGAACTCGTCCGCCTCGCGGGGCGGTTCCTCACCCCCTGGGCGCCACGCGACCGGGGCCGCGGCCAGTCCTGACCCACCCGTCCCCGCCCTGGAGGTCCCGTGCGCGCCCCTCACGTCCACCGTGCCCATCGCCCCCACCGCCCCCGCGTTCTCGCCGCCGCCCTCGCCTTCACCCTCACCGTGCTCGCGCTCGCCGGATGCGCGGGCCAGGACACCGGAGCGCTCAGCACCGAGCACCGCGACATCGAGCCGGTGAAGGGCTGCGGCAGGGGCGCCTGGACCGACCCGGCCGACCTCGCACCCGACCGCGCCCCGGCCCGCTGCGACAAGGGCGCGCCCGCGCCCCGGCGGCTCAAGAAGCAGCGCGAGATCACCATCGCCACCGGCACCCTCAGCGCGGAGTATGTCGCTCCGCTCCAGGTCGCCCTGGAGAAGGGCGAGTTCGCGAAGGAGGGCCTGGACGTCGACCTGAAGGTGCTGCCGACGCCCGAGGCGCTGCCGCTGCTGGCCAAGGGCGAGATCGACGCGCTGTGGGCCGCGCCCGAGGCCGCCGTCGTCAACGGCATCAACGGCGGCTTCGGCATCCGCTGGGTCGCGGGCAACTTCTCCCCCGACCCCTCGTCCAAGAGCGGCCTGTGGGCGCGCGTACGCGAGGGCGAGAGCGCGAAGTCCGTCGAGCTGGCCGGCCGGAAGATCGGCACCATGATCGGCAAGGGGTCGGTGATCGCGTACCCGATGGACAAGATCTTCGCGCAGCACGGCGCCGACATGAACTCCGTCACGTTCCAGCAGCTCGGCTCCGCCGACGTCCTCACCGCCATGACCGGCGGCGGCGTGGACTCCGCCTGGCTGCTCGACCCCGTCTGGCGCAAGGTCGACGGGGACAGCCGCTACGCCTTCCTCGGCGGCCAGCCCGTCGGCGAACCGCTGGGCGGTGCGCTGTACGGGCCGAACCTGCTGCGCGACGACGTGGACGCCGGGGTCGCCCTCCTGCGCGCCTACATCCGCACGGTCAACACCTACTTCGCGGGCGACTACAAGAAGGACCGCGCGTTCGTCGCCGAGCTGGCGAAGCTGCTGAAGCAGGACGTCGACGTGCTGACGTCGGTGCCCTCGCTCCGGATGGACTGGGAGATCCGCAAGGGGACGGCGGCCAGGCTCCAGAAGGCGTACCGGGACGCGGGCGTCACCAAGGGGGCCGCGCTGCCGGAGGAGCGCCTCGTGGACCGCAAGCTGTACGCGGAGGCCGTCGGCCACACGCCGTGACCCCGCCGCTTCGGGGCCGCGCGCCGGGACACGCGTGGGCGCACAAGAACGAGGGCCCGGATCCTTATCGGATCCGGGCCCTCGTCTTCAGTAGCGGGGACAGGATTTGAACCTGCGACCTCTGGGTTATGAGCCCAGCGAGCTACCGAGCTGCTCCACCCCGCGCCGTTGTGTGTCTACTGTAACCCCGGGCCGACGACCAGCGCAAATTCATCTCCGGGGCCTGCCAGGGGCCCGGATCCCGGGCCGCCCGGCGGGCCCTCGCGCGGCGGGCGCGAGGACCCCCGGGGCCTTCCGGAACCGGCTGCGACGGGCTACGCCGTCAGCTCCGTGCCGAGCGCGTCCCGCAGCCGCGCGGCCCGCTCGGCCACCTCGGCCGGGCCCAGCTCGACGGCGCGCGCGCACCAGCGCTGCCCCTCGGCCAGCTCGCCGCGACGCGCGTGGATCAGCGCCAGGCGCAGCGCGGCGCGCCCGTGCCCGCCCTCGGCTGCACGGCGCCACCACAGCGCCGCCTCCGGCTCGCTGCCCTCGCGGGCCAGCAGCAGCCCGAGGTTGAACGCGCCGTGCGCGCTGCCCGCCTCGGCGGCGGCGCGGTACCAGCGCGCCGCGTCGACGACCTCGCCGCGCGCCGCCGCGCACATGCCGAGCCGCACCTGCGCACGGCGGTGGCCGTGCTCGGCGGCCCGCTCGTACCACTCCTCGTACTCGTGACGGCCGCTCGCGGGCCGCCCGAGCGCCACGTCCTCGCGCGGCGTCCTGCGCTCCAGGAGCGCGCCCAGGCGGAAGGCACCCTCGACGCTGCCGCCCCCGGCCGCGCACCGGAGCTGCCGCTCGGCGGCGTGCTCGTCGCCCTCGCGCAGCAGCGCGATGCCCACCTGGAGGGCCGCCTCGGTGTGCCCCGCGGCCGCCGCGCGCTCGTACCAGACGCGGGCCGTACGGTCGTCGCCGCGGCCCACGTACAGGATGCCGAGGTTGAAGGCGGCGTCCACGCTGCCCGCCTCGGCCGCCTTGGAGAACCACGGCTCGGCACCCTCCGCGTCACCGCGCTGGAGCAGCAGCACGGCGAGCGCGTTGGCCGCCTCCCTGTGCCCCGCGTAGGCGGCGCGGCGGTACCACTGCTCGGCCTGGGCCACGCGGCCCTGCGCCGCGCACAGCAGCCCGAGGTTGAAGGCACCGTTGTCGCTGCCCGCCTCCAGCGCCGCGCGGTACCACCGCTCGGCGGCCTGGCGCTCGCCGCGGTCGGCGTGCAGCGCGCCCAGGGCGTTGGCGGCGTTGCCGTCGCCCGCCTCGGCCGCGCGGCGCCACCACACGGCGGCGCTCTCCTCGTCGCCCGCGTCGCGCAGCAGGAAGGCGAGCGCGCACGCGGCGCGGGCCTCGCCGTCCTTGGCGGACGTGAGGTACCAGCGGCCCGCCTCCTTCAGCTCGCCGCGCCGCTCCAGGATGGTGCCCAGGCGCAGTGCCGCCTTGCGGTGGCCGCGGGCAGCCGCCTGCCTGTACCACTGCTCCGCCTCGTGCTCGGCCTTCTCCGCGGCCTCCCTCGTGCCGTTCTCGCCCTCGCCGGTCCGGCCGGACTTACCGGGCTTGCCGTCGCGGGCGCCGTCGCGGGCGCGCGCGCCCTGGGCTGCCACGATTCGCGCGACGCGGTACGCCGCCTCCCTGTGCCCCCTGTCAGCGGCGGCCCTGAACCACTCCTCGGCGCCGTCCTCGCCGCGGTGCTCCAGCAGATCGGCCAGGGCGTAGGCGCCCAGGGTGTGGCCCGACTCGGCGGAGTGGCGCAGCCAGTAGTGCGCGGCGGGTTCGTCGCCGCGTTCGCGGTGGTGCCGTCCCAGTGCGTGCGCCGCTGCCGCGGAGCCCGCTACGGCGGCGATGCGCCACCAGCCCGCGGCCTCGTCCGGGTAGCCGCGCTGATGCAGCAGTACGCCCAGGTTGTTGGCCGCGGCGCGGTCACCGGCGGCGGTCGCGGCACGCAGATGCGGTTCCGCGCCGTCGAGGTCACCGCGGCGCAGCAGTTGTGCCCCGAGGGCGCTGATCGCAGCAGCGTCCTCGGTGTTCCTGTCAGTCCCCGTATGGCTCGTCTCAGTCCTCGGTGGACTGTTGAGCCTCACCTTGTCCCCCATAAGCCCCATCGTCGCACCACCCGCAACCCGCGCACACCTGGTATACCGCCGCCAGTGAGGTCACTTCAGAGGTTTGTCGACTTCCCGACACAGAGACACCTCAAACCGCTCTCACCCGCCGGGTCTTGGGAATCCTCCATCACAACGGCCACGACAACGGCCATCACAACGACGAAGGGCCCGGAGTCCGTTGACTCCGGGCCCTTCGCCCTATCAGTAGCGGGGACAGGATTTGAACCTGCGACCTCTGGGTTATGAGCCCAGCGAGCTACCGAGCTGCTCCACCCCGCGCCGTTGTGTTCACAACCCTACACCACGGCGCGGGGTGCCCCTGACCACGGGGCGGCGGCTCAGTTCTTCTTCTTCGCGTCCTTCTCGGCCTCGGCGGCATCCTGGAGTGCGTCCTCAAGGTCCTTCTGGGCCTTGCCGTACGCCTCCCAGTCGCCCTTCTCCAGGGCCGTCTCGCCCGCCTCGTACGCGTCCTGCGCGTCCTCCAGGGCCTCCCGGACGCTCGGGTCCTCCGCCGCGGGCGGCGAGGTGCCCGTGTCCTGGTCCTGGTCGCCGCTGTCCCCGGTTCTGCCCTCGGTGTCGAAGACCTTGTCGAGCGCCTGGCCGAGGGTGTTCTCGAAGGCGATCTGTTCGCCGTAGGTGACGAGAACCTTCCTCATGCGCGGGTAGTTGGTGCCCGCACCGCGCACGTAGACGGGTTCGACATACAGCAGGCCGCCTTCGAGTGGCACCGTCAGCAGATTGCCGTACTCCACTTCGGAGTCGCCGCGCTTGAGGAGGTTGAGCGACTCGGCGATGCTCGGGTCCGAGTTGAACTTGCTCTGCACCTGGGACGGTCCGGACACCGTGGTGTTCGACGGCAGTTTCAGGAGTCTGATCTTGCCGTACTGGTCGCTTCTGGCATCGGCGTCGATCGCCATGAAGGCGCCCAGCGTCTCGCGGTTGTTCGGGTTGAACGTCGTCGTCAGCGAGAACGTCTGCTTCTTCTGATCCGGCATCTTCATGCTCAGGTAGTACGGCGGAACCGCGTTGCCCTTGTGCGTCGGATCGTCCGGGATCTGCCAGCGCTCACTGCCGCTGTAGAACTGAGACGGCGAGGTCACGTGGTAGCGGGTGAGCAGTTCGCGCTGCACCTTGAACAGGTCCTGCGGGTAGCGCAGGTGGTCCATCAGGTCGTCGCTGATCTGGCTCTTCGCCTTCACCGTGCCCGGGAACGCCTTCATCCAGGTCTTCAGTACCGGGTCCTTCTTGTCCCACTGGTACATCTCGACCTTGCCGGTGTACGCGTCCACCGTGGCCTTGACCGAGTTGCGGATGTAGTTGACCCGGTTCTGCTGGGCCACCACCGCGCGCTGGCCGTCGGTCAGCGAGTCGGCCGTGGTGTCGCCCAGGGTCGTGCGCGAGGAGTACGGGTAGCCGTTGGTCGTCGTGTAGGCGTCGACGATCCACTTGATGCGCCCGTCGACGACGGCCGGGTACGGGTCGCCGTCGATCGTCAGCCAGGGGGCGACCGACTCGACGCGCTCCTTGGGCGTGCGGTTGTAGAGGATGCGGGAGCCCTCGCCGATCGCGCCCGAGTAGAGGATCTGCGGCTCGTTGAAGGCGACGGCGTAGGCGGCACGGTTCACCGGGTTGGCGAGGTTCACGCCGCTCTTGCCGGTGTACGTGTACGTCTTCTCGCCGTTGTCGTCGGCGTAGTCCAGTTCCTTCTGGGGGCCGCCGACGATCGAGTACTGCGAGGTCTTCTCGCCGTAGTAGATGCGCCCCTCGTACTTGCCCATCGAGCCCTTGGGCGGCAGGTCCTGCTCGGTGAAGGCCGGGGCGCCGTCCTTGTCGGTCGTGGTGCCCTTGGCCGCCACCATGCCGTAGCCGTGGGTGTACTTGAAGTGCTCGTTGATCCAGTTCTTCTCCGGGATGCCGTTGGTGTTGATCTCCCGGAGGCCGACGACCGTGTCCTGGTCGTTGCCGTCCTTGTCCTTGTAGCGGTCGACGTCGAGCGTCGCGGGGAACTGGTAGTACCCGCGCACCTGCTGCTTCTGCTGGAAGGTGGGCGAGACGACGTTCGGGTCCAGCAGGCGCATGCTCGCCGTGGTGTCGGCGGCGTCCCGCAGGGTGTCGTTGTCGGCATTGCTGGTGCCGGAGTAGTCCCGTACCTGGGAGTCATCGATGTCGTACGCGTCGCGCGTGGCCTCGATGTTCTTCTTGATGTACGGGCTCTCCTTGGCCTGCTCGTTCGGCGAGACCTGGAACTTCTGCACGATGGCCGGGTAGAGCCCGCCGATCAGGATGGCCGAGAGCACCATCAGGCCGAAGCCGATGACGGGGAGCTGCCAGGTGCGCCGCCAGATGGTGGCGAAGAACAGCACCGCGCAGATGATGGCGATGCAGAAGAGGATGGTCTTCGCCGGGAGGTAGGCGTTGGCGTCGACGTACTTCAGACCCGTCCAGTTGTCCGTGGCCTTGAAGTCACCGGACTTGACGGCCAGTCCGTACCGGTCCAGCCAGTAGGCGACCGCCTTGAGCGCGACGAACACGCCGAGCAGCACGGAGAGGTGCCCCGTGGCCTGCCCCGTCGCACGGGCGCCCGGGGTGGTGATCCGCAGTCCGCCGTAGAGGTAGTGCACCAGCGCGGCGGCCAGCAGCGACAGCACGGCGGCGGCGAAGCCGAAGCTCAGCAGGAAGCGGTAGAAGGGCAGGTCGAACGCGTAGAACGCGACGTCCTTGCCGAACTGGGGGTCCGTCTTGCCGAACGGGACGGCGTTGATCCACATCAGCCAGGTGCGCCACTGCCCGGCCGCCGAGGCGCCGGAGATGAGCCCGACGAGCGCGGTGACGCCCAGCAGCACCCACTTCTTGTACGGCGCGATGCCCATGCGGTAGCGGTCGAGGCTCTGCTGCTCCAGCGACATCGCGCTGAGCGGTGGACGCAGCCGGTGGGCGAGCCAGATGTTGAGTCCGACCGAGCCCGCCATCAGGAGACCGAAGACGGCGAACATGCCGACCTTGGTCCAGAGGGTCTTGGTGAAGACCGAGCTGTAGTCGACCGAGCGATACCAGAGCCAGTCGGTCCAGAACCCGGCAAACATGACGAAGAGCATCGCCAGCACCGCGAGCACGCCCGCTGTCAGCAACAGCGTCCGCGCGCGCCGGGACGGCCGGCCCACTCTGATCCGTGGTCCGGACGGGCCGCCTGAGCCCCGGTCCGGCATCTGGAAAGCCAAGGTGCGCACCTCGAAGATTCGCGATGGATGAACATCAAAAAGCAAGGACGAGCAGAGCCCTGCATCGTAAGGCCCTCTTATGCAACTTACTCAAGCTTTACTCAGTTCCCGTTTCCGGGGTCTGAGGCGGCACGATATGGGCATGAACAACCTCCCTTCCGACGGCACGCCCCTCGCCTCCCATCCGCTGACCCGCGCGGTGCTCGAAATCGACGAATACGCGGCGGGCATGGGCTGGGACCAGCCCGCCCGCCTCTTCGCACTGGTCGACACCGCGAAGCTGCGTACCGAGGAACCCGAACTGGCCGGACAACTCGGCCTTGACGAGAACAACGACGACAACAGCGGAAACGCCGGAAAAGCCGCGTCCCTCACCCCCGTGGAGCAGGACGAGCTGCCGCCCGGCACTCCCCTGGACGAGTTCCTGGCCACCATCGGCTGGCCCGACGCCGTCGCGGGCTGCGCGATGACGGTGGAGCGCCTGATGCTCCCGCCGTCCGCCGAGTCCTCCGTGCCGGAAGAACTCCAGCGCGAGGGGGCCGAGGAGCGGCTCGCCAAGTGGGTCGCCGAGCACCCCGAGCGCCAGGAGGTGCGGATGACGGTGGCGGTGCTGCGTGACGG
Source organism: Streptomyces sp. NPDC054796 (assembly GCF_053611545.1). NCBI lineage: Bacteria > Bacillati > Actinomycetota > Actinomycetes > Kitasatosporales > Streptomycetaceae > Streptomyces > Streptomyces sp. NPDC054796. Next base: position 51,356 of record NZ_JBSHAO010000008.1, on the reverse strand, counting down.
CTCGCGCGAGTCGGCCGTGCGGCTGCGCGAGAAGGACGCGGCGACGGAGGTGCTGACGGGTGCCGGTCTCGTGCCGGGGCTCGCCGAGGCGCTGGCGGCGACGCTGGAGGACTGAGCCCAGGGCTCCGTACCGCTGCTTGCGTACCGCTTGCTGCCGTACCGCTTGCCTCCGTACCTCTGTACCCGTACCTCGGTACCGGGCTCTGCTCCGGGCCGGGGTACGGGCCCCGGGGTACGGGCCGGGGAGCTGCGGGGTGCGGGGGCTGTCAGTCCGCCTTGCACTGGGGCAGCGCGTCGGTGTCGCCGGAGCGGATCTTCTTGAGCGCGCTCATGGCGTCGTCCATGGTCCGCGTCTTCACGAGGGTGAGCCCGTCGGGCTTGTCCTTGGCGGCCGACGGGCAGTTGCCCGAGGGGGTGAGGAAGAACTCGGCGCCCTTGTCGCGCGCTGCGACGAGCTTCATCTGGATGCCGCCGATCTCGCCGACCTTGCCGTCGTCGTCGATGGTGCCCGTGCCCGCGACGAACTTGCCGCCGGTCAGGTCCTGCGGCGTCAGCTTGTCGACGATGCCGAGCGCGAACATCAGGCCCGCGCTGGGGCCGCCGACGTCCGCGAGCTTGATGTCGATCTCGAACGGGAAGGTGTGCCCGGCCCCGGGCTGGATGCCGACGATGGCGCGGCCGTCGTCCGGCGCCTTCTTCGTGGTGACCGTGACGTTCTTCTCGTCGCTCTTCGAGGGCTGCCGGTTGGCCTTCTCCGCCGCCTTCGCCTTGGCGGCGGGGACCACGGTGAAGCTGACCTTCTCGCCGGGCTCGTGCTTGGTGACCAGCTTCGCGACGCTCTCGGGGTCCTTCACGGTCCTGCCGTCGACCGCCTTGATGGTGTCCCCGGCGTGCAGCGTGCCCTCGGAGGGGCCGTCCTTGACGACGGAGGAGACGAGGACGCGGGACTTCACCGGGATGCCCAGCTCTTCGAGGGCCGCGACCTTGGCGCTCTCCTGGGAGGCGCTGAACTCCTCCGCGTTCTGCTCGTCGACCTCCTGGGCCGACTTGTTGTCCGGATAGAGCGTGGAGTGGGGGACGACCGCGCTGTCGTGGCGCAGCCAGCCGTAGACGGCCTCGACCAGGTTCATGCGGTAGTCGGCGCCGGTGACGCGGACCGTCGTCATGTTGAGGTGGCCCGAGGTGTCGTAGTTCTTGTGATCCTTGATGTTCAGCACGGGCTCACCGCCGTGCTCGCCCAGGGTGTTCACCGTGGGACCGGGTGACATCTCCGCGTACGGGACCTTGATCAGCACTCCGGCGCAGAGCAGCGCTATGAGAAGCAGCGTGGAGGCGAGCATCGTCGCGGTGCGGCGTGGCATGCCACGACAGTACGGGACGGGTCTGTCAGTCAGCCGCTCGGGCCGGTCCGTCCGAGGCGCCCTGTGCCACGCCGGCCACGGCGGGCTCCGGCACCTTCGCGGGGGCCTCCCCCGCGGCTTCCCCCGCGCCTCGTCGCGCGAGCCCGTTCCCGTCCGCTCCCGCTGCTCCGGTGCCCTCGGTCCGCGAGGCGTCCTCCGCGTGTTCCGCGTGCTCCGGCTCCTCGGAACGCGAGCGTTCCATGGCCGCGCGGAAGCGTTCGTAACCCGCCACACCGTCGACGTCGGGCGTCGTACTGCGTCGACGAGCGGCCCAGCTGCCCCATACGCCTGCCGCGATCGCGGCGACGACCGGAATCAGCAACCAGGAGAGTGCCGCCATGGAGACCTCCCGACCCCTCGTTCTTGCCGTACTGAGCCGTGTAACCGGCCGATGAGCAGATTAACCGTCGGAGAGTCAACGGTCCGGGCCGGGGTCGGGTTACGCAACCGGAATATCCCGCTCCGCGCCTGGGAGTTGAGCGGGAACACGGGGCTGCGACGGCGGGTGTGGCGCGGCCAGGGTGCGGCGGGGGCTCTCCGGGCGCGGTCCGGGGCCCGGGGCGGGCCTCTCAGCAGGCGCCGACCCACTCCTCCGTGCCGTCGGCGAAGGTCTGGTGCTTCCAGATCGGGACCTCGTGCTTGAGCGTGTCGATGAGGCTGCGGCAGGCGTCGAACGCCTCGGCCCTGTGCGGGCACGAGACGGCCACGACGACGGCCAGATCCCCCACGGACAGGTCTCCGACGCGGTGGACGGCGGCCAGGGCCCGCACCGGGAAGTCCGCGGCCACCTTCTCCGCGACGCGGCGCAGCTCCGCCTCGGCGGTGGGATGCGAGGAGTAGCCCAGACGGGCGACATCGGTGCCCCCGTCGTGGTTGCGCACCGTACCGACGAAGAGCGCGGTGCCGCCCGCCGCGTCGTCGCCGACCGCCGCGAGGACCTCGTCGACGGAGAGCGGCTCCTCCCTGATGCCCAGCAGCCGGACGGGATCGGCCGCCGCCCGCTCGCCGGGGTGGTCAGGGTGATCGCGCTGCTCGTACGTCTGTGCCATGCCGCTCATGCTGCCGTACGCGCGGGGCTGAGGGAACACCCGACATGGCCGCGCACGGGCACGGCCCCCGGACGGCGCACACGGAGGGCGGACGCGCCCCGGAGCCGCCCCGCCCGGCGGTGGCCTCCGGTCAGAGCCCGCGGCGCTTGCGTGCCCTGCGCACCAGCGCGGCCGTGCCCAGCAGCGCCACGGTGGCGCCTGCCGCGCCCGCGGCCGTCGCGGCCTCCGTGCGGCCCAGGCGGCGCCCGGCGAGCGTGTGGCGCCCCGCGACCTCCTCCAGCAGCTCCGCCAGGACCTCCTCGTTGGTCCAGCGCGGGCGCCAGCCCGCCTCGTGCAGCCGGGAGCCGCTGACCACCCAGGGGTGCATCGTGTACGCGAGGTCACCGGCGGGCGACGGGGTCAGCCCGAGCCGGTGCAGCCTGGAGGCCGCGCCCAGGGCGACGGCCGAGGGCAGCTCCATGCGGCGGATGCCCGTCAGCTCCTCGATCTCCTCCTGCTCCAGCCAGCCGTCGCAGCCGACCGCGATCTCGCCCTCGACCTGCTCGTGCACGGCGTACTCCAGCGCGCTGACCAGGTCCTCCACGTGGCAGAACTGCCAGCAGGGCCGAGAACCCGCGACGACCAGGAGGCGCGGCGACTCGAAGTGCCGGGTCAGCGCCGTGTCCATCCCGGCGCCGACGAGGACGGCAGGGCGCACGACGGTCACGTTGAGCCCGGGGTGTGCGCGGGGCGCCCTGCGCGCCAGCCGCTCGATCTCCAGGAGATCGCCGACGCCGGTGGCCTCGGCGGTGGCCCGCAGCTCGGCGTCCTCGGCGAGCGGGACGTCGTTGTCGGCCAGCGCCCCGTAGACCATCGCCGAGGTACACAGGACGACCCTGCGCACGCCCGCGGCGGCAGCGGCGGTCAGCACGGTCTGGGTGCCACGGACGTTGTACGCCGTACGGGCCGAGGGATCGGTCTCCAGGTCGAGGTCGAGCGCGAGGTGGACCACGACGTCCACGGGCTCGCCGTCGCCGCGCAGGCGGTCCGCGATGGCGGGGTCGCGCACGTCCAGGGTGTGCCACTGGGCCTCGCTGACCTCCCCGCGGCGCTCGTCGAGGCCGATGACCTGCTTGATCCGCTCCGACGCCGCGAGCCGCTCGGTGAGCAGCGCGCCTACCCCCGAAGCGGCGCCCGTGACGGCGACGGTTGGGGTTCGCGCTGCGCGAACGTTGGTCTCGGAGGAACTCACCGGGCGTCTCCAGCGGTTGTTTCTGGTACGAGGTGCGCAGGCTCCATCCTGCCTGACGGGTGTCTAGGCTGGAGGCAGAGCCCATGGATAGATGCGTTCGATGCAGGATCTTCAGTCAGCACACCGTCCGACGAGACAGAGCCGAGGAAACCCGTGAGTGACATCCCATTCGGATTCGGCGTACCTCCCGAGGAGCCCGAGGACGGGGACGAAGGCAAGAAGAAGCGGCAGGGCAAGGGGGACGACGCCGAGGGCGGGCAGCAGGGTTCCCAGGGCGGCACCGGCAGCGGCGGGAGCGGCGGCCAGGGCGGTGGGGACACCCCGCCGCAGAACCCCTTCGGCTTCGGCGGCCTGCCCGGCGGGGGCGGCTCGGACAACCCGCTGGCCGCGATGTTCGGCTCCCTGGGCGGCGGCCAGGGCGGCATGGATCCCAATGACCTGGGCGCGGCCTTCCAGAAGCTGGGCCAGATGCTCTCCTTCGAGGGCGGCCCGGTGAACTGGGACATGGCCAAGGACATCGCCCGCCAGACCGTCGCCGCCGGGGCACAGGACGGCTCCAAGGACGCCAGCGTCGGCCCGAACGAGCGCGCCGCCGTCCAGGAGGCCGTGCGCCTCGCCGATCTGTGGCTGGACGGGGTGACGTCCCTGCCCTCCGGTTCGAGCACCGCCGAGGCGTGGAGCCGCGCCGAGTGGGTGGAGCAGACCCTTCCGGTGTGGAAGGACCTGGTCGATCCGGTGGCCGAGCGCGTCGGCGCCGCCATGGGCGATGTGCTGCCCGAGGAGATGCAGGCCATGGCGGGCCCGCTGCTCGGGATGATGCGCTCCATGGGCGGCGCGATGTTCGGCACCCAGATCGGACAGGCTCTGGGCGTGCTGGCCGGTGAGGTCGTCGGCTCGACGGACGTCGGGCTGCCCCTGGGCCCCGCCGGCAAGGCCGCGCTGCTGCCGGGCAACATGGCGGCCCTGGGCGAGGGCCTGGGCGTGCCCCAGGAGGAGGTGCGGCTGTATCTCGCGCTGCGCGAGGCGGCCCACCAGCGGCTCTTCGTCCATGTGCCGTGGCTGCGCTCGCACCTGTTCGGCGCGGTCGAGGGCTATGCGCGGGGCATCAAGGTGGACACCTCCAAGCTGGAGGATGTCGTCGGCCAGCTCGATCCGCAGCGCCCCGAGGAGCTTCAGGAGGCGTTGCAGCAGGGCATGTTCCAGCCCGAGGACACCCCGGAGCAGAAGGCGGCGCTGGCGCGTCTGGAGACGGCGCTCGCGCTCGTCGAAGGCTGGGTGGACGCGGTCGTGCACGCGGCGGCCGAGCCGCACCTGCCGTCGGCCTCCGCGCTGCGGGAGACGCTGCGGCGCCGTCGCGCCTCCGGTGGTCCCGCCGAGCAGACCTTCGCCACGCTGATCGGCCTGGAGCTGCGGCCCCGCAGGCTGCGGGACGCCTCCCGGCTGTGGGCCTCCCTGGCCGACGCGCGGGGCGCCGAGGGGCGCGACGCGCTCTGGGAGCACCCGGACATGCTGCCGACGGCGGCGGATCTGGACGATCCGGACGGCTTCGTGCACCACGAGCAGCCGGACTTCTCCGAGCTGGACAAGATGCTCGGGGACGCGGCGCAGAGCGCGGAGGGTGCGGCGGGCGCCGAAGGCGCCAAGGGCGACGCCCAGGAGCCCAAGGGCGACGGCGGCACGGACGGCGACAACGGCGACGGCACCACCGGTGACGGCGACGAGAAGAAGTGAGCGGACCGGCAGAGTCAGAGGCAGAGACAGGGACTGCGGCAGGGATGAGCGGGGAGCTGCACGAGGACGCGGCGCGTGTCCTCAAGGAGTGGCACGCGACCACGGAGGAGCAGGAGCGCCTCCGCCGGCTCTATCTGGACCACCTCCTGACGCACCCCGACGGCATGTGGAAGGCGTGCTCGGCCGGGCACATCACGGCGAGTGCGCTGGTGATGGACCCGGCGGGCGGGCGCGTCCTGCTGACGCTGCACCGCAAGCTGCGCAAGTGGCTCCAGATGGGCGGCCACTGCGAGCCCGGGGACGCCACTTTGGCCGAAGCGGCACTGCGCGAGGCGACGGAGGAGTCGGGCATCTCCGGGCTGACGCTCCTGCCAGGCGGCCCGGTGCGGCTGGACCGGCACGAGACCCCGTGCGCGTGGCATCTGGACGTCCAGTACGCCGCGGTGGCACCGGCGGGCGCGCTGGAGACGGTCAGCGACGAGTCGCTGGACCTGGGCTGGTACGCGTACGACGAAGTGGCCTCCGTCGCCGACGACTCCGTCGTCCGCCTGACGGAGGGCGCCCGCGCCCTGGTCTGAGCGGGGCACCCTCGTCCGGGCTGTGTGCGGTGGGCCGCGTTCTGCCGCCCACCGCACCGCACGACGCCAGGGCGCGCCGCACGCCGCCGCTCAGTTGGTGAAGATGTTCCCCTGGTTCTGGCCCGCCGCGCCCTGCGGACCCATGCCGTACTGCGCGCGCAGGCCGCCGCCGATCACGGCGTTCTGCGGGGGTAGCAGTTCGCTGGGCTGGACGAGGGCGTAGCCGTGGCCCATGAAGCTCAGCTCCCAGCCCTCCCCCGTGCTGCCCCGGCGGCGCCACACGCCCGAGGCGCTGGTCTGCGCCTGCATCTGCACCCGGAGCGAGCTGGACCAGGCGACGACCGCGTCCGCGTCCGCGTTGGCGTACGTCTCCGGGGTGATCCGCAGCATCAGCGGCTGCCCCGAGGTCATCAGCGCGACCTTGCCCTGCCCGGAGATGTTGAGGTTGTACTTCCCCGACCCGGACACGCCGTACTGGCTGTCCACGGAGATGACCTCCCAGTGGAGATGTGAATCGAGGGCGAGCACATAGGCGCCGTCGACGGTCAGCCCTTCGTGGTCGACGTCCACGATGTGCACGTACTGGGCGAGGTTGGCGAAGAACACCGTCCCCTGGCCCGAGCAGCGCATCAGATCGAGGCCCTCACCCGTCACCGCGCGGGCCTGCCGCTGACCCTGCGTCTGGTACTCCCCGTCGAACTCCAGCATGCCCTGGTAGGCGACCATGCTGCCCTTGCGGGCGAGCACGTCCTCGTGGCCGTTCAGGGCCACGCGCAGGAGCTTGGGGTTCTGGAGGGCGTAGCGGTCCGGTGTCTGGACCTCGGTGTAGCCGAAAAGCGGGCTCTGCATGGTTGTCCGTTCCCCTCCCCGTCAGCCCCGGGCCCGCAGCCGGTCGGCGCTGTCCTCGCTGGGCTGTACGACGACGAATCCCTGTCCCGAGAAGCCCAGTTGGTACGCCTCTCCGCTGCCGCGCCCGATCACCGAGGACGCCTTGAAGCTGCGCTTGCCCTTCATCTTCAGATGGGTGGACCAGGCGACGAGCGCGTCCGGGTCCACGTAGGTCTCGTCTTCGCCGCGCCCGCAGTCGACGACCACGGGGGCGCCCCGCGTGGTAAGCGCCACCCAGCCGGTGCCGGAGATCGCGACGTTGAAGAGGCCCTGCCCGGCGAACTTCGCCATCCCCTTGACGCGCTGCACGCCCCACTCCAGGTGGGCGTCGAAGGCGAGGAGGTTGGTTCCGTTGACGGACAGGCTCTCGTCGTTGAGGCTCAGCACGACCACGTCGGCGCCGTAGTCGGCGAGGTAGAGCAGTCCGTCGCCGTGGCAGCGCATGAGGGGCGCGCCCTCTCCGGTGAGCCATTGGGAGGCCCGCTGGCGCACGGCGGGCGGGTTGGGCTCGTACTGCACGAAGCCCTCGTAGGCGACCATCGAGCCGACGCGCGCGTAGAGGTCCTGGCCGCTGTTCATGACCACCTTGAGCATGCTGGAACCGTGGTTCTCCATGCGTGCGGTGGGCTGTGCGGGGGCGTAGCCCGCGATGAGCTGCTGATCCATGACGGGCTCCCTCACATCTCGTAGGGCTGGACGACGATGAAATTGCCGGGGGCGCCGCGGAACTGGAGGTTCACGCTCTCGCCGCTGTGCCCCGGATACGCCTGGCGGCGCAGCCGCACCTGGCTGGAGACGATCACCTGCGCCGCCGCCGACCAGGCCACGACGGCGTCCGCGTCGGCGAACGTGGTCGGGGTGACCGGCAGGACGACCGGGGTGCCGTGCGTGGTGACGACGACGGTGCCCGTGCCCTGGAACTGCATGGTGAACAGCGCGCCACCGGGGATGCCGTGCCCCTCGATCCGGCGCACCTCGTGCTGGAGGCTCTCGTCGAAGGCGAGGACGTGCTCGGCGGAGACGCAGATCGCGTCCCCTTGCAGCTCGATGGGGTGGAGGTAGGCGGCCTCCTCGGCGAGGAAGACCTGGCCGTTGCCCGAGCAGCGCATGAGCTGCATCTCCTGGCCGGTGGCATTGCCGACGACCCGGCCGCGGAACCCCGCGCCCTTGTAGCCGAAGTCGACCTTCCCCTGGTACAGCACCATGCTGCCCTGGCGGGCGAGGACGGGCTGGCCGTCGATGCCGAGGTCCACCCGGGCGAGCTGCCCGTTCTGGAGCGTCCAGCGCTGGCCGGTGGGGGCCTCTCGGTACTTGTCGAGGGTGATGCCGATGCCCGCGGGCTGGACCTGGGGGATGACCGGAATCTGCGGGGCGCCCTGGCCCGGCGGCGCCTGCGGGGCGCCGTATCCCTGCGGCGCTCCGGGCGGGCCGGGCTGCGGCTGCCCTGGTTGTCCCGGCTGCCCGAACGGGTTGGGCAGCGCCTGTCCGGGCGCCCCCTGCTGAGGCGGCTGGGGTGCCTGGGGTGCCTGGGGCTGGAACGGCTGCTGTTGTTGGGGCGCCTGGGGCTGAGGTGCCGGGGCCTGCGGCGTTTGAGGCTGAGGCGGCTGCTGATAAGGCTGCGCCTGCCCTGGCACCTGCGGGGTGGCGGGCGGCGCGGGCTGCGGCGGGCCGGGCTGCGCGAACGGCTGCTGCTGGCCGCCTGCCGGGAACGCTCCGTCGGCGATCGTGGGCGCCGCCGCCTGGGCGGCGCGCGGATCGGCACCGGGCGCCTGCGCCGCCGTCGGCCCCTGCGCCGCGGCGGGCTGCGGAGGCTGCGTGGGCTGCGGAGCGGAGGGCTCCGGCGGGCCGGGCGTGGCAGGCGTCGCGGCCGTCGCAGGCGGGGCGAAGGAGGGCGCGGGCTGGGGCTGCGGCTCGGCCGCGCCCCCTGGGGGCGCGAAGCCGGGCGCCGGTGCGCCGCCAGGTGGCGCGAACCCGGGGGCCGCCGTGGGCTCGGGCGCGGGCTCTTCCTCCATGACCTCGCCGCCGAAGTTCCTCAGCAGCGCGTCCAGGCCCCCGTCGAAGCCCTGTCCTACGGCGGCGAAGCGCCAGACGTCCTTGAAATAGAAGTCCCCGAGCATGATCGCGCGCTCGGTGCTGAACTCGGCACCGCTGAACGCGTAGCGCGCGACCTCTTCGCCGCCCGCGACGATCCGGATGTACCCGGGCGCTATCTGGGACATCTGCCCCGCGCCGTCGAGAGCCGCGGTGAAGGAGAGCCGGCGGATGCCCGCCGGGACGCGGTCGAGCGTCACCCGGAACGAGTCCGTGTCCCCCGCCTGGGCACCGAGCTGCTGGAGCGATTCCTCCGGCGACTTCGGCTGGTTGAAGAAGATGAAGTACCGGTCGTCGGAGAGCCGTTCGTCGGCGTCGAGTCCGAAGCAGCTGATGTCGAACGACAGCCCGGGGCCCGAAATCTGCACACCCACGTACAGATCGGTCCCCGCCGTCAGATCACTGATCTTGGCCTTGTGGCCGCGTTGGAATTCCCTGGCCATACGTAACGACCGTCCCCCATCCGCGTTGCTGTGTGTGCTCGCGGCGCCAGGCTATCCGGTGGGGCCGACAGGTCACTCTTCCCGGGTCGCGGGAAGATGCGGCAGCCGCCCTGCCGTCACGACGCCCTCCAGGAAGCCGCGCGCACGCTCCGTACGGGGATAGACGTCCAGCAACTGCCAGAAGCGGGGGCCGTGCCCGGGGACCAGCAGATGCGCCAGTTCGTGGAGCAGGACGTAGTCGATGACGTACTCGGGCATCCCCTGGAGCCGGTGCGAGAGGCGGATGCTGCCCTCGGCGGGGGTGCAGGAGCCCCAGCGGGTGTTCTGGTTGGTGACCCAGCGGACGGTGTTGGGGCGGGCCCGGCCGTCGAGATACTGCTCGGACAGCCGTGCGGCGCGCTCCGCGAGATCGCTGTCCCCCAGCATCCGCTTGCTCTCCTGGGCCGCCAGTTTGTCCAGCATGACGCCGACCCAGCGCGCTTCCTCGTCGGCCGACATGCGGGCCGGGATCAGCACGACGGTGCGGTCGCCCTCGCGGTAGGCGGAGACCGTCCGCCTCCTGCGCGCGCTGCGGCGCACTTCGACCGCGCTCTGGCTGGCGCTGTTGAGCGGGTCGGAGTGCACGCCCCGACGTTACCCGCTGGCGCTGTGCGAAGTCCCGTCTCCCGGCTGGTTCACAGGCCATTCGACGCGCGGGCGCAGCATTCGTATGACTATCACGCGCACCTGTGGATAACTTTCCGCGGACGCCGGGGTCCGGCCCGCATGCTGTGTATCGGCAGCGGAGAGGGACCAGGCCGAATCCGAGGGGGACGAGGACATGCATCCGATGATCAAGCCCGCGCTGCGCCGCGCGTGGTGCGACCGCCAGACGGTGCGGTACGGCGTGGCGCCGGCCCACGCGGTGCTGCTTGGCCCGGTGGACGATGCGACGGCCGCGTTCATGGAGCTGATGAACGGCACGCGCAGCCTGGAGCAGCTCAGGGCGGCGGCCCCGTCCTTCGGGCTCCCGGAGGAGACGGCGGACCGGCTGACGGAGCGGCTGTCCGCGGTGGGCGTGCTGGACGACGCCATGGCCGATCGCACGGCGTCGGCCGAGGTTCCCGACAGGCTGCGCCCCGATCTCGCCTCGCTGTCGGTGGTGCACCGCGAGCCCGGGGGCGGTCTGCGCAGGCTGGCGGCCAGACGGGACGCGAGTGTGCTGGTGAGGGGGACGGGCAGAGTGGGCGCGATCGTGGCGGCGACGTTGTCGGCGGCCGGTGTGGGCCAGGTCGATGCCGTGGACGGCGGTCGCGTGGAGCCGTGGGACGCCGCGCCCGGGGGCCTTCCGGCGGAGGCCGTGGGCGAGCGCCGCGACACCGCGACCCGCAAGGCGGTGAACGCGGCCAGGCCCTGGCAGTCGCGTTCCCGCGGCGGCGTGAGCCTCGTCGTGATGACACCCCGCGACGGCCTGGACGCCTACGCCCCCGATCCCCTGGCCTCCGAGGGCTTCCTCGCGACGGGCACCCCTCATCTGTACGGCGGCGTGCTGGAGGGGATGGGCGTGGTGGGCCCGCTGGTGCTGCCCGGCGCCTCCCCGTGCGCGGAGTGCCTGACGCGGAACGGCGCGGAGCGGGAGCCGGGCTGGCCGCTGGTGGTCGGGCAGTGGCGCACGGGTGGCCGAAGGCGCTCCGGGGTACCCGCGTGCGACATGGCTCTGGCCACCATGGTCGCGGGCGCCACCGCGTCGTACGCGCTGAGTTTCCTCGACGGCGACGGTGGCTGCGGCGCCGGTTACCGGCTGCGGTTCACCCTGCCGCATCTGGTCCCGGAGACGGAGCACCTGGCGCCGCACCCCGAGTGTCCATGCGGTGCCGCTTCGGTGGGGGTGGACCGCCCGCCCTCGGCGGAACACGCTTCACGGGCCACAATGGCGGGATAGTCGTCGGCCTCGGTGCTGTTCGGTTGGGCTGTATGGGAGTTGGAGGGGCGCATGTCTGATCTTCCCCGTAAGGCGGTCACACGTACCGCCAAGCTGGCCGCACTGCCGCTGGGGTTCGCGGGCCGTTCCGCCTGGGGGCTCGGCAAGCGGATCGGCGGCTATTCCGCTGACCTCGTGGGGCACGAGCTGCAACAGCGCACCGCTGAGCAGCTCTTCAAGGTGCTCGGCGAGCTGAAGGGGGGCGCCATGAAGTTCGGCCAGGCGCTCTCGGTCTTCGAGTCCGCGCTTCCCGAGGAGATCGCCGGGCCCTACCGCGCCACCCTGACCAAGCTCCAGGAGGCGGCGCCTCCGATGCCGACCAGCACCGTGCACTCCGTCCTGGCGGAGCGGCTGGGCGAGGAGTGGCGGGACCTCTTCGAGAGGTTCGAGGACAAGCCCGCGGCGGCGGCCTCCATCGGCCAGGTCCACCGTGGCGTATGGCACGACGGGCGCGCGGTGGCAGTGAAGGTCCAGTACCCGGGCGCGGGCGAGGCCCTGATCTCCGATCTCGCCCAACTGGGCCGGTTCGCCCGGCTCCTCGGGCCCCTGATCCCCGGCATGGACATCAAGCCGCTGATCGCGGAGCTGCGCGACCGCGTCACGGAGGAGCTGGACTACGGCCTGGAGGCGCAGGCCCAGCGTGCCTACGCCGCCGAGTTCGCCGACGATCCCGATGTCCTCATCCCGGACGTGGTCCACCAGGGCGAACAGGTGCTGGTCACCGAGTGGCTGGACGGGATACCCCTGGCCGAGGTGATAGCGGAGGGCGACGAGGCGGAGCGCGACCGCGCGGGCCAGCTCCTTGCGCGCTTCCTCTTCTGCGGTACGGCGCGCACCGGCCTGCTCCACGCCGACCCGCATCCCGGCAACTTCCGGCTGGTGCCGGAGGAGTCCTCCGACGGCGGCCCGGCGCGGTGGCGGCTGGGCGTCATGGACTTCGGCACCGTGGACCGGCTGCCGGAGGGGCTGCCGCCGACCATCGGCACGGCACTGCGGATGACGCTCGACGGCGAGGCCGACGCGGTGTACCGGCTGCTCCGCGAAGAGGGGTTCGTCAAGGACAGCATCGAGCTGGACCCGGCCGAGGTGCTGGACTATCTGATACCGATCATCGAGCCCGCGCGCGCTGACTCCTTCGAGTTCAGCCGGGGCTGGATGCGCGAGCAGGCGGCGCGCATAGCCGATCCGCGTTCCCCAGCGCACCAGTTGGGCAAGCAGCTCAACCTTCCGCCGTCGTATCTGCTGATACACCGGGTGACGCTGAGCACCATCGGCGTGCTCTGTCAGCTCGGCGCGACGGTCCGGATGCGGGACGAACTGGAGTCGTGGGTCCCCGGGTTCGCGGCCGATGGCGGGGAGGAGACGGCGGAGGTCGCGGAGACCACCGCCTGACCGCCCCGGACGTCGCGGGCGTGGCGGGCCGGGAGGGCCGGGCGGGAATTGCCGGACAGGCCCTAACCCCCTCACCACCAGGCCGAGTCGAGACGGCCCTCGATGGCGCGGAGGTTCTCGCGGGAGCAGCGTTCGCAGAAGTACTGACGGTCGCCGTTCTCCACGGAACAGGTCCAGGTGACCGGCCTGCCCTCGGTGGTCTTCCCGCAATGGGCGCAGACCGTCGTGTCGGTCTTCTTCTCATCCACCCGCCCGAAGATATCCCCGGAAACGCCGGAGAACCGGGGCGCAACGCCCCGGTTCTCCTGATGGTGGTACGGAGGGGACCACAGGGATCCCCCGGTTCGCCCAGGGCCTGTCGGACAGGCCCTACTGCATGACCGCCATGGCCAGTGCACGGCGGGCACGCAGCGTGGCGCGTTCGGCGCGGCGCTGGAGGCGGCGGGCGGAGGCGAGCCGCAGGGCTCTGCTCTCCGACTCGGCCTCTTGCAGCCGCTGCTGCATATGGGCTCGCGCCAGGGATTCTGGCATGAGTTGCATTTCTCGGGTCCTGTTCTGACGCGAACCGTTCGCGTCGGTGTGGGATCGGGCGGGGCTGTCGAGGCGAGTTGCCATGGTGGGGTCCTGCTTCTGGCTATGACGCGGCTGAGGAGCGTGCGTCGACGGGTGATCGATCGTTCCGGCGGTGCTCATGCTGCCGATACCGGGTTCTTGCGCGGACGGCCGCGGGGCCGCTTGCGGGGAACGACGACGCCCTGCACGAACAGCTCGCCGCCCCAGACACCCCAGGGCTCACGGCGGTCCTTGGCGCCTGCGAGGCAGGCGTCACGCAGCGGGCAGGTCTGGCAGAGCGACTTCGCGTACTCCACGTCGGCCGGGGACTCCGCGAAGAAGACCTCCGGGTCGTAGGAGCGGCAGGGGACGGTCACGCCGAGACGCTCGATGGCGTCGTCCAGCTCGGTGAGAGTGGTCAGCGGGGCGGTCAAGGGGTCCTCCGTGGTCGTGGTCGTGTCAGGCGGCATCAGGTCGGTGGTCGGTGACGGGGCGTGCGTATTGGTGTGCACTGCTGGTTCGTCCTCGTCTATCGGTGTCTGTTGTCGGGTTGCCCGGCTGGTGGCCGGGCTGAAGGCAAACAGAAGGGCCGCGGATCCCGATGTGGGTTCCGCGGCCCTGGAAGGTGCCGACCTGATCGCGCCGATCAGGCTGGATCTCTCCAGGGTTCGAGCCCACGGAAGGCCCACGTCATCATTCGCTGCGTCTTCTGGCGACCTTCGCCGGCACCGTTGGCCGCGAGGACGGAGGCATAGGCGTGTGCCTGAGCCTGTGCTGCCGCATTCGCTGCTACCGCGGGTGCCTTGGCCGGTCGCTCGCTGCCGCCGAGCGCGACGCCGGACACACCGGTGCCGCTAAAGCGGGAGCCGAGCAGGCAGGAGGCAACGACCGAGCGGTCGGTCATTTTGGTGGTGGTAATGAAGTCGATCACTGGTCTCGCCTCCTCTCGGCGTCTCAGGGGTCGGCCGGAGCTGACCCGAAGATGTTCAGGGGTAAGTACAGCATGGAAGGGGTGAGGCGAAAACCCCGCCCTCTCCATGTCCGGAAGGCTATGGGGGTCCCGGCGGCGGGCGCAAACTATTTTTCGGGGGTCTCCGTAACAGCTTCTGTGACATCTAGCGGAGCCCCTTCTTCCAGGGCTTCTCCCTCCGGCTCCTGCGGCTCCTCGTCCGCGATCCAGGCGTCCTCTTCGCCCGCGTCCTCCGCCGCTTCCGCACCGGGTTCCTCGCCGGCGCAGAGCGCCAGGACGTCGTCCCCGAAGCGCTCCAGCTTGCGGCCTCCCACCCCCGAGATCCGCGAGAGAGCCGACCGGTCGGCCGGAACGATCTCCGCGATGGCCATCAGGGTCTTGTCCGTGAAGACGCAGTAGGCGGGCTGGCCGAGCTGCTTCGCCTGGCCGGAGCGCCACTCCCTGAGCCGCTCGAACAGCTCCTCGTCGAGATCGGAGGGGCAGCCCTCGCACCGCATGAGCTTCATCTCCCCCGGCGCGGTCAGTGAGCGACCGCACACCCGGCACGGCACGGGGCCGCGGCGCTTACGGCTGCGGCCACCGCCGCCGCTCCCCCGCTCGATGCCGCCTCCGCCGCCCGCGCCGCGTGCGCCGGAGGGCCCGGACCCAGGGCGCAGCCCGTTCAGGAACCGGCTCGGACGGCGCGAGGCCCGGCCGCCCGGCGCGCGGGAGAGCGACCAGGAGAGCGAGAGGTGGAGCCGGGCGCGGGTCACCCCGACGTACAGGAGCCGGCGCTCCTCCTCGACCTGCTCGTCGGTCTTGGCGTAGGTGATCGGGAGCATGCCCTCCGTCAGGCCCACCAGGAAGACCGCGTCCCACTCCAGGCCCTTGGCCGCGTGCAGGGAGGCCAGGGTGACGCCCTCGACGGTGGGGGCGTGCTGGGCGTTGGCCCGCTCGTCCAGCTCCGCCACGAGATCCGCGAGGGTGGCGTCCTCCTTGGCCCTGGCGAAGTCCTCGGCGAGGCGCACCAGCGCCGCCAGCGACTCCCAGCGGTCACGGACAGCGCCGGAGCCCGAGGGGGGTTCCGTCGTCCACCCCTTGCCGCTGAGGACGGCGCGCACTTGGGAGGGGAGATCGACGGCGCCGTCGAGCAGGGTGTCGTTCTCGCCGAAGCGGGCCGCGCTGCGCAGCGCCACGCCCGCCTCGCGTACCTCGGGCCGCTCGAAGAAGCGCTCGGCGCCCCGGAGCTGGTAGGGCACGCCCGCATCCGCCAGGGCCTGCTCATAGACCTCGGACTGCGCGTTGATGCGGTAGAGCACGGCGATCTCGCTCGGGGAGACGCCCGAATCGATCAGCTCGCGGATGCGCTTGGCCGTGCCCTCGGCCTCGGCGGGCTCGTCCGGGAACTCGCGATAGACCGGCTCGGGGCCCGCCTCGCGCTGGGCGACCAGTTCCAGGCGGTGCTCGGCAGCGCGCCCGCGTGCCTGGGCCAGGACGCCGTTGGCGAGGTGGACGACCTGGGGGGTGGAGCGGTAGTCGCGGACGAGCTTGACGACCGTCGCGTCCGGGTGGCGCGTGCGGAAATTGAGCAGGTGGTCCGGGGTGGCGCCGGTGAAGGAGTAGATGGTCTGGCTGGCGTCACCGACGACGCAGAGGCTGTCCCGATCGCCCACCCACAGGTCCAGCAGGCGCTGCTGGAGCGGGCTGACGTCCTGATACTCGTCGACGACGAAGTGCTGGTACTGGCGGCGCACCGTCTCGGCGATGTCCTGGCGGTCCTGGAGGACGCCGACGGTCAGCAGCAGGACGTCCTCGAAATCGATCACGGAGCGCTCGCGCTTCAGCTGCTCGTAGAGACCGTAGACGCGGGCGATCTCGGCCGGGTCGCGCGGCGCGTCCCGGCTCGACTTGGCGACGGCGGCCGGATAGTCCTCGGGCACGGTCTGGGTGACCTTGGACCATTCGATCTCGCCGGTCAGGTCCCGCAGCTCGTTGCGGTCCACGCGGATGCGGCAGCGCGCCGCGGCCTCGGCCACGAGCTGCACCTTGCGCTCCAGCAGCCGCGGCAGCTCGCCGCCGACCGCGCGCGGCCAGAAGAACTGGAGCTGGCGCAGCGCGGCGGAGTGGAACGTCCGCGCCTGGACGCCGCTCGCGCCGAGCTGGCGCAGACGGCCCCGCATCTCGCCCGCCGCGCGGTTGGTGAAGGTGACGGCGAGCACGCTGGCGGGCGGGAGGACGCCCGCGCGCACGCCATAGGCGATCCGGTGGGTGATCGCTCTGGTCTTGCCCGTGCCCGCTCCGGCCAGCACGCACAACGGACCCTGGAGCGAGGTGGCCACCTCGCGCTGCTCGGGATCGAGCCCTTCCAGCACCGCGTCAGGGGTGTCGGGGACCTGGGGGAAGAGAGTGGAGTCCGTTGCTGCTGTCACCCCGCCATGCTGCCAGGTCGCCCGGGGCGGCCGAGCAGGTTGTCCACAGCGGTGCGGAGTTTGTCGTATGAATGCGCCCGTGACGGTACGCGAACACGCCTGGGGCGGCGGGAATGGTCCGGGGCAGAAGCACGTTCCCTCTGTGCAACCCGCTGAGGATGAGGACTAAGGAGCGCGAGGACCCATGGCAGGCACCGTGACGATGTACAGCACCACCTGGTGCGGCTACTGCCGCCGTCTCAAGGGCCAGATGGACCGCGAGGGAATCGCGTACACCGAGGTCAACATCGAGCAGGACCCCGAGTCCGCCGCCTTCGTGGAGAAGGTCAACAACGGCAACCAGCTCGTTCCGACGGTGCTCTTCCCCGACGGTTCCGCGCTCCCGAACCCCTCCATCGCCCAGGTCAAGGAGAAGGTCGGCGCCTGAGCCACGGCCTGAGCTCGTGGGGCCCAGGCGCCGCGGCGGGCTCAGCCCCGCGGCAGCGGCCTGGGCAGGGGCTCGCCGTACCAGAGTTCCACCAGCCGGGCCGCGATCGAGATGCCCGAGGGAGGCAGGACCTCCCCGGTCTCGATCGCGGTCCGCAGCTCGTCCCGCGAGAACCAGCGGGCCTCTTCGATCTCGTCCCCGTCCACCTGGATGTCGGGCGAGGTGGCGTGCGCCATGAAGCCCAGCATCAGGCTGGAGGGGAAGGGCCACGGCTGGCTGCCCACGTAGGCGACCTCGCCGACCGTCACGCCCGCCTCCTCGGCCACCTCGCGGACGACGGCGGCCTCGATGGACTCGCCGGGCTCCACGAACCCGGCCAGCGTCGAGAAGCGTCCCTCGGGCCAGTGCACCTGGCGGCCGAGCAGCGCGCGGTCCTTGTCGTCGGTCACCAGCATGATCGCGGCGGGGTCGGTGCGCGGGTAGTGCTCGGCGCCGCACGCCTGGCAGCGGCGGATGTGCCCGGCCGCGGCGATGACGGTGCGTTCGCCGCAGCGCGAGCAGAAGCGGTGGGTGCGCTGCCAGTTCTCCAGGCCGACGGCGTGTGTCATCAGCTCGGCGTCCCGGTCCGACAGCAGCACTCCGGCCTCGCGCAGCCCGGCGGAGCGCGCGACGGCGTCCATGCGGCCCGGCAGCGAGTCCTTCTGGAGCGCGAAGTAGCGCACGCCGTCCCCGTCGATGCCCAGGAAGTAGCGGTGCGCCTCCGTGAAGGGCGCGTCGAAGGAGGGCATCATCACCAGCTCGGTGCTGCCGTCCTCCTTGTCCTCGATCAGCGCCTGTCCTCCGGAGACCACGAAGACGCGGGTCGTCGGGTGGCTCCACGCCGCCGCCAGCCACGCCTCGTCCATCCTGTGGTGCGCGGCGCGGTCGATGCCCCCGGTGCCCGCGAGCGTGACGGGACGGGTGGCGGCGGTGCGGTCGGTCCAGATGGTCACTTCGGCTTCCTACTCCCCCTGTGGCAGTGGGTGATGGTGTCTTCGGCGCCCCCGGTGGCCGGGGCGGTCGGAACGGTACGGGACAGAACGGGGCGGGACGGGGCCGTCAGGGCGTCGTCGACGGCCGTGACGGCGCGCTCCAGTGCTCGGCGAGGTCGCCCCACAGATACGCGGCGGTCTCGACGCCCTTCATCAGCAGGTCCAGCTCCACCTTCTCGTTCGGCGCGTGCCAGCCGTCCGACGGGACGGAGATCCCCAGGAAGAGCACCGGAGCGCCCAGCACGTCCTGGAGGTCGGCCGCGGGTCCCGAGCCGCCCTCGCGGGTGAACCTGACCTGCTGCCCGAAGGCCCGCTCCATCGACCGTACGACCGCGCGCAGCGCCGGGTGGTCCAGCGGCGTCAGACAGGGGCGGGTGGCGCCCCAGAAGGTGATCTCGTGGCGGATGCCGTCGGGCAGGGAACGGGCCACCCACTCGCGCACCGACTGCTGCACCTTCTCGGCGTCCTGCCCCGCCACCAGCCGGAAGGAGAGCTTCAACTGGGCGCTCGACGGCACGACGGTCTTGCCGCCGGGGCCCTGATAGCCGCCGCCGATGCCGTTGACCTCGGCCGTCGGCCGCGCCCAGACCCGCTCCAGCGTGGTGTACCCGGCCTCGCCGAGCGCGGCCCCCGAGTGCGCCGTACGCAGCCACGCGTCCTCGTCGAACGGCAGCTCGGCGAAGAGCTTCCGCTCCCGCTCGTCCAGTTCGACGACTCCGTCGTAGAAGCCCGGCAGCGCGACGCGGCGGTCCTCGTCGTGCAGCGCGGCGGCGAGGCGGGCCGCCTCGGTCGCGGGGTTGGGGACGGCGCCGCCGAAGGAGCCCGAGTGGATGTCCTGGCCCGGACCGTAGAGGTCGATCTGGCAGTCGGTGAGCCCGCGCATCCCGGTGCACACCGTCGGGGTGTCCTCCGACCACATACCCGTGTCGGACACGACGGCGACGTCGCAGGCGAGACGGTCCGCCCTGGCCGCGACCAGCGCGGGGAAGTGGGGAGAGCCCGACTCCTCCTCGCCCTCGATCAGCAGCTTGAGGTTGACGGCGGGCGCCGTGCGCCCTGTGGCGGCGAGGTGGGCCCGCACGCCCAGGGTGTGGAAGAAGACCTGCCCCTTGTCGTCGGCCGCGCCTCGCGCGTACAGGCGGCCGTCCTTCTCGACGGGCTCGAAGGGCTCGGTGTGCCAGCCGTCCTCGCGCGCTGCGGGCTGCACGTCGTGGTGGCCGTAGACCAGCACCGTCGGCGCTTCCGGATCGCCGGAGGGCCAGTACGCGAACACGGCGGGCGCGCCCGGCGTCGCCCAGACCTCGACCTCGGGGAAGCCCGTCGCGGAGAGTTTCCCGGCCAGCCACTCGGCGCTGCGGCGCACGTCGTCCGCGCGGTCCGGGTCGGCCGAGACGGAGGGGATGCGGAGCCATTCCGTGAGGTCTCCGAGGAAGGCGGCGCGCCGTTCTTCGATGTAGGCCCGGACGGCGCTGTCCGGTGCTGCCGGGGTGTTGCTCATGCCCTTGAGCCTATCCGGCATCAGGGGGAACCCCGTCACCCGGCCGGTCGTGCGCCGGGGAGCCCTCGGGGCCGCCCCCGAGTCCGTCCCCGTGCCCGTACACGGGGTCCTCGCCCGCGTCCCCGAGCAGCAGCCGCTCCAGTTCCGCGCGCCCCGGCAGCCCTGAGGGGCGCACCACCTCGCCCCCTCGCACGTAGAGGAACGCGGCGCGGACCGAGGAGAGCGGCACCCCGCGCTGCTCGGCCCAGGCCAGGCGGTAGACGGCGAGCTGGAGCGGGTCGGCGTCGCGGCCCCGGCCGGTCTTCCAGTCGACGATCTCGTACTCCGTCCCGCCGTCCGGGCCCGTCTCGCGGTACACGGCGTCGATGCGCCCCCGGATGACGCGGCCCGCCAGGCCGAGCTGGAAGGGCGCCTCGACGCGGAACGGGGTGCGGCGCGCGTACGGCGTACGCGCGAACGCCTCCTTGAGCGCCTCCAGGTCCCGTTCGTCCGCGATCTCCGGGGGCTCCTCGCCCCCGTCCGCGTACTCCCCGGCACCCGGCAGCTCGTCGGGCCCGAGCATCGGGAGGGTCAGCGCCTCGAAGCGGGACTCCACCCAGGCGTGGAAGCGGGTGCCCCGGCGCGCGGCGGAGGGGCGGGGCGGCCGTGGCATGGGGCGGGCCAGCTCGCGCGCGAACCCGTCGGGGTCGCGGGAGAGGCGCAGGAGCTGCGTCGCGGAGAGGGACACGGGCAGGGGGACGTCGCGCACGGTGGCGCGCGAGCGCCGCAGCTCCCCGGCGAGCGCCTCCAGGTCCCGGTCCCAGGACTCGGCGAGCCTGGCCTCCTCCGGGGTGAGGCCGGGGGCTGCTTTTTCGTCGGAATCCGGGGCGCGGGACGGCGCGGGGATCCGGCCCCGCGCCCCCGCCGGGTAAGGGCCGTCCTCGTACGAGTGCGGGTCGTCCTCGTACGGGTCCGGTACGTGCTCGTACGGGGCCGGGTCGTCGTACAGGGCGTCGTACGGCTCGTCGTACGGATCGTGGTCCAGGAAGGGGTCGGGTTCCGGGGACGGCTCGTGCTCGGGGTCGGGTTCCGGAGGAGCCGGGTCCGGATCGGGCGCTACGGGGGCATCGGCACCGTCGGACGCACCCGTACCGTCCTCCAGGTGGGCGAGGACCGCGCGTGCCGCCGCGCGGCGGCGGGCCATCGCGTCCGCGTCCAGGGGCAGCGGCCACGCCCGCTCGCGCCGGGCCTCCGCGAGCGCCGGGTTCTCCGCGCCCTCCTCCGGGGCGTCGGCCCAGACCTCGACCTCGCCGTGCGCCGAGTCCGCCTCGCAGTGCTCCCGCAGGGCCTCCAGGAAACGCGAGGGCCCACGGGGCCGCTTCTGGGCCGGGCCCCACCAGTGCCCCGAGCCGAGCAGCAGGGAGCGAGGGCGGGTGAAGGTGACGTAGCCGAGGCGCAGTTCCTCGGTGGCCTGGTGGTCGCGCGTGGCCGTGTCGTAGTCCTTGACGCCCTTGGCGCTCCACTCGTCGACCCCGGGCAGTGTCGCCGCGTCGCCGCGCAGGGGCTGGGGCAGCACGCGCGGCTGGGTGAGCCAGGACTCGCGGGCCTGTTCGCTGGGAAACTGCTTCGCGACGAGCCCCGGCACCGCCACCACGTCCCATTCCAGGCCCTTGGACTTGTGCGCGGTGAGCACCTTCACCGTGTCCTCGCCGCCGGGCAGTGAGCTGTCGAGCCCCTTCTCGTAGCGCTCGGCGGTGCGCAGGAAGCCGAGGAAGGCGAGCAGCGTCGCCTCGCCGTCAAGGGAGGCGAAGCCCGCCGCGATGTCGAGGAAGTGGGCGAGGGTCTCGCGGCGGCGGGCGGCGACGGCGTGCGGCGAAGCGGAGAGCTCCACTTCGAGCCCGGTGACGGCCAGCACCCGGTGCAGCACGTCCATCAGCGGGTCGGCGAGCGAGCGGCGCAGCTCCCTGACCTCGGCGGCCAGCCGCGCGAAGCGCACCCGCGCGGCGGCGGAGAAGGGCAGCTCGTCCTCGTAGCCGTCGGATTCCAGGAAGGTGTCCAGGGCGTCGGCGAGCGAGGTGACCTCGGCCGGGTCCGTCCCCTCGACGGCCGCGGCCAGCCGCCGGTCCGGATCGTCGTCGTCCCCGTCCGCACCGTGCCGCACCAGCAGCCGGGCGCGCCGCCCCAGCAGCGCGAGGTCTCGGGGGCCTATGCGCCAGCGCGGGCCGGTGAGGAGGCGCACCAGGGGGGCGTTGGCCGTCGGGTCCTGGAGGACCTCGCACATGGCGACGAGATCGGCGATCTCCGGCAGGTGCAGCAGCCCGGACAGTCCGACGACCTCGACGGGCACGTCCCGCGCGACCAGCGCCCCCTGGATCTCCGCGAAGTCGCCCGCGCCCCGGCACAGCACGGCGATCTCGCCGGGCGGTGTGCCCGTGCGCACCAGGTGCGCGAGGGAGTCGGCGAGCCAGTCCAGTTCCTCGGCGTGGGTGGGCAGGAGTGCGCAGCGCACGAGCCCGTCCCGCTCGGCGCCCGGCGCGGGGCGCAGGGCCTCGACGCCCTCGTGGCGCTCGCGCAGGGGCGCGGCCAGCCCGTTGGCGAGGTGCAGCAGACGGCCGCCGCTGCGGCGGTTCTCGCTGAGGGAGAAGCGGGGCGCGGGGCGCGGGCCCTCGCGGGCCGGGCCGCCGCCCTCGGGGCCGTCCCCTTCGGGACCGTCCACGGCCGGGAAGTGGACGGGAAAGTCGTCGAGGTTGGCGACGGAGGCGCCGCGCCAGCCGTAGATCGCCTGACAGGGGTCGCCGACGGCGGTGACCGCGTGGCCCGTGCCGCCCCGAGCCGAGGCGCCGTCGCGCGGGGACCCCGTGCCGAAGAGTCCGGCGAGCATGACGCGCTGGGCGACGGACGTGTCCTGGTACTCGTCGAGGAGCACGACGGAGAACTGCTCGCGCAGCAGCCGTCCGACCTCCGGGACGTCGCGCGCGAGGGTGGCGGCCAGCGCGATCTGGTCGCCGAAGTCGAGCAGATCGCGCTCGCGCTTGCGCCGCCTGTACTCCTCCACGAGGCCGAGCAGCTCGGTCCTGCCCTGCGCGGCCTGCGGGATCTTGCGCAGGGCGGCGTTGGTGAGTTTGACGTGCTCCAGCGTGCTGAGCAGTCCGGCGTCGTACGCGCGCAGCTCGTCCGGCGCGACCAGGTGCTCGGCGAGTTCGGAGTCCAGCGCGAGCAGGTCCTCGACGAGCGCGGGCACGGACTTGGTGAGCGCTTCGAAGGGTCCTGGCGCCGTGCGCAGGACGCTCGCCGCGAGCTGGAAGCGGGTGGCGTCGGCGAGCAGCCGGGCGCCGGGCTCCAGGCCGAGGCGCAGCCCGTGATCGGTCAGCAGTTGGCCCGCGAAGGCGTGGTACGTGGAGATCCGGGGCTCGCCGGGGGCCTGCTCGGGGTCGGCGGGGTCCGGCTCTGTGACCCCGGCCTGGACGAGGGCCTTGCGGACGCGCTCGGCCAGTTCGCCCGCCGCCTTGTTGGTGAAGGTGAGGCCGAGCACCCGCTCGGGCGCGACCCGCCCCGTGCCGACCAGCCAGACGACCCGGGCCGCCATGACCGTCGTCTTGCCCGAGCCCGCCCCGGCCACGATCACCTGCGGAGCGAGCGGCGCGGTGACGCAGGCCATCTGCTCCGGGGTGAACGGGATGCCGAGGAGCTCCTTGAGCTGCTCGGGATCGCTGAGCTGTGCGGGCACTCAAGAGACCGTAGCGGCCCGCGCCGACAACTGACGCCGTGCGGCGGTCGGTGAGGGCTAGGGGGTGTCTTCGACGTAGCGTCGTCCGGCCGCCAGGCCGGGGCCCCCGGCAGCCCAGACGGGACGTCGAAGACACCCCCTAGGGGCGGGGTGCGGTGGACGCGGGTGACCAAGCTCACCGGGACAGGTGGGGCACGCGCCCCCCAGCGCCCTGTCCCTCGTCGCACCGTGCCCCGGACCCGGCGGGCCGCCGCCTCGCGCCCCGCCCCCCTACCGCCGCTACGCCGCTAGAACGCGCCGCTCTTGAGCAACTGGCCCACGTCGACGGTCTCGCCGGGCGGCGGAGTGGTCACGTCGACCGGGTCGCCGAAGCCGGAGAACGTCACGGTCCCAGGCGCTTCGCCGCCCTTCTTCTCCGTCTTGAGGATGTAGGGCTCGCCCTCGGCCGCGATGTACGTCGTACGCGTCGCGCCGTTCTTCTTCACGGTGAGCGGAATCGCGGGTTCGCCGCCGACCTTCGTGAGGGCGCCCTTCTTCGCGCCCTTCATGTCGCTCGCGTCCAGCTCGGTGAGCAGGGCGCTGAGGGTGCAGAAGGCGGTGGGGTCCTCGACCGGCGAGGACGAGCCGCCGTCCTGTTCCGTGGCGCCGCCCTGCGCCATCGCGCCTCGCGGGACCTTCAGCCAGCGGCCCTTGAGCAGGTCGCCCGCGGCCGAGGCGGCCTGGCCGCCCTCGCCGCCGCTCTGGCCGAGGACCTTCCAGAACGCGTCGTCCGCCTTCAGATAGCTGCTGGCGCCCTTCTTGCGCACCTCGGCCGAGCCGCCGCCCACCCCGGCGTCCCCGGTGCACTCGCCGCTCCGGGTCAGCGCCATGTCGAAGGTGACGCGCTGCTGCCCTCCCGCGGCGATCCCGCCCTTCGCCTTCATGGAGGGCGCGGACTTCATCGCCTTGACCGCGCGGTCGGCGAGCCGCTGCTCCGCGGTGTCCCCCGCGTCCGCGCCGGAGCCCGCCGAGGGGCTGTCCTCCGCCTTGCGGGACGAGCCCGCGTGGTCCTTGCCACCGCTCTCACCGTCGCCGCCGCAGCCCGCGATGCCCGCGAGGACGACCGCGCAGACCACGGCGCCCACGACGACACTCTTCGGCATTTCCGCCGCCACTGCCCATCCCCCTTGTCGGAATGTGCCCCGGATCACCGCTCCGGGAATACCGCTCCGGAACAACCGGAACCGGGCCCTATCCTCGCAAGGCCCGTCACTCGACGATCTGCCGACCCTCCGGCCTCGCCGAGCAGGCGCCTCGGAAGGAGCAGTGTGTGCAGTGCTGGCCGGGCGACGGGGTGAACCGCTCGTCCAGGACACGCCCTGCGGCCGTCGCCAGCAGCTCGCCGACCCACTCGCCCTCCCCCGGTGCGGCCTGGTCCCCGTCCTCCAGGGGGCCCTGCTGCTGGACGGCGGGCAGGGTGTCGCCGCCGTCGCGCTTGGCGGCGCCGAGGCGCAGGTGGACGAGTTCGGCGCCGCCCGGCTCCGGCCTGTGCCCCTCGAAGAGGTCGTCGGTGGCCCCCTCGCGCACCGCGAGCTGATAGACCGCGAGCTGCGGGTGGCGGGCGACCTCCTCGCCGGTGGGCTTCGCCTTGCCGGTCTTGAAGTCGACGACGTACGCGCGCCCCTGCCCGTCGCTCTCGACCCGGTCCATGCTGCCCCGGATGCGCACCTCGTGCTCGCCCGCGCTCAGCGTCACGTCGAAGCCGTGCTCGCTGCCGACCGCCTGCCGCTTCTCGCCGCGCTCCATGACGTGCCAGCGCAGGAACCGCTCCAGCGCGGCGCGCGCGCTCTCCTTCTCCTGGTGCGACTTCCACGGCGCGTCGAACACGAGCCCGTCCCAGACGGAGTCGAGCCGTTCCATCAGCACGTCGAGATCGGCGGGCGTACCGCCCGAGGCGACCTCGTCGGCGAGGACGTGCAGCACGTTCCCGAAGCCCTGCGCCGCCGTGGACGGCGCGTCCGCCTTCACCTCGCGGGCCAGGAACCACTGGAGGGAGCAGGTATTGGCGAGCTGGTCCAGCGCGCTGCCGGACAGGGTGACGGGCTGGTCCCGGTCGCGCAGCGGCACCTCGGAGCGCGTCGGCTCGTACAGGCCCCACCAGCGCTGCGGATGCGCGGCGGGGACGAGCGCGTAGCCCTCGTCGTCGCGCAGGGCCGCGAGCCGCGCGAGCCGCAGGGCCGCCGCCTCCCGCAGCTCGGGGGACGCGGCGGGGTCGACGGTGGTGGCGCGCAGTTCGGCGACGAGCGCGGCGACCGCGAGCGGACGGCGCGGCCGGGACACCACGGACTGGGGCTCGACGCCCAGCTCGGCCAGGAACCGCGAGGGCTGGTCGCCGTCGTCGGCCTGCGCGCGCACGGCGGTGACGACGAGACGTTCCTTGGCGCGGGTGGCCGCCACGTAGAACAGCCTGCGCTCCTCGGTCAGGAGGGCGCCGGGCGGGAGCGGTTCGGCGAGGCCGTCGCGGCCGATGCGGTCGGCCTCCAGGAGCGAGCCGCGCCGCCGCAGGTCGGGCCACAGCCCCTCCTGGACGCCCGCCACGACCACCAGCCGCCACTCCAGGCCCTTGGCGCGGTGCGCGGTCATCAGCCGTACGGCGTCGGGGCGCACGGTGCGGCCCGAGAGGGTGTCGGCGGCGATGTCCTGCGCGTCGACCTCCTCCAGGAAGTTGAGGGCGCCCCGGCCTCCGCCGCGCTCCTCCGCGCGGGCCGCCGTCTCGAACAGCGCGCAGACCGCGTCCAGATCACGGTCGGCGTTGCGGCCCGCCGCGCCGCCGCGCAGCGCCGCGCGCTCCAGCCGCTGCGGCCACGGGGTGCCGTGCCACAGTTCCCACAGCGCCTCCTCCGCCGTGCCGCCGCCCGCGAGCAGCTCGCCCGCCTTGCGCAGGAGCAGGCCGAGGCGCTGGGCGCCGCGCGCGTACGAGGGGTCGTGCGCCACGAGCCGTTCCGGCTCCGCCAGCGCCTCGGCCAGCAGTTCGTCCGAGGGGCGCGGCACGCTCTCGCCCGCCGCGCGCTCCTCCTCGCGCAGCGCGCGGCCGAGCCGGCGCAGGTCGGCGGCGTCCATGCCGCCCAGGGGCGAGGTGAGGAGCGCGAGCGCGGTCTCGGTGTCCAGCCGGCCCCGGGTGCCGCTGTCGCCCTCGGACGCGGACTCGGACACGGGCTCGGAGCCGGAGCCGGGCTCGGACGGGGCCGCGTCGTCGGGGTCCGTCTCAGGGGAGGGGACCCGCGCGGGCGCTCCCGCCGTCGCGTGGGCCACAGCGCGCAGTGCCGTCAGCAAGGGGGCGACGGCGGGCTCGTGGCGGAGGGGGACGTCGTCGCCGTCGATGTCGAGGGGGACACCGGCGGACGTCAGGGCACGGCGGACGGCGGGGATGGTGCGGCCCCCCGCGCGGACCAGCACCGCCATCTCGCTCCACGGCACACCGTCTTCGAGGTGGGCGCGGCGCAGGATGTCGGCGATGTTGTCGAGTTCGGACCCGGCCGTCGGATAGGTGAAGACCTCCACCCTGCCGCCGGGGCGCGCCGCTGACAGCCCGCGGTGGGCGCGTACGGCGTCGGCCGGGAGCCTCGGCAGGGGCATGCGGCGGGTGAACTCGCGGGTCGCGGCCAGCAGCCGTGCGCCCGAGCGGCGGCTCCTGCCCAGCACGGTGACCGGGGCCGGGCGCCCGGAGCGGCGGGGGAAGCTCTCGGGGAAGTCCAGGATGCCGTTCACGTCGGCGCCCCGGAACGTGTAGATCGACTGGTCCGGGTCGCCGAAGGCCACCAGGGTGCGCCCGTCGCCCGCGAGGGCCCGCAGCAGCCGGACCTGTGAGGGGTCGGTGTCCTGGTACTCGTCGACGTACACCGCGTCGTAGCGCGCCCGCAGTTCCCGCGCCGTCTCCTGGCGCTCGGCGAGCAGCACGGCCCTGTGCACCAGTTCCGCGTAGTCGAGGACGCCCTGCATATCGATGACGTCGAGGTACTCGGCGAGGAAACCGGCGGCGGCCCGCCAGTCCGGGCGTCCGGCGCCGCGCGCGAACGCGCCGAGCGCCTCGGGGCCGAGGCCCAGCTCCCTGCTGCGGGCCAGCACGGCGCGGACCTCGTCGGCGAAGCCGCGCGTGGTCAGGCAGGCGCGCAGCTCGTCGGGCCAGCGCACCCGGCCGCGCCCCTCGCGCTCCAGCTCGGTCTGGCCGACGAGCAGCTCGCGCAGATAGAGGTCCTGCTCGGGCCCTGAGAGGAGGCGCAGCGGCTCGGCGAAGAGGTCGGCGTCCTGGTGGGCGCGGACCAGCGCGTAGCAGTACGAGTGGAAGGTGGTGGCCTGCGGGGCACCCGTGCCGCCGAGGCGAGCCGCCATCCTGTCGCGCAGTTCGACGGCCGCCTTGCGGCTGAAGGTGAGCACGAGGATGCGCTCGGGATCGCCGCCCGCGCGCACCCGCCGCGCGACGGCCTCGACCAGCGTCGTCGTCTTGCCGGTGCCGGGCCCTGCGAGGACGAGCAGCGGTCCTTCCTCATGGTCAACCACAGCGCGCTGCGCTGCGTCCAAGGCAGGAGGATCCACCGGTCCCAGCGGGGCGCGCACCAGCCGGTACGCACCGGCGGCGCCCTGGGCGGGCGGGGGCCGGTGCGTGTCGGACGGAACGGACGGGATGGAGGAGCTCAAGTGGATCGCCTTGGGGAGGGTCTGTGCTGAATGGTGCAGACGCTACGCCAGCGGGCACACGAGTCGCAGCGCGTTGCTCCTCCGCTCCGTACGAACCTGGCACCCCGTGCGGACCGGGTACTCCGCACGGACCGTGCGTCACATACGGACCGCGCACCCGGCGTGGACCGTGTACTCCGTACGGACGGCCCGGCGCATGCGGTCGGGCGGCATGGCGGAAGCTGGTAGGTGTGAGCAACAGCGCCGGGTGGCCGTCAGCCGCCGTCCCCGTCCCACCTGGCCCGGCGTATGTCGATACGCGGAATGTGACCCTCCGACGTGCGTCCCGCCGCGCGCAGCGGGGTGCCCTCCGCCTGATAGTGCTCCAGGGCACGCAGCTCCTGGCCCGGCAGCAGCGCGCCGTCCGCGCGCACCACACGCCACCAGGGCGCCACCCCTCCGTACAGCGCCATCACCCGGCCGACCTGGCGCGGGCCGCCCTCTTCGAGCCACTCGGCTATGTCCCCGTACGTCATCACGCGGCCCGGCGGGATGCGGTCCGCGACATCGAGGACCCGCTCCGCGTACTCCGGCAGCTCGGGGGGTTCGGTCCCATCCATGCGGGCAATGGTGCCGTACGGCACCGACAACGGGGGCTCCCCGGGCGGAGCGGCGCGGTCCGTTCCGGCGCCCGTCACGCCGTCCGTTCCGCCCTGCGTCCCGCGCCCTCAGCGGGGTACGCCGCTCACGCTCACACCGCGTCCCACCTGGATGTTGCGTATCTCGCGCCCCCGGAATGCCCCCTCGTGCCCCCATGTGCCACCCCCTCGTGCCACCATCTTCCGGGCGGTGACGAGTGATACGAGACCAAGACGAAACGACATCCGGACAGCGGCACGGTGAACAGCCTCCTCGGGAGGCGTCCCCTGCCGCTGCCGGTGCTGCCCGGCACACGGAGGAAACCAGCGTGGACGGCACGGGCACGGGCGGGCCCCGCCCGGACCGGAAGACCACGGGCGCGCACGCCCAGGACGGACCCGGCGACGACCGGGACGACCCGGACACAGAGGCGGCCGGCGAGGCGCGCCCCGACGGTCCGGGCTCCGGCGCGGACGCCCACGCCGGGAGCCGTGGCGAGAGCCGGGACGAAAGCCGGGACGAGGCCCGGAGCGGAAGCCGCCGCGCGGACCCCGGCACGTCCGGGAAGGCCACCGGAACCGGAGGCCCGGCCGGAAAGGCCACGGCCACGGGGGACGCCGCCGACCGGCGCGAAGCCGTCAGCGCGGACCACGTCGAGAGCGACGAGCCGCTGCTCTCGGCCCGCGTACACCGCCCCGCCGACCTGCTGCGGCTCGCGCTCGGCCTGCTCGGCATCGCCGTCGTACTCGTCATCGCCAACTTCGCGCACGGCACCACGGCCGGTCTGGAACAGGACATCGACAAGGGCACCCAGCAGGCCCCGCCCCTGCTGATCAGCCTCACCGGTCTCGCGTCGAGCATCGCCGTGCTGCTCGTGCCCGTCGCGTTCGCCATCGAGCGGCTGATCAAGCGCGACGGGCTGCGGATCGCGGACGGCGTGCTCGCCGCCGTCCTCGCGCACGGCGCCTCGCTGGCCACGGACCTGTGGGTGGCGGAGGGCGCGCCCGACTCGATCAGGGACGCGCTCACCAAGCAGATCACCAACACCGACCTCACCACCCCGGTGCACAGCTATCTGGCGCCCGTCATCGCCTATATGACGGCCGTCGGCATGGCCCGCCGCCCCCGCTGGCGGGTGCTGCTGTGGGCGGTGCTGCTGCTCAACGCCTTCGCTGTCCTCATCCCCGGCTACTCGACGCCCTTCTCCATCATCGTGACGGTGCTGATCGGCTGGACCGTCGCCTACGGCACCCTCTACGCCGTCGGCACGCCCAACGTGCGCCCCACGGGGCAGACGCTCCTCGCCGGGCTGCGGCGCGTCGGCTTCAAGCCCGTCGCCGCCGTCCGCGTCGAGGAACCGGAGCCCACGCACGCCGACCGGCGCGACCCCGGCTACCGCGACCGCGGGCGCCGCTACCGCGTCACCCTGGAGGACGGGCCGCCCATCGACGTCACCGTCGTCGACCGCGAGCAGCAGGCGCAGGGCTTCTTCTACCGGGTCTGGCGCCGCCTCACGCTGCGTGGCATCACCCAGCGCCGCAGCCTCCAGTCGCTGCGCCAGGCGCTGGAGCAGGAGGCGCTGCTCGCGTACGCGGCCATCGCGGCGGGCGCGAACGCGCCCCGGCTGATCGCCACCTCCGAGCTGGGCCCGGACGCGGTGATGCTCGTCTACGAACACATCGGCGCCCGTTCCCTCGACGCCACCCCGGACGAGGAGATCACCGACGAGCTGGTCAGGGCCGCCTGGCGACAGGTCGAGGCGCTCCAGTCGCGCCGCATCGCCCACCGGCGCCTCGTCGGCGACGCCCTTCTGGTGGATCGTTCCGGCACCGTCTACCTCACGGATCTGCGCGGCGGCGAGATCGCGGCGGGCGACCTCGTCCTGCGCATGGACGTGGCGCAGTTGCTGACGACGTTCGGGCTGCGGGTCGGCGCCGAGCGCGCCGTCGCCGCTGCCGTCGACGTGCTGGGGCCCGACGCGGTGGCCGACAGCCTGCCGCTGCTCCAGCCGATCGCGCTCAGCCGCAGCACCCGCACCACGCTGCGCCGCCTCGCCAAGGAGCGCGCGCAGCGGGAGCGCGCGGCCGTGCTGGAGGCGTCCCGCGCCAACAGGGAGGCCAAGGAGGAGAGCGCGCACCCGACGCAGGCGGCGGCGCAGGACCGCAAGTCGCTGCGTGCCGAGAAGAACGCCGAGAAGCGGGCCATAGACGAGGCCATGGAGGAGGCCCGCGAGGAGGACCTGCTCGCGCAGATCCGGCAGCAGGTGCTGCTGATCAGGCCGCAGGCCCCGATAGAGCCCGCCAGGCTGGAGCGCATCAGGCCGCGCACCCTGGTCAGCTTCATCGCGGGTGCGCTCGCCGCGTACTTCCTGCTCACGCAGCTCAGCCAGGTGGAGTTCAGCAAGGTCGTCGGCGAGGCCAACTGGGCGTGGGTCGGCGGCGCCGTGCTCTTCTCCGCGCTCACCTACATCGCCGCCGCCATGTCGCTGCTGGGCTTCGTCCCGGAGAAGGTCTCGTTCGTGCGGACGGTGCTCGCGCAGGTCGCGGGCTCCTTCGTGAAGCTGGTGGCGCCCGCTGCCGTGGGCGGCGTCGCGCTCAACACCCGCTTCCTCCAGCGCGCAGGGGTCCGCCCCGGGCACGCGGTGGCCAGCGTGGGCGCCTCGCAGCTCTTCGGTCTTGGCAGCCACATCCTGCTGCTGCTCTTCTTCGGCTACCTCACCGGGACCGAGCACACGCCGACGCTGTCGCCGTCGCGCACCGTCATCGCGGGCCTGCTGACGGCGGCGGTGCTGGTGCTGATCGTGACGGCGATCCCGGGGCTGCGCAGGTTCGTCTCGGACCGGCTGCGCTCCCTGTTCGCCGGGGTCGTCCCGCGCATGCTGGACGTCGTGCAGCGCCCGCAGAAGCTGCTGACGGGCATCGGCGGCATGCTGCTGCTGACGCTGCTGTTCGTGATGTGCCTGGACGCCTGCGTGCGGGCCTTCGGGCACGAGGCGAGCTACGCTAGCCTCGCGGTGGTCTTCCTCGCGGGCAACGCGCTGGGCTCGGCCGCGCCGACGCCGGGCGGCCTGGGCGCGGTGGAGGCGGCGCTGATCGCGGGGCTCATCGCGTTCGGGGTGCCCAAGGAGGTCGCGACGCCCGCGGTGCTGCTGTTCCGGCTGATGACGCTGTGGTTCCCGGTGCTGCCGGGCTGGGTCTCCTTCACCCAGCTGACGCGGAAGGGCGCGCTGTAGGCGCTCGGACGCCGTCGTCGCCGCAGTCGCCGTACGTGGGGGCGAGCCTCCGCCGGAGCACCGGGGCGCGTCGGCATGGGTGCCGCGTCCGCATGGGCGCCGCCCCTCACCCGTTCCGGTGACGCCACTCGTACGCACCGCACAGCGCGCCCCCCGCCTCGGCCCCCCGCACGATGGCACTCCAGGCACACCCACCGCGCGCCGCGCGCCGACACAGCGGACGGCGCTCCCCGGGAGGTCATCCATGCCGCGACCCGCGACCGGAAGGCCGAACGCACGGCACTCCATAACCCGCTCCATAGCCCTGGCCGCCGCCCTCCTCCTCGCCGCGGGCACGGCGTCGGGATGCGGGGGCGGGGACGGGCGCGAGGGGCCGGGCGGCAGCAGTCCAGGGCGCTCCGGCGACCAGGGCACAGGCAGCACGACCCCGACCTCGCCGGGCGAGCACTCCTCGGGGCGCGACCAGGACGCCGCGACGACCGCCTCGCCGACCTCGTCCACCAGCGGCCTCCCACGGGAACTCACAGACCAGCGCCTGCGCTGGTCGCCGTGCCCGGCGCCGAACGCGGCCCAGGGCGACGCGGGCGGCTCCCCCTCGCCCCTCCCCGACGGCACGGGCTGGGAGTGCGCGAAGCTCAAGGCGCCGATGAACTACGCGAAGCCGGACGGCTCAGTCGTCCGCATCGAGATGATCCGCGCGAAGAAGCGCGACAACGGCCGCGAGCGGGTGGGCTCGCTCCTCTTCAACTTCGGCGGGCCCGGCGGCTCGGGCGTCGCCACCCTCCCCTCCTTCGGCAAGGACTACGCGAAGCTGCACAGCCGCTACGACCTCGTCAGCTTCGACCCGCGCGGCGTCGGCCGCAGCGAGGGCGTGCGCTGTCTGAGCGGCAAGCGCCTGGACGCGTACTTCGCCGCCGACTGGACGCCCGACACGCACGGCGAGCGCGAGCGGCTACTCGACCGCCAGAGCGCGTTCGCCGACGCGTGCGAGAAGCGGACCGGACGGCTGCTCCCCCACCTGACCACCGAGAACACCGCACGCGACATGGACCTGATGCGCCATGTGCTGGGCGACGAGCGGCTGCACTACTTCGGCTTCTCCTACGGCACCGAGCTGGGCGGCGTCTACGCGCACCTCTACCCCGACCGGGTGGGCAGGGCCGCCTTCGACGCCGTCGTCGACCCGACGACCACGCCCGAGCAGGGCTCGCTCGACCAGGCGAAGGGCTTCCAGCTCGCCCTGGACAACTATCTGGCCGCCTGCGCGCGCAAGGGCGAGGAGTGCCCCGTCGGCCAGGACCCGGAGGAGGCGAAGCGGCGGATCACCGAGCTGCTGGCCCGGCTCGACGCGCGCCCCCTGCCCACGGACAGCGGCCGGAAGCTGACGGAGTCGCTGGCCGAGGGCGGCATCGCGCAGGCCCTCTACTCGCGCGACCTGTGGCAGTACCTCACCGAAGGGCTCGACGAGGCGCTCGGCCAGGACGACGGCAGCACCCTGCTCCTGCTCGCCGACTCCCTCAACGGCCGCAACCAGGACGGCAGCTACAGCACGCTCCAGTCCTCGC
This sequence comes from Streptomyces sp. NPDC054796, assembly GCF_053611545.1. NCBI lineage: Bacteria > Bacillati > Actinomycetota > Actinomycetes > Kitasatosporales > Streptomycetaceae > Streptomyces > Streptomyces sp. NPDC054796. The sequence goes on along the minus strand of NZ_JBSHAO010000008.1, from coordinate 17,912 downwards.
TGACCGCCATCGGCTGCGCCGACGCGCGCCAGCGCTACGGCCCCTACGACATCGAGCGGAAGCTGCCGGACTTCACGGCCGCCTCACCGGTCTTCGGCCCGATGTCCGCGTGGGGCATGGCGCAGTGCGACGGCTGGCCGGTACGGGGCCGCTGGAAGACCCCGCCGGTCGACGCGAAGGGCTCGGCGCCGATCCTGCTGGTGGGCACGACGGGCGATCCGGCGACGCCCTACGAGGGCACGCGGCAGATGCAGCGGAGCCTTGGCGAGGGGGTCGGCGTGAAACTCACCTACAAGGGTGAGGGGCACGGGGCCTACGACAGCGGCGACGACTGCGTCCGCGCGAAGGTCAACGCGTACCTCCTGAAGGGGAAGGTCCCGGCCGACGGCTCCGTCTGCCCATGACGCCCACGTCCGCCGCCGTACCCCGTGCCCGCGAGTACCGGCACGAGCGAAGGGCCCGGCCCGCGCGGGGATGCGCGGGGCCGGGCCCTTCCGTTTCGCTCTGTGGCCGATACGCCTGACGGTGCCTTACGGCGCCTTCTGGGCGTGGGCGTCAGTAAACGGGCTTGTCCGGCTCGATCTGGTTGACCCAGCCGATGACGCCGCCGCCGACGTGCACGGCGTCGGCGAAGCCCGCGTTCTTCAGCACGGCGAGGACTTCCGCGGAGCGGACACCCGTCTTGCAATGCAAGACGATCTTCTTGTCCTGCGGAAGGCCCTGGAGCGCGTTGCCCATCAGGAACTCGTCCTTCGGGATCAGCTTCGCGCCCGGGATCGAGACGATCTCGTACTCGTTCTTCTCGCGGACGTCGATGACCTCGATGCTCTCGCCCTCGTCCATCCACTCCTTGAGCTGCTTGGGAGTGATGGTCGAACCGGCGGCGGCCTCCTGCGCCTCGTCGGAGACGACGCCGCAGAACGCCTCGTAGTCGATCAGCTCGGTGACCGTGGCGTTCGGGCCGCAGACCGCGCAGTCCGGGTCCTTGCGTACCTTGACCTGGCGGTAGTTCATCTCCAGGGCGTCATAGATCATCAGGCGCCCTACGAGCGGGTCGCCGATGCCCGCGAGGACCTTGATGGCCTCGTTGACCTGGATGGAACCGATCGACGCGCACAGCACGCCCAGCACACCGCCCTCGGCGCAGCTCGGCACCATGCCGGGCGGCGGGGGCTCCGGGTAGAGGCAGCGGTAGCACGGACCGTGCTCGCTCCAGAAGACCGACGCCTGGCCGTCGAAGCGGTAGATCGAGCCCCAGACGTACGGCTTGTTCAGCAGCACGCACGCGTCGTTGACCAGATAGCGCGTCGCGAAGTTGTCCGTGCCGTCCACGATCAGGTCGTAGCCGGCGAAGATCTCCATCACGTTCGAGGAGTCGAGACGCTCCTCGTGGATGTTCACCGTGGTGTACGGGTTGATCCCGAGCACGGTGTCCTTCGCGGACTCGGCCTTGGAGCGGCCGATGTCGGACTGGCTGTGGATGATCTGGCGCTGGAGGTTCGACTCGTCGACCTCGTCGAACTCGACGATGCCCAGGGTGCCCACACCGGCCGCGGCCAGGTACATCAGCGCGGGCGAGCCCAGGCCGCCCGCGCCCACGGCGAGCACCTTGGCGTTCTTCAGCCGCTTCTGCCCGTCCATTCCCACGTCGGGGATGATCAGGTGGCGGGAGTACCTGCGGACCTCGTCGACGGTGAGCTCGGAAGCCGGCTCGACCAGGGGTGGCAGCGACACGGGGACTCCGTTGGTCGGTGGAACGTACGGTTGTTCTGCCTGTAACACTGCCACGCCCTATCTCATTCCGAGACACCAGGTCCGATGCGCGAGACGATCTCGTCCCAGTAGCCGGGCAGCGTTCCCCAGGGGTCGCTGCCGTCACGCCCTGACCTGTCGGTGAAGTAGACGGTGCCCGCGCCCTGCCAGCAGGCGATGCGCAGCGCCTCTTCCAGATGCGTGCGCGGAACGCCGTGGACGAGGTGGCAGAAGCGCCACGGCGGGTGGTCCGCCGTCCACTCGGCCACCTGCGACCAGCGGTAGTCAGGCCACTCACCGCGGAAGGTCACCAGTTGGTCGGCCACCTCCGCGTACCCGGGGTGCGGGTGCGTGCCGTGGTCCAGCACCACGTGTCCCGCCTCGCACAGCGCGCGCAGCGTCGTCACCACGCGCCCGGTGTCGGGCAGGCCCTCCCGGTCGGCCGGGCAGTTGCGCAGGTAGAAGCCGTCCACCTCGTACCAGTCCAGATAGCGGTGCGCCTCCGACACCAGCTCGCCGAAGGGGCGGGTGCCGTCCCGCAGGTCGAGCCGGCCCAGGACGCCGACCCCGGCTCCGTGCAGTCTGACCGCCGCCGGCAGACAGTACGGGTCGGGGCGGGCACCGGGCCCGTCGGCCACGTTCAGCACCACCCAGTGCACGGGCAGCCCGGGGCGGGCCAGTTCGGCCCACTCCAGGGGCGCGAGCATCGGGTGCGCCCAGCCGGGCACCCCGAAACCGAGCCACGCCTCCGCCTCTCCCGCGCTCCGCCGGGCGCCGCCCGGTGTCGTCAGATGCGGCACGCCGCCTCCATCCAGATGTCGCCGAGCGATTCCTCCAGCCCGATGCGAGGGCGCCAGCCGAGGCGGTCGCGCGCGGTCCGTACGTCCGCCTGCTGCCAGGCGCCGCAGCCGTCCGGATAGGGCTGCGAGAGCGCGGAGACCGCCGCTCCTTGCGGGTGGCCCTGCGGGTGGCCCTGTGCGTGCAGGGGGTGCGCGCCGTGGGGCGGGTGGGGGGCGTGGGACGCGTGCGGTGTGTGTGCCGGTGACGGTGCCGGGACCGGGGCGCCGGACATCTGCGCGGCCTGCGCGCCCTGCACGCTCTGTGCGCCCGACGCGTCCAGCTCGTGCACGGCGCCGGTGTAGCCCGCGACGCGAGCGAGCACGGCCGCGGCGTCGCGCAGCCTGACCGCGCGGCCCGTGCCGATGTTGACGACGCCCTGCGCGGCCGAGAGCGAGGCGGCGTGGACGGCTCGGGCGACATCCCGTACGTCCACGAAGTCCCGCTGCACGCCCAGGCCGCTGAGCCTCAGCTCGTTGTCGCCCTGCTGCATCGCGCGCCGCATGGCCTCCGCGAGCCGCCCCAGCGGGGACCCGGCCGGGGTGCTGGGCCCGGCGGGCGAGAAGACGCGCAGCACGACCGCGTCGAGCCCGGACGCCAGCACCAGCTCGGTGGCGGCGAGCTTGCTGACCCCGTACGGGCTGCCGGGGCGCGGTACCGCGTCCTCTCCCGTCGACGAGCCGGCCTGCGAGGGCCCGTACTCGGCGGCGCAGCCGATGTGCACCAGGCGCGCGCCGCAGCCGCTGCGGCGCAGGGACTCGCAGACGGTGGCCGTGGCCACGGTGTTGTGCCGCGTCAGCTCGCGCGCGCCGCCCCGGATGGCACCGGCGCAGTTGATGACGACGCCCGGGTGCACCGCGTCGAGGAAGCGGGTCAGGGCGCCCGGACTGCCGGTCGACAGGTCGAAGCGCACATCGGCGTCGTCGCTCCTGCCCAGTGCGGTGAGCTGGACGGCGGGGTCCGCCAGCAGGCGGTCGGCGACGAAGCGGCCGAGATAGCCGTTGGCCCCGAGAAGCAGCACTCTCATCGCGCGTCCTCCCTCTCCTGTACGGGGGTGGGGACGAGGGCCGGGGTGGAGGCCGGGGCGGGTGGTGCTGCCGCGGGCTTCGCTGTGGTCATGCGGTCCTGCTCCTTGTCGGTGTGACGTGGTGGCTCGGGTAAGCCCCGGGGCCCGGATCTGGGCCAGGGGTGAGGGTGGAGGCGGAGGCGGGAGTGGGGAGCGACGGGCATCAGGGCGCCGCCGGGCGGTGGTGCGCGGAGGCGCCGGTGAGCGCGCGCCACGCGTACGCCAGCAGCCCGAGCGCCGCGCCGAGACAGACCACGGCGGCCACGGCGCCGGGACCGAGCACGGCGACGAACGTCTCGACGGGACGCCCGACCGTGCCGAGTCGCGGCAGCCGCGCTGCGAGCGGCGAGACCAGGGCCAGCGCCTGCGCGACACAGGCGGCGCCGAGCCCGGCGGAGGCGGCGGGCGCGTAGCCGTGCGCGGCCAGCAGCAGCGCCGCGAAGAGCAGCACCCCGAGCGCGGCGGTGCCCGACAGCTCCGCGACGGTCAGCGACCGTCCACCGGCGGCGAGATCGGCCGCGGACAGCACCCCGAGCAGCGCCAGCGTGAACAGCGCGACGGTGGAGGTCAGCAGCGGCCGTACCCCCGCCGCGAACTCGTCCAGGCTGCGGCTGCCCGCGAGTGTTCTTCGCACCCGTACCGCGAACCAGCGCACGCACCACACGGCAGGCAGCACCGCGCACGCGAGCCCCAGCGGCACGGCCCAGCGCCCGCGCTCGGTGAGCTGACGCATGTCGGCCGATGTCGTCGCGTCGGGGCCGCCGGAGATGAGCTGGGTGAGCAGCCAGTCCCCGGCGAGCGCGTAGCCGACCAGCCAGCAGACCCACAGCGCCATGGGCCGCGTGCCGGGGACCCGGCGCAGCACGAGCCGCAGCGCCACGGCCACCGCGACCGCGCCGACGACCGCGACGCACGGGCGCACGGCGGGGTGCGGGAAGGGTTGCGGCTCGCCGGTCGCGGCGAGCGTGGCGGCGCACAGGGCGCCGGGGAGCGCCGGGAGGAGCGCGCGCAGCGCGCGGGCGGTGACGCCGCGCGCGTCCTCCTGGTCCTCGTCCTGGTCCTGGCCCTGGCCCTCGCCGTCCTGCCGGGAGGCGGTGGACGACCCCGCGGGCCCCGGACCCTCCTCGGCCCGGGGCACCCGTGCGTACAGTTCCTCGGCGAGCGAGAAGACGTCGCGGTGCCGGAAGCGGGCGGCTGTGCGGTCGGTGACTCCGTACGCCTCGAGCCCGGCCGCGATCTCCAACGGGTCCACGGCCCGCTCGCACAGCTCCCTGTACCGGTGCATCAGCCCCCGCACGGGATCAGCGGGCCCCGACCTCGCCCCTCGCTGGCCCGGTCCCCCCGCTTCCTCCTTTACAGAAGCGGCACGGAAAGCGCCCTCTTCACCGGGTACGTGCGCGTCGACGCCCAGGGGTGCGCTGTACGTACCGCCCTCGCGGGGGGCGTCGGCGACGGGGAATGCGCCAGGCGTGCCGCCTTCGCGGGGCGCGTCGGCGACGGGGGACGCGGCGCCCACACCGGGAACGTCGGCATCGGCGGACGCGCCGGACGCAGCGCCCACGCGGGGCACGTGGACGGGCCTGGCACCCACACCGGAAACGTCGGCATCGGGGGACGCACCAGACGCACCGCCCTCGCGGGGCACGTGGACGGGCCTGGCGCCCACACCGGGAACGTCGGCGACGGGGGACGCACCGGACGCAGCGCCCACACCGGAAACGTCGGCATCGGCGGACGCACCAGACGCACCGCCCTCGCGGGGCACGTGGACGGGCCTGGCGCCCGCACTGGGGGCGGCCCCGTCAGGGGGTGCGTCCGTGTCGAGAGGCGGGGGCTCGATTTCGTTCGCCTCGGGGGGCTTCACCGGGGCCTCGGGCGGCAAGGGTTGGCGTTCCGGGGAAGGGTCGGGACCGTTTCGTACGGCGCCGAAGGCCGCCTCCACATCGGAGGCGGCGCCTCCGTCCCCGTCCTCCTCCGGTCCCTCCGGTTCCGGAAGCAGCGCCCAGGAGCGGACGTCCCACGCGTCCGCGCCCACCGGGGGCCCCGGTTCGCTCGTGTGGGCGAGGTGGGCCGGGGGTGTGCCGTGTCCGCCGCGCGCCGTCACCGTGCGTCCTCCTCACCGGACGTGCTGCCCGTGCGCCCCGCGCGGTCCGTGCGCGTCGCGTCGCCGTGGCCACCGACACCCGCCGTGACCGGCACCACCGGGCCGGACGCGTCGGCCCGCGCCCAGCTCGGCACACGCACGCGCGCCGCCTCCGCCCCCTCGGCCACATCGCCACCGGCACCCGCACCCGCACCCGCACCGGACCGCCCCCACAGCCCCATGCGCCGCGGCACGAGGCGGCTTCCGGGCAGCCTGCCGCCACCCGTGGCCGTCGCCTCGGATGCCGAAGCGGATGCCGAGGCCGAGTCCCGTCGCGTACCCGCCCAGCGCCCCGGAACATGGGACTCCGCCGGACGCGCGAAGGGCAGCGGCATCCCGCCGTCACCCGTCGTCACGGCGTCGCCCCGGCGTGCCGGGCAGTGCGACATCAGCTCCAGATAGATGCCACGAAATGCCTCGATGTTCTGCTCCACGGTGAACAGTTCGAGCGCCCGTGCCCGCGCCGCGGCGCCCAGTCGCGCCCGGCGCGCGGGGTCCCGCAGCAGGGCAGTACAGGTGTCGGCCAGGGCGCGCGGGTTGCGCGAGGGCACGACGAGGCCGGTGCCGCCGATGACCTCGCACACCGCGCCCACGTCCGTCGAGACCGTCGCCCGCCCGCAGAACATCGCCTCCACCAGCGAGACGGGGAAGCCCTCCACCACGCTGGAGAGGACCACCACATCGCCTGCCGCGTAGGCGTCAGCGAGCGCCGGGACCACCGGGCTGCCGACGTCCTCGAAGGCGACGGGGCTCTCGCCGACCGTCCGCGCGTCGGCCGCCTCGTCGGGGAAGAGCTGCGCGGCCAGCGCCTGGCAGTGCGCGGCGTAGGCGTCGGCCTCGGGTCCGCGCCCCGGACCCGTCCGTACGATCCGCAGCCGTGCGCCCGGCACGGCCTCGCGCACCCGCGCGAAGGCGTGCAGCAACGCGATCAGGTCCTTGGACGGCTCGATCCGCCCGACCCACACCAGGCTCGGCTCCCCGCCGCCCCCGCCCCCTTCGGGCCGTCCGGATCCTCCGGACCCCTCAGCGGACGACACCCCCGCCCGCTCGCCGAGTTCGGCGAAAGGGGAGGCGTCCATGCCGGGGTAGACCGTGCGCAGCCGCGCGCGCTCGGCGCCGCAGCGCTCCTGCCAGCGGCGCGCGTGCCCGTTGCCCGGGGTGATGAGCTGCGCCTGCTGGTACGCCTCGCGGGCCAGCCGCATCTGGAAGGAGGCGAGCAGCGCGCGCACCGGCGCGCCCGCGGCAGCCGGAGCCACCGCGTCGGCCGCGCTGGAGAGGTAGTGCTCGCGCAGCCGCACGCCGTACTCGGTGATCAGCAGCGGCGTACCGTACGCGCGCTTGGCCACAAGACCGGGGAGCGCGGCGGGGCCGCCGCCCACCGCGTGGCACAGGTCGGCCCCGGCGAGCCCCGCACGGCCGACGGCACCGGGTGCGCCGGAGGCAGCGTGCGGGGAGGAGGCGGAGAGGCCGTAGCCGTACCAGTCGAGGGAGAGCGGGCGCAGCGCGCGCTCCAGCCGCTCGGCGACCGCCAGCAGATCGGGGACCTGTGCCGCCTGCGCGGCGCGCAGCGCTCCCGGCGCCCGGCAGGCCGACTCCAGGATGCGGACGGCCTGCTCGGAGCGGAGCGCCGCGGGCAGCCCGCCGTGCTCGCGCGCGAGTTCGGCCAGCCCGTACAGACCTGCGGCGAAACGGTCCGCCAGGGGGAGGGCGCCGGAGGGCGGCGACGCGCCTTCGGCGTCCGGCGTCCGGGCGCGGCGGCCGACGCCGCCGTCGTCCGGATCCGCCGCGCAGACGGCCCCGGCCAGTTCGGTGAAGTGCTCGGCGAAGCGGCGCCGCTCGCGCCGCCCGTAGCCCGCGGCGGTGGCGGATCCCGGCGCGGGAGCGGCGTCCACGGGGGCGCCGCCCCACAGGGGTGCGGTGCGGACCAGCTCCACGTTGCGTGGCAGCTCGCACCAGCCCGCGTCCTCCTGGCGCGCGCTGCGGCTGAGCGCGTACACCTCGAACTCGTGGCCTTCCAGCCCGCGCAGCAGGCGGTCGCACCACACCACGGACTCACCGCGCGCGTAGGGATAACCACCCTCCGTAAGCAGTGCGATGCGCACGAACGCACCCCCGATCGATCCTTCGCATGGGGCCACTGACCGATGTGCGGGGCAGTGGCGTGACGCGCAAGACGGTATGCGCGCGCCGGGTGTGCGTGATGGACGGTTGTCCGTCGCGCCACCGGAAGGGGTGAACGGCCGTGACTTTCCCGGCACTCGGGCGTTCCGGCCCGTTCACACAGAAAACCGGACAGCCTTCTGGCCACCGGTCATCGCCCGTGTGTCACCCCGTGACCAGCGCCGCGAGGGCCGTCCGGGGGACGACGGCGGCCGGAAGCGGAATGTGATCGGAGGCGGCTCGGGGCGCTTACGGACGGCGCACGCGGGTCGCACGGACGCGAGTACGCGCACCCGCACGAACAGGGCCGGGTCGCGCCCAGGGCCAGCCCCGCTCCGTCCGGCCCCGCTCCGTCAGGACTTACGACTTCGTCGGATACGGCCAGGCGTTGGGACGGCACTTCGCCTTCCCAGTGGCGAGGAGCTTGGTCTGCTGCATCATCACCGGGGCGAGCGCCCCGTCCTTGGAGCAGCCGACGTGGCCGTGCCCGAGGCGGTGGCCGACCTCGTGGTTGATGAGCATCTGCCGGTAGCTGTACATGTGGTCGTCGCCGAAGGTCTTCGCGCCCTGGGCCCACCGATATGCGTTGATCATGATGCGCTCGGTCGCGGCCGAGTCGCAGGAGACCTTCTGCACGCTCGTGTCGAGCCCCGACTTGGCGCACCACACGTCGGTCGTCTTCGGGCTCGCGAGGGTGATGACGAAGTCCGCGTCGCCGGACGAGACCCGCTCGAAGCTGCGCTCGCCGTCGTGCGCCCAACTGCGGTCGTCGTTGAGCGTCTTGTGCACCGCCTGCGCGAACAGCTCGCCCTCCAGGGGCAGCCCCTTCTCGATGTCGACGCGGTAGCGCAGCACCTTGCCGCTGTCCGGCCCCTTCTCGTGGCCCGCGACGGGTGTGAAACCGCCCTTGCCCTTGAAGTCGTCGGCGAGCGGGAAGACCTTGCCCATCTTGTCGTCGTACGTGAGGGGCGCGGCCTCCGGCTTGGTGGGGGTGCCGCGTTCGTCGTCCGAGCGCGAGGTCTGTGCCGCCTCGCCCTGGGTCCTGCCGGTCTTGCCTTCGGCCCGGTCCTCGCGGGAGTGGTCGCCGCCCGCGACCTGCCCGGCGATAACGACCGCCAGCACCGTGGTCACCGCGGCGGCGGCGACGCCGGTGAACGTACGCCCCTTGCCGCCCCGTTCGTGCCGCGCGGTGCGGGGTGCGTGGGGATCGCGGGGATCGTCGTCGTCCTCGTACCCGGCGGCGTACGCGGCGTGTGTCTCGTCGCCACCCGCGCCGCCCTCCGCGGAGGGGTGCGGACGGCCGCGGAGGCCGTCGCGCGCGTACGGCCCCGGCTCGCGGGCAGCGCCGTGCGCCGTCTCCTGCTCCCCCTCGTCGCGCGACGGCCCAGATCTGCGCCGCCCCGCGCCCGGAGCGCCCGCCGCACCCGGAGCGAACACGTCGGTGTCGTCGAAGGCGTCGAGGTACTCCTGACGCGGCCCGCGCCGCCCGCCGGGACCCGCGCCGGGCGCGACGGAGGCTCCAGGCGTGGCGTTCATCACCCGTCCGGCGGCGTCTCCCGTGGCGCGCTGCGCTTGCGGGCCGACGGAGGGGCCGCGGCCCGTACCGTCCGCGCCCCAGCCGCCGCCCGGCTCGCGCTGCTCGGGATGGCCCCCGCGCGCGTGCGGTACGGCGGCGGGGGTGCCGTGCGGCGGCGTCCCGGGAGCGCCCACGCGGGGCACCCCGCCGTGCGGCGTGAACCCGGCGCGGGGCACGCCGTGCGCCGGGGTGCCCTCGCCATGCCCATGACCAGGCCCGTACCCATGGCCAGGCCCGTGCCCGTGTCCCTGCCACCCCTGGGGCGCTGAGGGACCGGGCGGCGCCTGCCGCGCCTGCTGCTGCGGCACGGCCGCGCCGTCGGGGCGGTCGCGCTCGCCGCGTACCGCCGTTATCTCGGAGGTGTCGCGCGCGTCTCCGCGGCCCTTACGGCTATGGCGTCCCACTAGTCACCTTTCGGGGGTACGTGCCTCATCGTGCCCGACGTGTCCGTGCCCGGCGTGTCCAACGCACTCGGCGCGCCCGTTGCACCCGTCGCACCCGTCGCGCTCGACGTACTCGTCACGCTCGTCGTGGACGCAGCGTTACGGGAATCGACGGGTCCGGTCAACCGCGTCGTCTCCGTGAGCAATTCACGGAAACCGTCGGCAACCAGTCTGGGGTACTCCATCATCGCCACGTGCCCCGCGTCCGGCAGGGCCAGCAGCCGCGAATCGCGGAAGGCGGCCGAGGCCCGGCGCGCCATGCGGAAGCCGACGAGCAGATCCCGTCCCCCGTAGACGAGCAGCGTCGGCGCGAGGACGCGCTCGGCCTGCCGCCACAGCGAGTGCTGGCCGCCCAGCGTGTAGGCGTCCACGATGCCGCGGGCCGAGCGGGAGAGCGCGTCCCAGAAATACGGGAGGGTCAGCCTCCGCTCGTACTCCTCGACGGCGGCGGCGAACGCCTCGGCCGAGACCCGGCCGGGGTCGCCGTAGCAGAGGGAGAGCACGTCCCTGGTGCGGCGCTCGGCCGACCAGTCCTTCGTCATCCGCAGGAACAGGCTCGCGACTCCCGGCACGGCGAGCAGCGCCGTGGGCAGCGCGGTGCGCTGCGGGCGCAGCTCCGGCAGCGCGGGCGAGACGAGCGTCAGGGTGCGCACCAGATCGGGGCGCACGGCGGCGACCCGCGTCGCGATGGCGCCGCCCATGGAGTTGCCGAAGAGGTGCACGGGGCCGCGCTCGCGGGAGTCGAGATAGCGGATGACGGCGCGGGCGTGCGCGGAGATGGAGTAGTCGCCGCTGTCCGGCGGCGGGGAGTCGCCGAAGCCCGGCAGGTCGAGCGCCTCCGCGTCGAGGTCGCCCGCCAGCTCGCCCATCAGCGCCGACCAGTTCTGCGACGAGCCGCCCAGCCCGTGCACCAGCAGTGCGGGCGGCAGTCCAGCGCGCTCGGGGGGCCGGGAGCGCACGGCCAGCGTCAGCCCGGGCAGCGGGACGGAGCCCAGTTCCTCCCCCTGGCCGACTCTGGGCCCCGAGGGAGGCACGATGTGGGGCGCTGCCGCTCGGATTCCCGGTTGCTCGGTCGACGACATGCGGGCAATGTTACGAGACGATCACGCACGCGCTCACGTGTTCGCCGTCACAGGTCCCGACGCGTCGCCACACGACATGTCGTCACGCGACGTCACGCGTCATCCGGGCCGTGACGGGGAACGCGTCGCGTGCGCACACCAGCGGGCCCTCCCGGGCGTTCCACGCTCGATCTACGCTCGACGGAGGCCCAATCGTCCCGGAAAGGGGAGCCGACATGACTGTGGACCCGACGGACCCGGACACCTTCGACGACGTCTACGAGGACGAACCCGAGGGCCCGGCCGACCCGGAGGCCCCCGAGGCGGACGCCGCCGAGCAGCAGGCCGACCTGCTGCGGCAGCACGATGTCCCGATCACAGAGCGCGGCAGCGACGAGGTGGACCCGGCCGACGCCGCCGAGCAGGCACGCGTGGTGGAGCTGAACGAGGACGATTACCGGTAAAACCGATAAAGCGGCCCACGTACTGTCCGGACGGTGAAATTCTCGGCCCACACCGCGCGCACCTCTGTTACCGAAAAGTACGATGGCGGCGCAGCGCAGAGCGCGCGGAAAGAACCAGGGAGGCGGCGTGACAGCGATGGAGCAGACAGAGGCGCGCCCGCGTGGCACGCGCCTGCCGCGCCGGGCCCGACGGAACCAGCTCCTGGGGGCGGCGCAAGAGGTCTTCGTCGCACAGGGCTACCACGCGGCGGCCATGGACGACATCGCGGACCGCGCGGGCGTCAGCAAGCCCGTGCTCTACCAGCACTTCCCGGGCAAGCTCGACCTCTACCTCGCGCTGCTCGACCAGCACTGCGAGTCGCTGCTCCAGGCGGTGCGCGCCGCGCTCGCCTCGACCTCGGACAACAAGCTCCGGGTCGCGGCCACGATGGACGCCTACTTCGCGTACGTGGAGGACGAGGGCGGCGCCTTCCGGCTCGTCTTCGAGTCCGACCTCACCAATGAGCCCGCCGTGCGCGAGCGCGTCGACAAGGTGAGCCTGGACTGCGCCGAGGCGGTCAGCGAGGTCATCGCGGAGGACACCAAGCTCCCCCGCGACCAGGCCATGCTGCTCGCGGTCGGCCTGTGCGGCATGGCCCAGATCACCGCACGGTACTGGCTCAGCTCGGGCCAGCCCGTCCCCCGCGACGCGGCGGCCAAGCTGATCTCCTCGCTCTCCTGGCGCGGCATCGCGGGTTTCCCCATGCAGTGAGCGCGCTCTTACGGACGTACGGGCTCACAGGTGTTCGCTCACGGCGTGTGGAGGCGATATCCGTGGCCTGCCCGGATCCGGCTAATGTGTGCTCCGTACAGCGCGGCTGTCCGCGCAATCGAGTGACCGTCGGAGGGACATAGCCGTGGAGGTCAAGATCGGCGTGCAGCACGCGCCCCGCGAGATCGTCTTCGAGAGCAAGCAGTCTCCCGAAGAAGTCGAGAGCGCGGTCTCCGCCGCTCTCGCCAGCGGTGGCTCGGAGGTGCTCAGCCTTGAGGACGAGCACGGCCGTAAGATCCTGGTCGCGTCCGACCGGGTCGCTTACGTCGAGATCGGCGAGCAGGCCGCCCGCAAGGTGGGCTTCGGCGCGATCTGAGCGCTTTCGGGCCGGGCGCGGCATGCGTCCGCACGGAAAAACGGCGGCTCCCGAAAACCGGGCAGCCGCCGTTTCGTGTTCCTCCCACAGGGGGAGGACGGGGATCGACCGACATGCATCACAGGCCCGCACCGGCCGAAACCCCGAGGAGGTCCCCATGATCTGGGAGGTACTCGGCGCAGCCGCCCTCGGACTCGCTCTGGCCTACGCCGCCACCAAGCGGCTGCCCGCGCGGCTTCCGAACCGTCCCCTGGTGCTCGCGACCGGACCCGGCGCGGCAGTTCTCGGCGGACTGATCAGCCGCATCGTGCTCGGCCCCGGACACGCGCCCGCGACGCTGGCCGTCGCCGTCGGAGTGAGCGTGGCGATCCTCTCCCTGCTCTACAGCGAGAACGTACGCCCGTCGGGCCTCGGCCCGCGCGTCCCCAGCCCGCCCCGGGCCTGACCCGACGCCCCCCGGGCCCCGGTCCCGGCCGCGCGGCGCGCAGGGGCCGCCCAGGCCCGTACGGGGCCGATCAGGCGGCCAGCCCCAGCGCTGCCATCCGCTTCGTGTGCGCCTCGGTGATACGGGAGAACATCCGCCCCACCTCGGCCAGGTCGAAGCCGTCGGCGACCCCGCCGACCAGCATCGTCGAGAGCGCGTCGCGGTCCGCGACCACGCGCTGCGCCTGCGAGAGCGCCTCGCCCATCAGCCTGCGCGCCCACAGCGCCAGCCTGCCGCCCACCCGGGGGTCGGCCTCGATGGCGGCCCGCACCTTCTCCACGGCGAAGCTGGAGTGCCCCGTGTCGTCCAGCACACCCAGCACCAGCGCCCTGGTGTCCGAATCCAGCCGCGCCGCGACCTCGCGGTAGAAGTCGGAGGCGATCGAGTCACCCACGTACGCCTTGATCAGGCCCTCCAGCCAGTCCGACGGCGCGGTCTGCCGGTGGAACTCGTCCAGGGCCGCCGCGAAGGGCTCCATGGACGCCGTGGGCTCCGCGTCGATGGCGGCGAGCCGCTGCCGCAGTCGCTCGAAATGCTGGAACTCGGCCGACGCCATCGACGCCAGCTCCGCCTTGTCCGCCAGGGTGGGCGCCAGCTTGGCGTCCTCCGCCAGCCGCTCGAAGGCGGCCAGCTCGCCGTAGGCCAGGGCGCCCAGCAGGTCGATGACAGCGGCGCGGTACGTGGGCTCCGCGGACGCCTGGGCCCAGTCCTGGGAGGCGATCCCCGTGCGCTCGGGCTCGGGTGTGTTCTCCGCCGCGTCCGCGTTGTCCGCCGCGTTCGTGTTCTCCGCCGCGTCTGTGTTCTCCGTCGCGTCCGGCGCTGCGGCGGGGGTCTTGTCGGGGGTCTCCATGCCTTGCACGATAGCCCGCCCCACCTGGACCGGAAGCCCCCAGTCCCGGCCGTCTCGGACCACAGTGAACTCGTACACAACAATCGCCCCGGTACACATGCGCGGATCCGGGGTACAGTGATATTGGCGCCCGCCAGGACTGGTGGGCCCACTTCAATGCAGCACTGCATGCAGCACTGTCCGAGGGGGCCTCCCTCGGACTGCAAGCGGATGCCCGGTCGGTGGCCCGATCGGCTCCGACCAGACAGCCCTCCCGCGTGGGAGCGTGCTCCCCGTACGCACCATGGCAAGAGGGACCGCTCGCGCGATGAGCGCTTGAGCGAGAGCCAGTGGTCCCGCACCAACCGGCGGGCCGGCACGGCCCCGCTATCCGGTGCGGTACGACCCTCCTCGCCGCCTCATCACGCGTCACACAGAAGAGGCAAGCATCCTGTCCACCACGACGTTTCGCGAACTCGGAATCCTCTCCGAGACCGCCGAGGCCCTTGAGGCCGTCGGCATCACTTCCCCGTTCCCCATCCAGGAGATGACGCTCCCCGTCGCCCTCTCAGGTGGCGACGTCATCGGCCAGGCCAAGACCGGCACCGGCAAGACGCTGGGCTTCGGCCTCCCCCTCCTGGAATCCGTCACCGTCCCCGCCGACGTCGAGCTGGGCCGGGCCACGCCCGAGCAGCTCACCGACGCGCCGCAGGCCCTCGTCGTCGTCCCCACGCGAGAGCTGTGCCAGCAGGTCACGAACGATCTGCTGACGGCGGGCAAGGTCCGCAACGTCCGCGTGCTGTCCATCTACGGCGGTCGCGCGTACGAACCGCAGGTCGAGGCGCTGCGCAAGGGCGTCGACGTGATCGTCGGCACTCCCGGCCGCCTGCTGGACCTCGCGGGCCAGAAGAAGCTGCGGCTCTCGCAGGTCAGGGCCCTGGTCCTGGACGAGGCCGACGAAATGCTCGACCTCGGCTTCCTGCCCGACGTCGAGAAGATCATCCAGATGCTTCCGGCCAAGCGCCAGACGATGCTGTTCTCGGCGACGATGCCGGGCCAGGTCATCTCCCTCGCCCGCCGGTACATGAGCCAGCCCACGCACATCAGCGCCACGGCGCCGGACGACGCGGGCCAGACCGTCAAGAACACGACACAGCACGTGTTCCGCGCCCACTCCATGGACAAGCCGGAGATGGTCTCCCGCATCCTCCAGGCGGACACCCGCGGCCTCGCGATGATCTTCTGCCGCACGAAGCGGACAGCGGCCGACGTCGCCGAGCAGCTCACCCGCCGCGGCTTCGCCGCGGGCGCCGTCCACGGCGACCTCGGCCAGGGAGCGCGCGAGCAGGCGCTGCGCGCCTTCCGCAACGGCAAGGTCGACGTCCTCGTCTGCACCGACGTCGCCGCGCGCGGCATCGACGTCGACGGTGTGACGCACGTCATCAACTACCAGACGCCCGAGGACGAGAAGACCTACCTGCACCGCATCGGCCGCACTGGCCGCGCGGGCAACTCGGGTACGGCCGTCACGCTCGTCGACTGGGACGACATTCCGCGCTGGCAGCTCATCAACAAGGCGCTGGAGCTGGGTCTCGCCGACCCGGAGGAGACGTACTCCACCTCCCCGCACCTCTATGAGGCGCTGGGCATCCCCGAAGGCACCAAGGGCGTGCTGCCGCGCGCCGAGCGCACGCGCGCCGGGCTGTCCGCCGAGGACGTCGAGGATCTGGGCGAGACAGGGCGCAGCCGCAAGGGCGCGTCGAAGGACGCGAAGGACTCCAGGAGCGCGAGCGAGGAGCAGGAGCGCCCCAAGCGCGCCCGCGCCTCCCGCCAGCGCCGCCGCACCCGCAACGGCAAGCCGCTCGACGCGGCCGAGTCCGCTTCCGGCGGCTCCGAAGCCTCTGCCGGTTCCGACGCCTCCGCCGAGGCGGCCGTCGCCACGGCCGAGGGCGAGGGCGAGGCCGCGCGCAAGCCGCGCCGCCGCCGTCGCACGCGCAGCGGCGCGGGCGCGGGGCCGATCGCCGCGGCCGAGGCGAGCACGCCCGCGGGCGGCGCCGTCAGCCAGGAGACCTCGCCGTCCGGCGCGGACGCGTCCGCTTCGACGGGCGACGGCGACGAGGCAGCGCGCAAGCCGCGCCGCCGTCGCCGCACCCGCAGCGGCGCGACGCAGCAGGCCGCCCAGGAGGACTGACCCCTCCCCCGCGCGGACCGCACGAATCCGGAGGCCCGGTTCCCTTACGGGGGCCGGGCCTCGGCGCGTCCTGCCACGGGCGCGGGCGCTGGGCGCTGGGCGGCGGCGGAGGACGAGCGGGCGGGCGATAGCGTCGGCGCATGAGCAAGCCTCCGTTCCTCACGCTGCCCGGCGCAGCGCGCGCGTACCGGCTGGAGACCGCGCGAGGAGATTTCGCCGTGCACGACGCGGGCGCGGCCCGCTTGGGGACCGCGCTGCTCCTGCCCGGCTTCACCGGGAGCAAGGAGGACTTCGTCGCGCTGCTGGAGCCCGTGGCCGACGCCGGGTTCCGGGTGGTCGCCGTCGACGGACGCGGGCAGTACGAGACGGGCGGGCCGCGTGCGCGGGGTGCGTACGGGCTGGGCGAGCTGGCACGGGACGTGCTCGCGCTCGCGCGGGCGATCGGCGACGAGGGGCGGCCGGTGCATCTGGTGGGGCACTCGCTGGGTGGGCTGATCGCGCGGGCCGCCGTGCTGCGGGACGCTGCGCCGTTCGCGTCGCTCACCCTGCTGAGCAGTGGGCCCGCCGCCGTCGCCGCGTCGCAGCGCAAGCGCGTCGAGATGCTGCTCGGGGCGCTTCCCTGGCTGACCATGGAGGAGATCTGGGCGGCGATGCGTCAGCTCGACCCGCCCGAGGCGGCCGACGAGGAGACCCCGCCCGAGGTGGCCGCGTTCCTGCGGCGGCGGTGGCTGGCCAATGTGCCGGAGCAGCTCGGTGCGGCGGGTGAGACGCTGACCGGTGAGCCCGACCGGGTCGCGGAGCTGGCCCGGGTGCCGTTGCCGTTCCATGTGCTGTCCGGCGAGGTGGACTACGCCTGGCCCGTGCCGCTGCTCGACGAGATGGCGGTGCGGCTGGGAGCGCGCCGGACCATCATCGAAGGCGCGGGCCACTCCCCCAACGCGGAGCGCCCCCACGAAACGGCCCACGCCCTGACCTCGTTCTGGCGGGCCCCTTCGCGGGGGGCGGAAGGAAACGGGGGGTAGGCCCTTCACGGGGGTGTTGCGCGGGACGGTTGGCCGGTGTGGTGCGCACTGTAGGGTCCCGCGCTGATTTTTGCGCCGCGTCACGGGGCGCGGGGCGCTGCGCGGGGCGGTTCGCCGTATTCCGGGTGCGGGTGGGTGGCTTCGGCGCGGCGTGTGGTTGCGGTGCGTTGCGGCTTGCGCCGCGTGATTCCGGGTTTCCGTTGGGGTTATAGACGCGTGGGTGCGGGGTGTCCGGGGACGCGGTGGGGTGTCTCCTCGGCGTGAAGCTTTCGTTCTCGGCTTTCCGCCGTCGTTCGTCTCGACCTGCGGGGACACCCCACCACGTCCCCGTCCCGCCGGTGGCCCGCTTCCGCCCGGGGTGGGCCAATGCCCACCCCCCTTCGCGGGGCGCGCCTCCTTGCCATGCGGCGGCACAAAAACCAGCGCGGGACCCTACGGTCCCCACTTCGCGGGCCAACCGTCCCGCGCAACACCCCCTTGGCAGGGTGCGCCTACCTGATTGCCCCCTGGGGTCTCGTTCGCGTGCTGCGGGCCGGTGCCGCCTCGCCATGCGGAACGCCTGCCCACAACAGGGGTGGCTGAGCTGGGCCCCTCCGGCACGGTGCCGGTCCACAGCATGGGGACAAGCGGTGGGGTCACCGGCCGTTAGTTGGCCACCGGGTGGGAGGGGACGTGGTGGGGTGTCCCCGCAAGTGGTGGCGACGAGTGCCGGAGGAAACCCGACAACGAGACCCGCACTTGTCGCCGCCCGAGGAGA
>NZ_JBSHAO010000007.1:67947-236190 GCF_053611545.1 Streptomyces sp. NPDC054796 | reverse complement strand
AAATCAGCGCGGGACCCTACAGTGCGCACCACACTGGCCAACCGTCCCGCGCAACACCCCCGACGAACCGGCAACCCCCGTTTCCTTCCGCCCCCGCGAAGGGAACCCGTGAAGAGGCGCGTACCCTCGTAGCTCGTGGGAATGGGCACACGGCAGGCGGTGGACAGCGTGGAGACGCCGACGCGGGTCGCCGTGCGTATAAGCGCGCTGGTCAAGACGTACCCCGCGAGCCGTGCCCGCCGAGGCGCACCGCCCGCGCCGGCGGTGCGCGCCAGTGACGACGTCACGCTCGACATCAACGCGGGCGAGATCTTCGGCCTGCTCGGCCCGAACGGCGCGGGCAAGTCCACCCTCGTACGGCAGCTCACGGGCCTGCTGCGCCCGGACAGCGGCGCGATCAAGGTGCTCGGCCACGACCTCGTACGGCACCCGGAGCGCGCCTCCCGCCTCCTCGCCTACCTGGGCCAGGAGTCCAGCGCACTGGACGAGCTGACGGTCGCGCTGGCGACGGAGACGACGGGACGCCTGCGTGGCCTCGACGCCGACGCCGCGCGCCGCGAGCGCGACGCGGTGATGGACGAGCTGGGCCTCGGCCCCCTCGCCTCGCGCCCCCTCAAGAAGCTGTCGGGCGGCCAGCGCCGCCTCGCCTGTGTGGCCTCCGCGCTGGTGGGCGAGCGCCCGCTGCTGGTGCTCGACGAGCCGACCAGCGGCATGGACCCCGTCGCGCGGCGCGCGGTGTGGGCCGCCGTCGACCGCAGGCGCGCCGAGCACGGCGCCACGGTCGTGCTCGTGACGCACAACGTCATCGAGGCGGAGACGGTGCTGGACCGGGTCGCCGTGATGGACACGGGCCGGGTCATCGCCTGCGACACCCCGGGCGGGCTGAAGGCTACGGTGGGCGACGACGTACGACTGGAACTGGTGTGGCGCGACCGCGCGCCCGTCGATGTGCCGGAGGTCGCCGCGCTGGGCGAGGCGGCCCTCGTCTCGGGGCGGCGCTGGACGCTGCGGCTCGGCCCGGACGCGGCGCGCGAGGCGGTCGCGGTGGTCACGGGCGGGCCGGCCTTCGCCGCACTCGACGACTTCTCGCTGGCGACGCCCAGTCTGGAAGACGTGTATCTGGCGCTGGGCGGGCGCGGGGAAGGCTTGGTGAAGGCGTGAGTTCGGCCAGCTCGGTGAGTTCGATGAGTTCGGTGGGATCAGTGGGCCCGGCGGGTTCCGTGACGTCGACCGGTACCGCACATCCCGCGGCCCCGGCGCCACAGCCGGACCCGTCGGCCCCCGCGGTGGGGGTGCCATCCGTCACCCCCGCAGCGCCGCTCGCCGCGCGCGCCCGCCTGTGGCCCGCGCTGGTGGCCGTCTACCGCGCCCAGCTCTCGCGCGCCCGCGTGGCCCGCGTGCCGCTGCTCTTCGTCGCGACGTTCCAGTCGCTCGGGATCATGGTGCTGATGCGCGGTGTCGTGGACGGCGGCGTGGAGGCGCGTGCGGTCGTCGCCGGGTCCAGTGTGCTCGTCGTGGCGTTCGTGGCGCTGAACCTGCTGGCGCAGTACTTCGGCCAGTTGCGCGCCAACGGCGGCCTGGACCACTACGCGACCCTCCCCGTGCCCGCCGCCGCCGTCGTCCTCGGCGCCGCGGGCGCGTACGCGTCCTTCACGGTGCCCGGTGTGGTGGTGACGGCGGTCGTGGGGAGCGTGCTGTTCCAGTTGCCGCTGGGCGGGCTGTGGGTGCTGGCCGCGGTGATCCCGCTCGCGGGCGCGGCCCTCGCCGGGCTGGGCGCGGCCCTCGGACTGCTCGCGCCGAAGCCCGAACTGGCCACCGTGTGCGGCCAGTTGGGCATGTCGGCCGCACTGCTGCTGGGCGTGCTGCCGGGCGGCGAGCTGCCCGAGCCGGTGCGCTGGCTGCGGGACCTGCTGCCCTCGACGTACGGCGTGGAGGCCCTGGCCCGTACTTTCGAGTCGGCGCCCGACTGGGGTCGCGTGCTGCTGGACCTGGGCGTGTGCGCGGCCGTCGGTGTCGTGTCGCTCGCCGTGGCGACCTGGGCCTACCGGCGCGCCGCCGTCCGCTGAGCCCCTTCCTGCCCCGCGCCGTACGCGTCCGTACGGACCCACCGCGTGGCGGCGCCATGGGTCGCCCCCCGTGCGACGGGCGACGCCTGGCACGATGGCGTGGTGACCGTACCGACGCCCTCCTCACACAATCCTGACCACTCCGGCTCCGCACCGGGCCACCCCGGCGAGCCGCAGCCGGGCGGGTCCATGAGCCATGAGCCTCTCGCGGGCCACCCGGGCGGGGGCGCGCACGCCGCCGCCGACGCCGACGCGGCCGGGCCGCGGGTGCGGCGCGAGCTGCGGGACGCGGTGGTCTGCGGGCTGGCGGTGACCGTGCTGGGGGTGGCGCTGGGCCTGCTGTGGCTGTGGCTGGCGCCGAGGGTGCCGCTGTTCACGGACGGCAAGGCCGTCTACCTCAAGGACCCGGAGGGCGAGGAGGCCATCGGCGCCGACGGCACGTTCATCCTCCTCGCGCTGGCCGCGGGCGTGCTGAGTGCCGTCGCCGTCTTCCTCGCCCGCGTCAAGGGCGGCGTGGGCCTCGTGGTGGGGCTCGCGCTGGGGGCGCTGCTGGGCTCGGTCGTCGCCTGGCGCATCGGCGTCTGGCTGGGCCCCGAGACGGACGTGGTGGCAGCGGCGAAGGCGGCCGGTGCGAACGGCACCTTCGACGGGCCGCTGAAGCTGGACGCGAAGGGCGGGCTGCTGGCCTGGCCGTTCGCCGCCGTCCTCCTCCACCTGATGCTGACGAGCATTTTCACGCCCCGCGATCCCGAGCCCCCCTTCGGGCAGGACCCGGGCTTCGCGGAGGACCCTGGCTTCGCGAACGGTACCGGCTTCGCCGACGGCCCCGGCAAGGGCGCGGCGCCCGAGGCCCGTCGCGACACCTGGTAGCCCCGGCTGCCCTCACCGCCCGTCCCACCGGCCGCCGCTACGCGGGGCGGCGCCCGTGGTTCGCCCTGCCCTTGCGGATGCGCCAGCGGCGCTTGCGGGTGCGCTTGGACATGGGTGGTACCCCCTCGCTGGGTGGCGTCGCCACGTAGCTGGTCGCTACGTACCTAGCCGAGGGGGAGCGCCCTGGGAAGCCCTCGCGAGACGTTCTCCGGGCGCACCGGTACGTAAGGGGTACGCCGGGCCCGTACGTCAGCGCCGTACGTCTCTACGTCAGCCCCGTACGTCTCTACGTCAGATCCGCGCGATGGGCGCCGTCGTCGCCCCGGTGAGCGCCGCCAGGTCGTCAGGCGCCAGCTCGATCTCCAGGCCGCGGCGCCCTGCCGAGACGCAGATGGTGGCGTGCCCGGAGGCGGACGCGTCCAGCACCGTGGGCAGCCGCTTGCGCTGTCCCAGGGGCGAGATGCCGCCCCGCACGTACCCCGTGGTGCGCTCGGCCGCCGCCGGGTCGGCCATCGTGGCCCGCTTGCCGCCCGCCGCCGAGGCCAGTGCCTTCAGGTCCAGGGAGGCGGAGACGGGCACGACGGCGACGGTCAGCGTGCCGTCGACGTCCGCGACGAGGGTCTTGAAGACCTGCTCGGGGGAGAGGCCGAGCGCCTCGGCCGCCTCCTCGCCGTAGGAGGGCGCCGCCGGGTCGTGCGTGTAGGCGTGCGTGGTGAAGGCGACGCCCGCGCGGCTGGCGGCGACCGTCGCGGGGGTCGCCGCCGCCTGCTGGCCCTGCTTGCGGTCCTGCTTCTTCCTGGCCATCGCGCGTGTGCCTCTGCCTCGGTTACCTGGCTGGTCGATCCGGTCCGGTCAGGTCCGGTCAGTTCGGGCTCGTCGGCTGCCGGGTGAGATCGGCGGCGGGCAGCGAGGGCAGCTTCCCGATCATCGCCGTCTCGCGCCGGAGGATCTTCAGCTCGTCCGCGAGCCGCGTCGCCGTGTCGGGCGCCTGGAGCAGCCGCTGCTTGGACGGGGTGTCGAGGATCGTCGCCGCCGCCACGAGGTAGGAGACCACCGACGGGTCGTCCGGCAGGTCCTGCCCCGCGGCGAGGGTGCGCTCGCGGGCGCTCGCGAGGCGCTTCTGGTACGTGCGGAAGGCCCGCAGCACCCCGGAGGCCAGCGCCCCGGCGCCGTCGCCCTCCTCCTCGGGCAGCTCCTCGATCTCGCCCATCAGATACGGGCCGCTCGCGTCCACCGAGAGGAGGCGGAAGCGGGTGGTGCCGGTGGCGAGAACCTCGTAGCCGGAGCTTTCCCCGGCGCCCGGCTCCTGCTCGGGGCCCTCGTCCTCGTCGTCCTCCGCGGCGCCGACCGCACCGGAGGCGCTGGCGCGCTCGCGGATGGTCGAGGCGTCGGCGACGCAGCCCACGCCGTAGAACGCCTGGGCGGGGTCGGGCCCGAAGCCCGCCGTCGGGTCGGCACCCGTGGGCGGCGACGCCTCTGGCAGTCCCGTCGCCGTGGGGGCGACCTCGCGGCCGTCCCTGATGGCGACGACGCCGAAGCGGCGCGGGGTGTCCTCGGGGATCTCCAGCAGGTCGCGCATCAGCGCGCGGTACCGCTGCTCGAAGATGTTCAGCGGCAGCACGAGGCCAGGGAACAGCACCGAGTTGAGCGGGAAGAGCGGAAGCGCGGTTGTCACAACGGGTAAGCCTAAAGCCTTCGGCGGTGGTCGCGGTGGGGATATGCGCACGTCGCCGCGACACGCCTCCGCACGCGGTATCCGGATCCCCGCCCGTGTCCCCCCTTCGCGGCGCTCCGAAACCTCCGTCACTGGCGCCTCAGCAGCCGGGTCGCGCCCGTGGCGACCGTCGTCGCGAGGACCCAGCCGAGCAGGATCAGGACGGCCTCCGCCCACTGATAGCCGCCCGCGGGGTTCCAGGCCGCGTCCTGGCCGAAGCTGATGACGGGAAGGAGCAGGTCGAGGGCGTAGAGCGCGGAGTTCCAGTGCGGATGCTCGTGCTCCTTGAGCGGTTCCGGCGGGTTCGCGCCGAACACGACGGTGGCCGAGGCCCACAGCACCGCCATCCACAGGGCCGCCTGCGCGGGCCGGTAGCCGTAGGCCACCGTCCAGTCCTGGATATAGCCCCACACCTTTCCGACCAGCGGCAACGTCTCACGCCTGCGGCGCTGTTTCTCCAGGAGTACGGCGCGCGCGTTGGTGTCCTCCCCACTGTTGCGGTACATCGCGGCGAGCTGCTCGTACGGCTCGGGCGAGTACTCGGGCGTGGCCGCGCTCAGCCACTGGAGGCGCTCCCGGACGTTGAAGTGGCCCTCTTTGGGGATCGCCTGCTGGTACGTGAAGCCCGCCATCCACAGCCGCTGGTCCCGCGGCCAACTGCCCACCCGGTCCATGAGCTTCTCGACGGTCGCCCCCGACAGCACCACGAGCCCGCGCTCGGGCGCCTGCGGGGTGAAGCTCAGCTCGGGTGTGGAGATCCGGCGCAGCGACAGCTCCTGGTTCTGCTGGAGGTCGAAGCGCGCGTTCTCGATGACCAGGGACGAGCCGAACCTGCCGTCGTCCAGCACGATCCCGCCCGTGCACTCGAAGTGCCGGGTGCGCCAGCGTGTGCCGCCCTCGGTCGTGAAGGGGATGCGGGTGCCGGTGGGCGGTGTCTGGCCCTGGAGCTGCGGGGTCAGCGCCGGGGTGGCGTCAGCGAGGCTGGCGACGTGCTCGACGGTCATCTGCGGGGCGTGCAGCGCGTAGCGGCCGCGGGTGTTGCGCAGCACCGTGCCGAACATGTGCAGCGAGCTGCCGATGGTGGCCCCGCGCAGGCTCAGCTCTCCGTCGGTGACCAGCATGCTGGCCTGGAACTCCTGGGAGACCGTGATGCCGTCGGCCGCGATGGCCCGGATGCGGCGCCCGCTGCCCACCTTCGCCTCGTCCAGCAGCAGGTCGGTGCCGATCGTGGCGTCGGTGAGCTTGATGCCGCCGGGTATCGAGCAGCGGGGCAGATGCAGATCGCCCTCCGTCGTCAGCCGCGCCGCCTCCAGGCGGGGGATGGCGCAGTCGCTGAAGCGCGCCGTGTGCACGCGCGCCTCGGGTATCCGCACCTCCTCCTCGAAGCGGCAGTGCCGCAGCTCGAAGTACGAGTCCACCGTCCCGCCCGAAAGGTCGAGGGAGCCGGTGATGTAGGCGCCGACGAGGTGGAGCGAGGCGACCCGGCCCAGTAACGGGGGCGGGCCGTGCAGCAGCAGGCGGGCGATGAAGCGGGCCCTTACGGTGCGCTCGGGCCCCCACGGATGGTCGCCGTCCGGATCGTCCAGTTCGGGCTCGTGGCTGCGCAGGTCGTGCTCGGTGCCGTTGCGGAACGCCTGCCACAGGCCCCATTCGGCGGTGGTCACACCGGTCGGCGGCTCCTCGGAGTCCAGCGGCTCGTTCACTGGTCCGTTCCCCTCCCCCTCGTTCCCTGTCCCCTGGCCCCCGATCGCGTTTCCGACGGTGCGTGACGCGTCGAAAAGCCGTGGTCGTACGCTTCCCCTTCCCGCTCCGTGACCGGATGAACGCCTGTGGCGACGATCGGCCGCTGTGCTCCGGTTCCGTTACTGGTGCGTCCGCACCGCAGGTCATATGCCGGGGGCCGGGATGCGGACGGGCACGCACGGGCACGCACGGGCACGCACGGGCGCGGCGGTACGGCGCGGGCCCGCGAGGCGGGCGTGAGGCCCCTCACGGTATGTATCAGCCAGTGATACGGGCGGCCAGCCGCCGGACGCGGTCTGAGAGACTGGGGGTGTGATCTCCCGAATCGACCTGCGTGGTTCCGCGCTCGCCGCCTCGGCGGCCGGCGGCGGAATCGACCGCGATCTGCTGCCCCGAGCCGAGTTCGACGTCGAGGACGCGCTGGAGAAGGTGCGCCCCATCTGCGAGGACGTCAAGCATCGTGGCACAGCGGCACTGGTCGACTACGCCCAGCGGTTCGACGGCGTCACGCTGGAGCGCGTACGCGTCCCGGCCGAGGCGCTGACGGAGGCACTGGAAGCGCTCGATCCGGACGTACGCGCGGCGCTGGAGGAGTCCGTGCGGCGCGCCCGTATCGTCCACAGGGACCAGCGGCGCACCGATTCCACCGTCCAGGTCGTCCCCGGCGGTACCGTCACCGAGCGGTGGGTGCCCGTCGAGCGCGTCGGGCTCTATGTGCCGGGCGGCCGGGCCGTCTATCCGTCCTCCGTCGTCATGAACGTGGTGCCCGCGCAGGAGGCGGGCGTCGGCTCGCTGGCCGTCTCCTCGCCCCCGCAGAAGGAGTTCGGCGGGCTGCCGCACCCCACCATCCTCGCGGCCTGCGCCCTCCTGGGCGTCGACGAGGTGTACGCGGCGGGTGGCGCCCACGCCGTGGCCATGTTCGCCTACGGCACCGAGGACTGCGCCCCCGTCCAGCTCGTCACGGGCCCCGGGAACATCTACGTCGCCGCCGCCAAGCGCCTGCTCAAGGGCCGCATCGGCATCGACTCCGAGGCGGGCCCCACCGAGATCGCGGTCCTCGCCGACGACACGGCGGACGCCGCGCACGTCGCCTCGGACCTGATCAGCCAGGCCGAGCACGACGTGGTCGCCGCCGCCGTGCTGGTCACGCCCTCCGTCGCGCTGGCCGAGGCCGTCGAGGCCGAGCTGAAGACCCAGGTCGCCGCCACCCGGCACCAGGAGCGGATCACCGAGGCGCTGTCCGGGCGCCAGTCCGGGATCGTGCTCGTGGACTCCCTGGAGGACGGGCTCGCCGTCGTGGACTCCTACGCGGCCGAGCACCTGGAGATCCAGACCGCCGACGCGGCGGCGTGGGCCGCGCGCGTGCGCAACGCGGGCGCGATCTTCGTCGGCCCCTGGGCGCCCGTCTCGCTCGGCGACTACTGCGCGGGCTCCAACCACGTGCTGCCCACCGGCGGCTGCGCCTGCCACTCCTCCGGTCTCTCGGTGCAGTCGTTCCTGCGCGGCATCCACGTCGTGGACTACACGCGCGACGCGCTCGCCGAGGTGACCCACCACGTCGTCACCCTCGCCGAGGCGGAAGACCTGCCCGCCCACGGGGCGGCACTCAAGGCAAGGTTCGACTGGAAGGTGCCGCAGAGCAAGTGACCGGCATTGACGATCTCCCCATCAGGGACGAGCTACGCGGCAAGTCCCCGTACGGCGCCCCGCAGCTCGACGTTCCCGTACGCCTGAACACGAACGAGAACCCGTACCCGCTCCCCGAGGAGCTGGTGCGGCGGATCGCCGAGCGCGTCTCCGACGCGGCCCGCACTCTCAACCGCTACCCGGACAGGGACGCGGTCGTGCTCCGCACCGAGCTGGCCGCCTACCTCACCCGCACCGCCGGGTACCAGGTCGGACCCCGCAACGTGTGGGCGGCCAACGGCTCCAACGAGGTCATCCAGCAGCTGCTCCAGACCTTCGGCGGCGAGGGCCGCACGGCGATCGGCTTCGAGCCCTCGTACTCGATGCACGGCATCATCGCGCGCGGCACCGGCACCGAGTGGCTCTCCGGACCGCGCCACGACGACTTCACCATCGACACCGAGGCAGCCGTCGCCACCATCGCCGAGCGCAGGCCGGACGTGGTGTTCATCTGCTCGCCCAACAACCCCACCGGCACGGCCGTCGGCCGCGACACCGTGATGGCGCTCTACGAAGCGGCGCAGGCCGCCAGGCCGTCGATGGTCGTCGTGGACGAGGCGTACGGCGAGTTCTCGCACCGCGAGTCGCTGCTGCCGCTGCTGGAAGGCCGCCCGAACCTGGTGGTCACCCGCACCATGTCCAAGGCGTTCGGCGCCGCCGGGCTGCGGCTTGGCTATCTGGCCGCCGACCCCGCCGTCGTCGACGCCGTCCAGCTCGTGCGGCTGCCCTACCACCTGTCGGCCGTCACCCAGGCCACCGCGCTGGCCGCGCTCGAACACACCGACACGCTGCTCGGCTACGTCGAACGGCTCAAGGACGAACGCGACCGGCTGGTGCGCGAACTGCGCGCCCTCGGCTGCGAGGTCACCGAATCGGACGCCAACTTCGTGCAGTTCGGGCGGTTCGACGGCGAGGGCGGCGCGCACGCGGTCTGGCAGGCACTGCTGGACCAGGGAGTCCTCGTCCGGGACAACGGAGTGCCGGGCTGGCTGCGGGTGTCGGCGGGCACGCCCGAAGAGAACGACGCGTTCCTCGACGCGGTACGCGCAGTGACGAAGGAGACGAACCGATGAGCCGCGTGGGCCGCGTGGAGCGCACCACCAAGGAGACCTCGGTCCTGGTCGAGGTCGATCTCGACGGTACCGGGCAGGTCGACGTCGCCACCGGCGTCGGCTTCTACGACCACATGCTCGACCAGCTCGGCCGCCACGGTCTCTTCGACCTCACGGTCAAGACCGACGGCGATCTGCACATCGACAGCCACCACACCATCGAGGACACCTCGCTGGCCCTGGGCGCCGCCTTCAAGCAGGCGCTCGGCGACAAGCGGGGCATCGTGCGGTTCGCCAACGCCTCGGTGCCGCTGGACGAGTCGCTGGCCCAGGTGACGGTCGACCTCTCCGGGCGCCCCTACCTCGTGCACACCGAGCCCGAGGGCATGGCGCCGATGATCGGCGAGTACGACACGACGATGACGCGGCACATCCTGGAGTCCTTCGTGGCCCAGGCGCAGATCGCGTTGCACGTCCACGTCCCGTACGGGCGCAACGCGCACCACATCGTCGAGTGCCAGTTCAAGGCGCTGGCGCGGGCCCTGCGCTACGCGTCGGAGATCGACCCCCGGCAGACCGGCATCCCTTCGACCAAGGGCGCGCTGTGAACGGTCTGTCCACTCTGCTGATCTTCGTCGGGCTGTTCCTCGCGGGCGGCGCCGTCTCCTTCTGGAAGCAGAAGCTCCCGAAGAGCGTCGTCGCCGTGCTGGTCATCGGCTCGGTGCTGGCGCTGGCGGCGGGCGTGCTGCGGCTGGAGGTGTGGAAGTGAGCGAGGAGAACACGGCTCCCGCGAGCGCCCGCGCGGGCAAGAGCGTCGTGGTCTTCGACTACGGCTTCGGCAACATCCGCTCGGCCGAGCGCGCCCTCGCCCGCGCGGGCGCCGACGTCGAGATCACCCGCGACTACGACAAGGCCATGGCCGCCGACGGCCTCCTGGTCCCCGGCGTGGGCGCCTTCGCCGCCTGCATGGACGGACTCCGCGAGGCGCGCGGCGACTGGATCATCGGCCGTCGGCTCGCGGGCGGGCGCCCCGTGATGGGCATCTGCGTCGGCATGCAGATCCTCTTCAGCCGGGGCATCGAGCACGGCCACGAGGCCGAGGGCATGGACGAGTGGCCCGGCACGGTCGGCCCGATGAAGGCCGACGCGGACCACACCATCCCGCACATGGGCTGGAACACGGTCACCCCTGCCGAGGGCTCGAAGCTCTTCGCGGGGCTGCCCGAGGACGCGCGCTACTACTTCGTCCACTCCTACGCCGTACACGACTGGGAGCTGGAGACCGCCAACGCCGCGCTGACCGCGCCCAAGGTGACCTGGGCCGAGCACGCGACGCCGTTCGTCGCGGCCGTGGAGAACGGGCCCCTGTGGGCGACGCAGTTCCACCCCGAGAAGTCCGGTGACGCGGGGGCCCGGCTGCTGTCCAACTGGATCGACACGCTCTGACCCACCGGGCGGCCCCGCCGCCCGTCCCCGCCAGGGGAGAAGGCAACATCACACAGGAAGCGCAGACAGAGGACGTCATGACCAAGCTCGAACTCCTCCCCGCCGTCGACGTCAGGGACGGCCAGGCCGTGCGCCTCGTGCACGGCGAGTCCGGCTCGGAGACCTCCTACGGCGACCCGCTCCAGGCCGCCCTCGCCTGGCAGCGTTCCGGCGCCGAGTGGCTGCACCTCGTCGACCTCGACGCCGCGTTCGGCACCGGCGACAACCGCGAGCGGATCGCCGAGGTCGCCCGCACCATGGACATCAAGGTCGAGCTGTCCGGCGGCATCCGCGACGACGCCTCCCTCGAAGCGGCCCTGGCCACCGGCTGCGAGCGGGTCAACCTCGGCACCGCCGCGCTGGAGAGCCCCGAGTGGGTCGCGAAGATCATCGCCGAGCACGGTGACAAGATCGCCGTCGGCCTCGACGTACGCGGCACGACCCTGCGCGGACGCGGCTGGACCCGCGACGGCGGCGACCTCTACGAGACGCTGACGCGCCTCGACGCCGAGGGCTGCGCCCGCTACGTCGTCACCGACATCAACAAGGACGGCACCCTCCAGGGCCCCAACCTGGAACTGCTGCGCAACGTCTGCGCCGCGACCGACAAGCCCGTCGTCGCCTCCGGCGGCGTCTCCTCTCTTGACGATCTGCGGGCCATCGCGACGCTTGTACCGGAGGGGGTCGAAGGCGCCATCGTCGGCAAGGCCCTCTACGCCAAGGCGTTCACCTTGGAAGAGGCTTTGGAGGCCGTGTCGTCATGACCCCGGACCGCCGCGTCGAACGCGTGCAGACCGACAGCCCCTGGGAAGAGAGCATCGGGTTCGCACGCGCCGTCGCGGCGGGCGACCGGGTGTCCGTGGCGGGCACCCTGCCGCTGGTCAATGGCGAGCTGGCCGGCGAGGGCGACCCGTACGAGCAGACGAAGGCAGCCTTCGGGCAGGCACTCGCCGCGCTCAAGGAGTTCGGTCTCGACGTCTCCTCGGTGATACGCACCCGGATGTACCTCACCCACTCCCGCGACGTGGACGCGGTGGCCCGCGCGCACCGGGAGCTGTTCGACGCGGTCCGTCCGGCCGCGACGCTCGTCGTGGTCTCGGGGTTCGTCGACTCCCGCGTCCTGGTCGAAGTGGAACTGGAGGCGTTCCGGGGCACCGCCCCGTAACGCGCCCCGTAGGGCACCCGCCCAAGAAGGAGAGTCTGCACAGCGATGTCCGTGTCCGTACGAGTCATTCCCTGCCTGGACGTGGACGCCGGGCGCGTCGTCAAGGGCGTCAACTTCAAGAACCTGCGGGACGCGGGCGACCCCGTCGAGATGGCGAAGGTCTACGACGCGGAGGGCGCGGACGAGCTGACGTTCCTCGACATCACCGCCTCCTCCTCCGACCGGGAGACCACCTACGACGTGGTGCGGCGCACCGCCGAGCAGGTCTTCATCCCGCTGACGGTCGGCGGCGGCGTCCGCAGCCCCGAAGACGTCAACAAGCTGCTGCGGGCCGGCGCTGACAAGGTCGGTGTGAACACCGCGGCCATCGCGCGGCCCGAGCTGATCCGCGAGATCGCCGAGCGGTTCGGCAGCCAGGTGCTGGTGCTTTCCGTCGACGCGCGGCGCTGTGCGGACGGCACGTCGACGCCCTCCGGCTACGAGGTGACCACCCACGGCGGGCGCAAGGGCACCGGCATCGACGCCGTCGAGTGGGCGCACCGGGCCGCGGAGCTGGGCGCCGGCGAGATCCTGCTCAACTCCATGGACGCGGACGGCACCAAGGACGGCTACGACACGGCCATGATCGAGGCCGTACGGGGGCATGTGGCCGTGCCGGTCATCGCCAGCGGTGGCGCGGGGCGCTTGGAGCACTTCGCGCCCGCGGTCGGCGCGGGCGCTGATGCGGTGCTTGCTGCTTCCGTCTTCCACTTCGGTGACCTCCGCATCGGCGAGGTCAAGACCGCGCTACGGGATGCGGGGCACCCAGTGCGGTAACCCTTCACCGGGTTGCGCCCCCACAACATTGGCGCGCCGTAGCCACCCACCCGCACCCGGAAACGGCGCCCCGCCACCCCGCCGCGTGCAGCGGCGCAAAAATCAGCGCGGGACCCTGCGGTGCCCACCACACAGGGCAACCGTCCCGCGCAACCACCCCGTGAAGAGGGCACCCCCCCCCCAAAAAAACGGCGAACCGCACAGCGCAGCGCCCCGTAGCATCGAAGCCATGAGCCGGGTCAATGATGTGGGCGGGCAGACGGGGTTCGGGGCCGTCGAGGTGGAGCGGGACGAGCCGCCGTTTCATGCGGACTGGGAGGCGCGGGTCTATGCGCTGAACGTCGCCCTCGTGCGGCGCGGGGTCTACACGCTGGACGAGTTCCGCGACACCATCGAACGCATGCCGCCCCAGGAGTATCTGGCCGCCTCGTACTACGAGCGCTGGCTCCACGCGATCGAGCGGCTGACCAGCGATGACTGAGGGGACGCGGCAGCGGTTCGCGCCGGGGGACCTGGTCCGTACGCGGGCCGGTGACCCTGACGGGCACACCCGTCTGCCCCGCTACGCACGGGGCCAGCGCGGTCGCGTCGTGGAGGTCGCCGGAAGCTGGCCGCTGGCCGACGAGGTCGCGGGCCGCAGCCCCGAGCCCCGCGTCGAGCCGGTCTACGTCGTGGCGTTCGCCGCGGGCGAGCTGTGGGGCGAGGGCGCGCACGAGGTCACCGTCGAGCTGTGGCAGTCGTACCTGGAAGAGCTGGAGGAGCCGGAGTGAGCGGGCAGCACACCACGAACCCCGTCGCGGTACGGGTGCGTCGGCTGGAGGAGCGGCTGATCGGGGCCGGCCTGGTGGAGGACGCGGAGCTGGACGGCATCCTCGCCCGCTTCCTGGAAGGCGCCTCGCCGCTGAACGGCGCCCGTATCGCCGCGCGTGCCTGGACGGACGAACGCTTCAGGGCGCGGCTGCTCGCCGACGCGAACGCGGCCCTTCCCGAGCTGGGCCTCTCCATGGCGGGCGGCATCCAGCAGCAGCGCCTCAAGGTCGTCGCGAACACCCCCGAGCAGCACAATGTGCTGGTCTGCACCCTGTGCTCGTGCTATCCGGTCGGGCTGCTCGGCCCCTCCCCGTCCTGGTACAAGAGCGAGTCGTACCGCTCCCGTGTCGTGCGCGAACCGCGCACCGTGCTGGGGGAGTTCGGCCTGGAGCTGCCCGAGGACGTGCGGATCACGGTCTGGGACTCCAGCGCCGAGAGCCGCTACATGGTCCTGCCCCGCCGCCCCTCGGGGACGGAGCACATGGGGGAGGACGAGCTGGTCGGGCTGGTCACCCGCGAGGGCCTCATCGGCACGGCGGCCGTCTGACCGTCTGACCCGGCGCCGTCAGGCCGACGAGACGCACGGCGGCCGTCTGACCGGGGTCCGTTCGACCGGCGGGCCGCGCCCGCACCCGGGTTGAGCACCACGGTGGTGGGGGCGCGGCCCGCCCGGCCCCGGCGCGGCCCCGTCCCCACGGGGCCCGCACCGCGCCGGTTCCGGCGGGGATGGTTCAGCCCGTCTTGCGGGCCGCCCGCAGGAACTCGCGGTTCATGGAGGAGATGGAGAAGAGCGGGATGCCCTTCGGGCAGGCCGTCGCGCACTCGCCCGTCAGGGTGCAGCCGCCGAATCCCTCGTCGTCCATCTGCCCCACCATGTCCAGCACCCGGGACTCGCGTTCCGGTGCGCCCTGGGGCAGTGCGTTGAGGTGGTTGACCTTCGCCGAGGTGAACAGCATCGCCGAGCCGTTCGGGCAGGCGGCCACGCACGCGCCGCAGCCGATGCACTCCGCGTGCTCGAACGCCGCGTCGGCCACGGGCTTGGGCACCGGCGTGGCGTGCGCCTCGGGCGCGGAGCCCGTGGGCACCGACACATAGCCGCCCGCGCCGATGACGCGGTCGAAGGAGGAGCGGTCCACGACCAGGTCCTTCACGACCGGGAAGGCGGAGGCCCGCCACGGCTCGACGTCGATCGTGTCGCCGTCCCGGAAGCTGCGCATGTGGAGCTGGCAGGTGGTGGTGCGCTCGGGCCCGTGCGCGTCGCCGTTGATGACGACGCCGCACGCGCCGCAGATGCCCTCGCGGCAGTCGTGGTCGAAGGCGACGGGCTCGTCCCCGTCGAGGATCAGCTTCTCGTTGAGGGTGTCCAGCATCTCCAGGAAGGACATGTCCTCCGAGATGCCGTCGACGTCGTAGGTGACCATGGCGCCTTGCGCGTCAGCGTGGGGCTGGCGCCAGACGCGGAGGGTGAGCCTCATGCGTAGCTCCGCTGGGTGGGGTGGACGTACTCGAAGACCAGGTCTTCCTTGTGCAGGGTGGGCGCGGCTCCGGTGCCCGTGAACTCCCAGGCGGCGGCGTACGAGAACTCCTCGTCCCGCCGGTCCGCCTCGCCCTCCGGGGTCTGGGACTCCTCGCGGAAGTGGCCGCCGCAGGACTCCTCGCGGTGCAGCGCGTCGAGGCAGAGCAGTTCGGCCAGCTCCAGGTAGTCCACGATCCGGTTGGCCTTCTCCAGCGACTGGTTCAGCTCCTCGCCGGTGCCCGGCACCCTGATCCGGCGCCAGAACTCCTCGCGGATCTCGGGGATGCGGCCGAGTGCCTTGCGCAGGCCCTCCTCGGTGCGGGCCATGCCGCAGTACTCCCACAGGAGTTCGCCGATCTCCTTGTGGAAGGAGTCGGGGGTGCGGTCGCCGTTCACCGACAGCAGCCGCTCCAGCCGCTCCGTGCACTCGGCGACGGCGGCGACGGCTGCCGGGTGCGAGGCGTCGGCGCCCTCGTCGTGCGGGTGGCGGGCGAGGTAGTCGTTGATGGTGGACGGCAGCACGAAGTAGCCGTCGGCCAGGCCCTGCATCAGGGCCGAGGCGCCGAGCCGGTTCGCGCCGTGGTCGGAGAAGTTGGCCTCGCCGATGGCGAAGAGGCCGGGCACGGTGGTCTGGAGGTCGTAGTCGACCCAGAGCCCGCCCATCGTGTAGTGGATCGCGGGGTAGATGCGCATCGGCACCTCGTACGGGTTCTCCGCGGTGATCCGCGCGTACATGTCGAAGAGGTTGCCGTACTTCTCCTCGACGGCCTTGCGGCCCATGCGCGCGATGGCGTCCGCGAAGTCCAGGTACACGCCCTGGCCGCCGGGCCCGACGCCCCGGCCCTCGTCGCAGACGTTCTTCGCGGCGCGCGAGGCGATGTCACGGGGCACGAGGTTACCGAAGGCGGGGTAGACGCGCTCCAGGTAGTAGTCGCGCTCGTCCTCGGGAATCTCGGCGGGCGGGCGCGTGTCGCCCTTGGCCTTCGGGACCCAGATGCGCCCGTCGTTGCGCAGCGACTCGCTCATCAGCGTCAGCTTCGACTGGTGGTCGCCCGAGCGCGGGATGCAGGTGGGGTGGATCTGGGTGAAGCAGGGGTTGGCGAAGTAGGCGCCGCGCCTGTGCGCCCGCCAGATCGCGGTGGCGTTGGAGTTCTTGGCGTTCGTCGACAGGTAGAAGACGTTGCCGTAGCCGCCGGAGGCCAGGACCACCGCGTCCGCGAAGTAGGTGTCGATGCGGCCCGTGATCAGGTCACGGGCGACGATGCCGCGCGCCCGCCCGTCGACGACGATCAGGTCGAGCATCTCGGTGCGCGGGTGCATCTCGACGTTGCCGGCGGCGATCTGCCGGGACAGCGCCTGGTAGGCGCCGAGCAGCAGTTGCTGCCCGGTCTGGCCGCGCGCGTAGAAGGTGCGGGAGACCTGGACGCCGCCGAAGGAGCGGGTGTCGAGCAGTCCGCCGTACTCGCGCGCGAAGGGCACGCCCTGGGCCACGCACTGGTCGATGATCTCGACGGAGACCTGCGCCAGCCGGTGCACGTTCGACTCGCGGGCCCGGAAGTCGCCGCCCTTGACGGTGTCGTAGAAGAGGCGGTGCACGGAGTCGCCGTCGTTGCGGTAGTTCTTGGCGGCGTTGATGCCGCCCTGCGCGGCGATGGAGTGGGCGCGGCGCGGGCTGTCCTGGTAGCAGAACTGCACGACGTGGTAGCCCTGTTCGGCGAGCGTCGCGCCCGCCGAGCCGCCCGCGAGCCCGGTGCCGACGACGATGACGGTGTGCTTGCGGCGGTTGGCCGGGTTGACCAGCTTGGCGCCGAAGCGGCGTGAGTCCCAGCGCTCGGCGATCGGCCCGTCAGGCGCCTTGGTGTCGGCGACGGGTTCGCCCACGCGGTAGTCGGTGTAGTCGTACGCGCTCATGTCGGCGTCCGTTTCGGTGCCCGCCTCGGGGTTCACGTCAGCACTCATGTCAGCTCACCAGCCCTGTCATCACACCTACCGGTACGGCGATGAAGCCCAGCGTCAGCACCAGCGCCAGCACGTTCGCCGCGCCCTTGAGCGCCCTGTCCCGGTTCTTCCTGCCCGCGCCGAGCGTCTGCGCCGCGCTCCAGAAGCCGTGCCGGATGTGCAGGCCGAGGGCGAGCATCGCGACGATGTAGATCGTGTTCCCGTACCAGGTGGAGAACGTCGCGACGACGTTCTCGTACGGGTGGCCCGCCTGCGCGTTCTCGTTCACGGTCAGCGTCGTCAGGTCGAGCAGGTGCCAGACGATGAAGAGGCCGAGGATGATCCCGCCCCAGCGCATGGTGCGGGTGGCGTAGCCGGCACGGGGGCGCTTGTGCGCGTACTTCGCCGGGCGCGCCCTGATGTCGCGCCTGCTGAGCTGGTACGCGGAGACCGCGTGGGCGACGACGGCGGCCAGCAGCACCACGCGGGCTATCCACAGGAACCACTCGTGGTGCAGCAGGGGCTCGCCGATGGTGCGCAGCCAGTGCGCGTAGCCGTTGAAGTCGGCCGAGCCGAAGAAGATCTTGAGGTTGCCGAGCATGTGGACGACCAGGTACGCCAGCATGATCAGACCGCTGACCGCCATGACCGTCTTCTTGCCGATCGTGGACCGCCACAGCAGCCCCAGCGTCGACGTCGCCGGTGGTCGCCTGCCACCGCCGCCCTTCGCGGGCCGACCCTTCGCGGGCCCGCCCTTCGGGGGCCCACCCGATTTTCGCGCCTCGTCGGAGCGCGTCCCTGTCGCCGTTGCCATGACTGACGACGCTAAGGAGTGAGGTTCCATAAGTCCAAGAGATGATGGAGCTGCGTCCGATAGCCAGTGCCTATCCACCCTTTATGCTGCCCGTATGCAGCTCCACCAGCTCCGCTACTTCGCGGCCGTCGCCGACACCCGGCACTTCACCCGCGCCGCCGAGATCGTCCACGTCGCGCAGCCCTCCCTCTCCCAGCAGATCCGCGCACTGGAACACGAACTGGGCGCCGAACTCTTCCACCGCGCCCGTGGCCACATCACCCTCACCGACGCGGGCGAGGCACTGCTGCCGCTGGCCCGTCGCATCCTCGCCGACGCGGAGACCGCGCGCCGCGAGGTGCAGGAGGTCGCCCAGTTGCGGCGCGGCCGGGTGCGTCTCGGGGCGCCCCCGAGCCTGTGCGCGAGCCTGGTGCCCGACGTGCTGCGCGACTTCCACGCCCGCTTCCCCGGCGTGGAGCTCCAGGTGCACGAGGACGGCTCGCAGGACCTGGTGCGGGTACTGGCCGACGGCGCCCTCGACCTCGCCCTCATCATCACCCCGCTGCCCGTGCAGGCCCCGGCCCTGGCGACCACGGAGCTGCTGCGCGAGGAACTGGTGGCCGTCTCCTCGCCGGACGAGCCCGCGCCGGTGAAGCGGCGCCGGATGCGGGTGTCCGACCTGCGCAACCGCCCGCTGGCGATGTTCCGGCGCGGCTACGACCTGCGCGACTTCACCACCGCCGCCTGCCGCGCCGAGGGCTTCGAGCCCGTCTTCACCGTCGAGGGCGGCGAAATGGACGCGGTGCTCGGCTTCGTCCGCGCGGGGCTCGGCATGGCGGTGGTCCCGCGCATGGTCGCGGACCGCTCGGGCCTGCGCGTGACGTCGTTCGCGGAGCCGGGGCTGCACCGTACGATCTCCGTCGCCCACCGTGGCGACGTCTCACCGCCGCGCGCGGCACGGGAACTGCAACGGATCATCGAGCGCTCGGTACGGGGGTGACGGCGCGGGGGGTGACGGTACGGCGAGATCCTCGTTCCCCGAACTGCCGGAGTAGCTAACGGGCCCTGCCCCGTGAACCGGAGAGGCCGGGGGCCGAGGAGGTGCGGGTGGCGGGAATGGTGGCGCTCGCGGGGTCGCGTGGGGTTACTGGCCTGGCCTCTGGGGACATCGACCTGATGTCCGGCATCGAGTGGGACCGGCCGCGCGCCGGTCGGGCGGATGCCGCCGCGACCCGCTCGGGGAAGAGGTAGGCCCTGGCGTCCGGCGCCTGTCGCGGGCCGTTGCCCGTCTCGTGTCCGCTTCTGGTGGAAGGGGCGGCCGACGGCGCGGGCGAGTACGCGGCGGCGGCCCGTCGAGTGGTCGGGGGAGTGGACGGGGGAGTGGACGGGGGCGCGGCGCGGGACGCGTCGGAACCCTGGAGGGAAGGGGCCGGCTGTGCCTGCCGTGCCACGGGCGGTGGCGGGGTCACGGGTGCGGGGGAGGTCACGGGGGTCGACGGGACGACCACCACACCGGTCAGCGGCGCGGGTTCCGGCGCGGCGCCCTGGCCGGGGAGGGCCGAAGGAGCCTCGCGCCCGTGCCGCTCGTACAGCGGCAGAATCGGGCTCTGCGGGTAGTACATCTCCCGCTCGGGCGTGAAGTGCTGCTTGACGACGTTGGCTGCCGTGACGAGCGCCAGCCCCGCACCGGCCATGTACGTGGAGCCCACGCTTCCCGCGCCGTAGAGCCCGAACCCCGTCAGATTGAGAGTTCCACCGACGGCTCTTATCAGGCTGGGTTTCTCGTGCACCTCGTCGGGCTTGCGGTAGATGGCGTAGGCGAGAGCGGCCTCGTTCAGCACCATGTTGAGACCTTCGAGACCGGCGATTCCCGTGCCTACGCCGTAGGTCTGCACACTGTCCTTGAATTTTCCGACGGCCTTGACCGCGGGTGACAGGTCATTGGCGGCGGAAGTGAGCCACTCGTTCAGTTGCACACCGTTGAGCATCATATTTCCGCCCCGTTCGCCTTGGCGCGTGGCGTATGCGCAGGGGCTCAGGGCCACCTCCGCATACGACTCCTTCCTGCCCCAGGCTCTCCGCGCGCCCTCGCCCGTGCCCGAACCCCGGACCAACGGAAGTTGACGGAGGGGAAACGATCACGTGCTGACGCCCGCCCGGGCGATACGGCAGGATGTGGCCCATGAGCATCCGCACGGCGTGGGCCGAAAG
Source organism: Streptomyces sp. NPDC054796 (assembly GCF_053611545.1). Lineage (NCBI taxonomy): Bacteria > Bacillati > Actinomycetota > Actinomycetes > Kitasatosporales > Streptomycetaceae > Streptomyces > Streptomyces sp. NPDC054796. The sequence goes on along the minus strand of NZ_JBSHAO010000007.1, from coordinate 216,325 downwards.
GCGTTGACGGCCAACGAGACCGGTGAGGTCAGCGAGGTCCGGCGGTTCTGGGGCGGGCTCGGGCTTCCCGGGCTGATCGACGTCCACACCCACTTCATGCCCGAGCGCGTCCTGCACAAGGTCTGGGACTACTTCGACACCAGCGGACCCCTGATCGGCGGCCTGGAGTGGCCGATCACCTACCGCAAGGCGGAGGCGGAGCGGACGGCTCTGCTCCGGGACTTCGGCGTCCGGGCCTTCACCGCGATGCTCTACCCGCACAAGCCCGGCATGGCCAGGTGGCTGAACGGCTGGGCCGCCGACTTCGCCCGTCGCACCCCGGACTGCCTGCACACCGCCACCCTCTACCCCGAGCCGGGTGTCGGGACGTATGTCCGCGAGGCTGTCGAGGCGGGGGCACGGGTGTTCAAGGCGCATGTGCAGGTGGGCGTTTACGATCCGGCCGACGAACGGCTCCAGGAGACGTGGGGGATGCTGGCCGAGGCCGGGATACCCGTGGTGCTGCACTGCGGTTCAGGGCCCGCGCCCGGCAAGTACACAGGGCCCGAGCCCGTCGCGCGGGTGCTCGCGCGGCACCCGAAGCTGCGGCTGATTGTCGCGCACATGGGCATGCCGGAGTACGAGGAGTTCCTCGGCCTGGCCGAGCGCTACGACGAGGTACGGCTGGACACGACGATGACGTTCACCGACTTCACCGAGCGGCTCATGCCGTTCCCCCGCCGGACCCTGCCCCGGCTTGCCGCACTGGGCGACCGCATTCTGCTCGGCTCCGACTACCCCAACATCCCCTATCCCTATCCGCACCAGCTCCACGCCCTGGAGCGGCTGGACCTGGGCCCCGAGTGGCTGCGGGCCGTGTGCCACGACAACGCGGCGGACCTGTTCGGCCTGTAGCGCCGAGCCCCCGCACACCCTCACCCCGCCGCGCCGGGCGGGCGTCACAGGCCCAGCTTGGCCTCGTACACGCGGGCCACGGTCTCCTTGTCGCCCTCCGCCTCGACGCGGGACGCCTCCTGGCGGCCGGAGACGAAGAGGAGCAGCTCGGCCGGGTCGCCGGTGACGGTGACCACGGGGGCGCCCTTGCGGGCGACGGTGGTCTGGCCGTTGGGGCGGCGCAGGACCAGGCCGACCGGCGACTTGCGCCCGAAGACCCGCGCCGTGCCCTCCAGCCGCTTCCACAGCGCGTCCTGGAAGACGGCGTCCAGCTCGCGCGGCGTCCAGTCGGGCCGCGCCCGCCGTACGTCCTCGGAGTGGATGAAGAACTCGACGGTGTTGGCGGCCTCGTCGACCTGCTTGATCGCGTACGGCGACATCCGCGGCGGACCCGTCCTGATGAGCTGGATCAGCTCCTCGTACGGCTTCGCGGCGAACTCCGACTGCACCCGCTCCAGTCGCGCGGCGAGCGGCTTGAACAGGAGACCGCCCGCCGCGTCCGTACGGCGCTCGCGCACGACCACGTGCGCGGCGAGGTCCCGGGCCAGCCAGCCCTCGCAGAGAGTCGGGGCCTCGGGCCCGTTGCTCTCCAACAGATCGGCCAGGATGAGGCGTTCACGCTTGGCATGGGTGGACATGCGGCAAGCGTACGGCCGCACCCCCGAAGCCGCGACGATTTGGGACGGCGTGGCCGGCCCTCCCCGCGTCTTCCCGGCCGGCCTCCGGGCGGCCGGGGCTCCGCGTCTACGCGTCGCAGCCCTGCTTCTCGTACGCCGCCGAGAGGTACCCGCGCACGAACCGCTCCAGCGCCTTCCTGCGCTCCGGCACCTTCTCGGGGGTGTCGGTCAGCAGGTCGACCTGGAGCGCGAAGGTGGTGTCCTCGCCCTTGCCGGGGCACGACTTGACGGCCAGCGCGCCCCGGTCCGCGATCCGCGCACCGTCGCCGATGTCCGCCTCGCGCGGGTGCCCGTACCGTTCCAGCGTCCCCTTCTTCACCTCCAGCGGATCGGCGCCGTCCGGGACCGCGTCGCGCCTGACCCGGAGGGACGGGGAGAACTTCTCCCCGTCCTCCCGTACGACGTCGATCCCGCACGAGGCCCCCGACGCGCTGACCGCGCCCGGCCGGGCCCGTACCTCCGTGCCCGTGGGCAGCAGCGGAGCGAGCGTGTCCGGATCGACGTCGGTGCCGCAGACGCGGTCCGGTACCGCGTAGTCCCGCGTGGGCGGCGACGAGCAGCCCGCGGCGCCCGCCCCGAGCGCGGCGGCGAGGACAGCGACGAGGACGGTGCGGCCGGGGCGGACGGTGCGCGGAAGACGCGCTGAACTGTGTGTCACGGAGTGAAGATCCTCGCCTCAGTGCGGGGGCTGCCTGCCGGGGAGACCCTGCGCGGTCTTGTTGCCGTTCGACGCCGCGCTGTTGATCTCCTCGGTGAGGGTGTAGGTGCTGCCGTCGTCGCCCGGGTTCGCCGTCTTCCAGCTCTTCGCCAGCGCTTCGAGCTGGCTCTCGCGCCCCTCGAAGACCTCGCCGTTCTGCTGGCGTGTCTCCTGGGTGACGCGGGCCTCCTCGTCCAGCCGCCAGCCGTACGAGAGGAGGTACGCCTCCCGGTCGACGATCCCGGCCACATGCGCCTGCGGGATGAAGCTCGCGACCGTTCCCGCACCGTGGTAGGCGAACGTCTGCTTCCAGGCGATGTCCTTCTTCTCGCCCGCGTCGGCGTCGGCCAGCGCCTGGTAGCGGGCCTCCTCCAGGAAGCCGACGGTGCGTCCCGCGCGCTGGAGCGTCTCCTTCGGGTCCTCGGGCTTGTCGGTGTGGATGTCGTGCGCCATCTCCCGGTTCAGCCCGTCGTTGAGCAGGTTGTACGAGTCCTGGTCGCGTGACACCTGCTTGGTGACCTCCAGGAGCTGCCTGCGGTCCAGCTCCTTCGGGTCGTCGGGGTGGTCGGCCTGCGCCGAGGCCGTGTAGTGCACGGCGTCCCCGTGGTTGACGAGGATCTTCGCCATGTCGTCGCGCATCTCGGAAGGAAAGTCGTCCTTGCGCTCCGAGAGGTACTGGAGGGAGTTCTCCAGCACCGCGCGCTGCTGCGGGGTGTGCTCGCCGGTGGCGGGCGCCTGCGGATTACTCGGGTCGATGCCGGTGGCACCGGCGACGAGCGCCGCGCCGGTCGCCTCCTTCACCGCGCTGGGGCCCTTGTAGTCGTCGCTGCTGGAGCCGAAGCCGTCGCCCGGCGGCACGTCGGTGAACGACGGCCGGTCCTTGAGCAGCCACTTCGAGTTGTCCTGCGGCTCCTTCGCGCTGAAGAACTCCGAGGACGCGTCCGGGTTGTGGGAGAGCGCGGTCATGTAGCCCGTCATGGGGTCCACGCCCGCGTCGCCCGCCGAGCCCTCCCCGTGGTGGAGCTGGCCGACCTGCGCGTAGGACGGCATCTTGTCCCAGGGCAGCACGTTCTCGCGGCTCTTGCCGCCGGGCCCTGGGTCCTTGACGTCGCCGGTGTTGTCCTTCTCGTACTTGACCAGCGCGTTTCCGTAGTCGTTCAGGAACTCCGTCTCGTACTTGCCGTGCCGCATCAGGTTGCTCATGGCCTGGAAGCCGCGGACGTTCCTGTGGTGGTCCGTGCCGTCGACGGTCGTGCCGCCGAGGGCGATGGTCCGCTCCTTCCAGTTGTCCATGGCCGCGCTGTCCGAGTGGCTGGCCGTGGCGAGGGTGGAGCCGAGCTGGGTCTCCAGTGTGCCCAGCAGCTTCGTGCGCGCGTCGCGGTCCCCGTAGTTCGTGCCGTCGTCCAGCGTGACCGCGCCGGAGAAGAACTTGAGCGTCCCCTCCGGGCCCATCCCCGTGGCGACGCGCTCCGCGAAGAGCGGATCGCCCTCGTTCCGCTTCATGATCGCGTTGAGGCGGGACAGCTCGTCGTTCGTCAGCTTGTCCGGGTCCTTCTTGGTCAGGCTGACGAAGTCGTCCGAGTCCTTGACCGCCTGCTCCGCGCTGTCGAAGCTCTTGATGCCGGTGGAGAGGAAGTTGTACTTGTCCTTGGCGTGGTGCCTGAGCGACTCCGCCGCCGTACGGTCGGTCTTCGCCGCCGCCGTCAGCACGTCCTCGATGTCCTTGACGACCGCGTCGATCTCCGCCTGTGTCGGCTTCGGGTCCGCGCCCTCCTTGGGCTCGACGCGGCCCGTCGCCGTCACATGGATGTTCTTGCCCGCGCGGTCGACGGCGTCCTTGAGGTCCTGCTTGTGTTTGGTGAACTTGCTGTGCGCGCCTTCGAGGATCGTGTGCACGCTTCTGGTGGCGGTGACGACGTCCTTGAACTCGTCCGCCGTCCTCGTCACGAACTCCTTGGTGACGGTGGCGTTCTTGCCCGCCCAGTCGGCGCCGTTGGCCTTCTTCGCCATGTCGGCGGCGTTGATCTCGCCCCCGGCGTCCTCGCCGGACAGCTTCGTCAGCTTGTCCAGCATCTGCTGCCAGTCGGTGACGGCTTCCTTGAGCTTCCCGAGCCGCAGGTCGTTGAGCTCTTGGTACGTGACCACGACGTAGTCCCCCGCTTCACTGCTCGCTGTGCCGTGTCGCTCTGTTCTGTGTTCCGCTTCGTTACTTGATGTACTCGTTGATGCGCGACACGGTCATCGCCTTGCCGTCGGCCGTCTTCATCTGCGTCGCGATCTTGTCCTCGTCCTTCGCGTGCTGGGCGCGCGAGTAGTCGAGGTGGTTGGAGATGTGCGCGCACGCCTCCTTGAGGGTGCCCAGCTTGGTGTTCCAGGCGTCGTGCAGCTCGGTGAGCGCCGAGCCCATGTCCAGGCCGTCGTTGAACAGCTCGATGGACGCGTCGAACGTGGTCTGTCTGGCGTGGTCGGCGTCGGTGGAGAGCTTCTGGCGCAGGTCGTGGGCGAGATTGCCCAGCGCGCCCAGCTCGTCGTCGTGGACGACCAGATCGGTCATACAGTCCTCCCCGTTACGTGCAGCTCCGGCCCTTTTACCCGCCGTTTCCGGCCGCGGGCCTTGACCTCGACGTTACCCACGGCAGAGCGTCCGCTGTCGCGATCTCCGCAGCGGTCACGGGGTCTTCACATTACGGATCACGGAGTGGCGGAGCCGCCGGGGAGGGGAGCGGTGAGCTTCGGGCCCTCCCGCCCGGAGCGGAGGGTGAGCGCGCAGGAGGACGTGGACGCGCCCTGCTCGCTGTGCGTACGGAGCGACGGGTAGATCGCGTAGTAGTGGTAGCCGCGCCCGTCCTGCGGTATCGACTTCATCCGCCGCGCCGCGTCCGCCTCGCACAGGGCCAGCGCCTTCTCGCGCAGCTTCGCCGCCGTCTTGAAGGAGCCCCGCAGCTTCTCCTCGGCGATGACCTCGCCGTCGTGCGGGCGGTCGCACGACCTGCGCTCGACGCGGGTGACGCCGTGGCTGAGCGCCGGGTGGTCGAAGCAGTCGCCGCGCTCCAGCTCCTCGTCGTACAGCACGGGCGCGCTCGGGGAGCCCGCGGCCCGCGCCTCCAGGCGGGCCCGCTGCGCGGCGATCTCCTCCGTGTCGTCGCCGAGCAGCAGCACCACACCGAGGGTGACGACGGCCGTCACGATCAGCACCAGCGCGAGCACGGGGACGGCGGCCCTGCGGGTGAGCTTGCGGGCGTCCTCGGGCGGCGGCGTGGCACGGCTCATGGCGGCGAGCATTCCCCCCGCCGGTGACATCGGGTCTGCCACGCCGTGAACGGAAGGTGCGCGTCCACGGCCCGGACACGGCGACGGGAGGCCGCGCGCGTGCGCGAGAATGGACGCATGTCCGCGAACTCCCTCGACCCCGCCGTCGCCGCGCGCCTCAAGCGCAACCCCGACGGTCTGGTCCCCGCCATCGCCCAGCAGTACGACACCGGCGAGGTGCTGATGCTCGGCTGGATGGACGACGAGGCGCTGCACCGCACCCTCACCACGGGCCGCGCCACCTACTGGAGCCGCAGCCGCCAGGAGTACTGGGTGAAGGGCGACACCTCAGGGCATGTGCAGCATGTGAAGTCGGTGGCGCTGGACTGCGACGCGGACACTGTGCTGGTCAAGGTCGACCAGGTCGGCGCCGCCTGCCACACGGGGGACCGCACCTGCTTCGACGCCGGTGAACTGCGGCTCGACGCCAGCTAGTCCGGCCCGGACCCGCACCCGGCCCGAACCCGCACCCGGACCGAAACCCCGAATCGGCCTCGGACCCGAACCCGGAGCCGGACCGGTGAACCCGGCCGGTTTCGGCCCGTAGCGCCTGTACGCGCTTCCTGCCCCGCACGGCCCGCCCAGTAAGGTCAGCGCCCATGACGACTCCGGACCTCGACACCTTCCGCACGCTCGCGAAGGACCGAAGGGTCATCCCGGTCACCCGACGCCTGCTCGCCGACGGCGACACCCCCATCGCCCTCTACCGCAAGCTCGCGGCCGAGCGCCCCGGCACCTTCCTGCTGGAGTCCGCCGAGAACGGGCGCACGTGGTCGCGCTACTCCTTCGTCGGCGTCCGCAGCGCCGCCGCGCTCACCGTCAGGGACGGGCAGGCGCACTGGCTCGGCACCCCGCCCGTCGGCGTGCCGACCGAAGGGGACCCGCTGCGGGCGCTGCGCGAGACGGTCGAGGCCCTGCACACCCCGCGCGACCTGCACGAGGGCACGGACCTGCCGCCCTTCACCGGCGGCATGGTCGGCTATCTCGGCTACGACATCGTGCGGCGCCTGGAGAAGGTCGGCGACAGCCCGACCACGCGGGACGACCTGGGGCTGCCCGAGCTGACGATGCTGCTCGCCTCGGACCTGGCCGTGCTGGACCACCGCGACGGCAGCGTGCTGCTGATCGCCAACGCGATCAACCACAACGACCTCGACACGGGCGTCGATGAGGCGTACGCCGACGCGGTACGCCGCCTCGACGCCATGGCCGCCGACCTCGCGCGCCCCGCGCCCGTGGCCCCCGTCGCGCTGCCGCCCTCCGAGCTGCCGGACTACGCGGCGCGCTCGGGCGGCGAGACGTACCAGGGCTGGGTCGAGGACATCAAGGAGCGCATCCGCGCGGGCGAGGCGTTCCAGGTGGTGCCCTCGCAGCGCTTCGAGACGCCCTGCGGGGCGTCGGCGCTCGACGTCTACCGTGTGCTGCGCGCCACCAACCCGAGCCCGTACATGTACCTGTTCCGCTTCGCCGCCGCCGAGGACGGTGACGGGGACGGTTCTCCCGGCTTTGACGTCGTCGGATCGAGCCCTGAGGCGCTGGTCAAGGTCGAGGACGGGCGCGCGATGATGCACCCCATCGCGGGGACGCGCCCGCGCGGCGAGACCCCGCAGCGCGACACGGCGCTGGCCGAGGAGCTGCTGGCCGACCCCAAGGAGCGGGCCGAGCACCTGATGCTTGTCGACCTCGGGCGCAACGACCTGGGCAAGGTGTGCGAACCCGGCAGCGTCGAGGTCGTCGACTTCATGTCCGTCGAGCGCTACAGCCATGTCATGCACATCGTCTCCACCGTGACGGGACGGCTCGCGCAGGGCCGTACGGCCTTCGACGCGCTGACCGCCTGCTTCCCCGCCGGGACGCTCTCCGGGGCGCCGAAGCCGCGCGCGCTCCAGATCATCGAGGAGCTGGAGCCGACCCGTCGCGGCGTCTACGGAGGCTGCGTCGGCTATCTCGACTTCGCGGGCGACAGCGACACCGCCATCGCCATCCGCACGGCGCTGCTCAAGGAGGGCACGGCCTATGTGCAGGCGGGCGCGGGCGTCGTCGCCGACTCCGACCCGGAGGCCGAGGACACCGAGTGCCGGAACAAGGCGGCGGCGGTGCTGAGGGCGGTCCGCACGGCCGAGCGGCTCGGCGGTAGCGTGGAGGGGTGACTTCCGTACCCCCGGCTCGTACCCCGGACGCCGCCGCCGTGGCCGAGGGCGACGCCGACGCCGAGACCGGCACCTCCTCCGACGCGGGTTCCGGCTCCGGATCCGGCTCCAGCGCGGCGCCCGCGACCCCTTCGCGCTCGCGCGGGGCCCGTCGCGCGCTCGGCCTCGCGCTGCTCTTCGGCGCGCTCGGCGCCGCGCTGGCGCTGGTCGCCTCGGGCCAGGTGTGGGGCAGCTCCGCCGTGCCCTTCGCGCAGAGCGAGCTGTCCGTGCAGGTCAAGGGCAGCGACGTGACGGGGCTCCCGAGCGCCCTCGCGCTCGTCGGGCTCGCCGCGCTGGTCGCGGTCTTCGCCGTACGACGTGCGGGACGCGTCCTCGTCGCCACGCTGCTCACCCTCTGCGGCGCCGGCACGCTGGCGGCGGCGCTGCTCGGGGTGGGCGACACGAGCGCGCTCAACGAGAAGGCGGCCGAGGCCAGCGGGATCGCCCAGAACGGCATCAGCGACGCGGCCGTCTTCAACGCCTGGCCGTACGTCTCCGCCGCGGGCGGCGCGCTGCTTCTCCTCGCGGGGCTGCTGGCGCTGCGGTACGGGGCGGGGTGGCCGTCGATGTCCGGGAGCGGGCGGTACGAGCGCACGGGGCGCTCCTCCCGTAAGGGTGCCGCGCGGCCCGCCGTCGACCCGGAGCGCCCCGAGGACCTCTGGAAGGCCCTGGACCGCGGCGAAGACCCCACCTGATCCCTCCGGGGCCCCTGGGGTATGACGGGGCCACGCTGTGCCACGGCAACTCCCCCCCCGGGGGCCGGTCGGCCCCGCGTCCGGCCTCCCCTTTGCCGCCGAAGCGGTGGCGCGCCCGTATGGCGTGGGTCCGACGGAATGCCACGGCTGCCTGACCCCCGGAGTTGTCCGTGACCGAGCTTGCGCGTGTACTGGATGCCGCCGGACTCTCCCAGCGGGGGCTGGGCGCCGATGCGGCGGATGAGGGAACGTGCCGTTCCCTCACCTGCGGGATGGCGGAGGGGCGCGTCGGTCCGCCCCGTGGCGGCGAGGGCACCCCTCTCCCGTCTTGCGTGGTCACGGGACGTGCCGTTCCTCGCCCGCATGGTGACAGGGGCGCCTCACCCCCCCCATCCGCACGGCGACACGGGCGTGCCGGGACCAAGCCGTGGAGGCGGGGCGCGTCGGCAACGCGCCCCTTGGCGCAGGGTGCCGGAGGCGTCGGGGGCGGGGCGGGGGAGGGCTCCGGGAGGGGGTGAGTGCGTGGGGGAGGCGGGGGAGGCGTCGGGGGAGAGGCGACCCCGAGCCCACGCAGCCGTCATTGTCGAGAGACAATGACGGCCCAGCACGTTGATATACGAGGAGCACACATGGCGGGCAACAGCCACGGACACACCCCGGCCGCGTGGACGGGTGTCATCATCGCCTTCATCGGTTTCTGCATCTCCGGGGCCTTCACGGTGCTGGCCCAGCCGATCGGTGTCGTCGCGGGGCTCGTGGTGGTCGCCCTCGGCGGTGTCGTCGGCATGGCCATGCGCGCCGCGGGCCTCGGCCAGGCGAAGCCGAGCAACCGCGCCGGGGCGCAGCCGCAGGGGCAGGCGTCCTGAGCGAGCGGCGTTCCTTCCTGACGGGGCACCGGGCCCTGGGTCCGGTGTCGCGCCTCGCCGCGCCGGTGGGCACTCTCGTGGCCGTCGGCGCGGCTTTCGCGTACGTGGGCACCGTCGACCCCAACCAGCCGGGTCACTATCCGGCCTGCCCGCTGCTCCAGCTCACGGGGATCTTCTGTCCCGGCTGCGGCGGGCTGCGCTGCGCGCACGCCGTCGCGCACGGCGACCTCGGCACCGCTCTGGGCGCGAACGCGCTGGTGGTCGTCGGCTTCGCCGCCTTCGCCGTCTTCTGGGTGCACTGGTTCTGGCGCGCGGCGCGGTCGCGTTCCGTCTCCGTTCCGCTGCGGAGCGTCCACTGGTGGATCATCGGCGCACTGGCTCTGACCTTCACCGTTGTCCGAAACTTGCCCCTCGGCTCCGCACTGGCTCCCTGACAACATCCACTGCCTCGAGATGCCGCGCCAGTGATTTGTCCGGAATATGGGACCGAAGTCAACCGGATGCGGGACCTCCGTCCCCCGCCCGATACCATCGCAGTGCCTGCCCTGACCATCCCCCGCGTCACACGCGGGGGGCCGTACCAAGCCAGAAGGGGGCCGCTCGCGTGAGTGTGCTCGACGAGATCATCGAAGGTGTGCGTGAAGACCTCGCGGAACGGCAGTCGCGCGTCAGCCTCGACGACCTCAAGGAGCGCGCGGCGAAGGCGCCCCAGGCGAAGGACGGCGTCGCCGCGCTGAAGGGCGACGGCATCAAGGTCATCTGCGAGGTCAAGCGCTCCAGCCCCTCCAAGGGCGCGCTCGCGGCCATCGCGGACCCGGCCGGGCTCGCCGCCGACTACGAGGCGGGCGGTGCCTCCGTCATCTCCGTGCTCACCGAGCAGCGCCGGTTCGGCGGCTCGCTGGCCGATCTGGACGCGGTCCGCGCGAAGGTGGACATCCCGGTGCTGCGCAAGGACTTCATCTTCTCCTCGTACCAGTTGTGGGAGGCACGGGCGCACGGCGCCGACCTCGCGCTGCTGATCGTCGCCGCGCTGGAGCAGGAGGCCCTGGTCTCGCTGATCGAGCGCGCGGAGTCGATCGGGCTGACGCCGCTGGTCGAGGCGCACGACGAGGAAGAGGTGGAGCGGGCCGTGGCGGCGGGCGCGAAGATCGTCGGCGTGAACGCCCGCAACCTCAAGACGCTCGAAGTGGACCGCGGCAACTTCACGCGCATCGCGCCGGAGATCCCTGACCACCTCGTGAAGGTCGCCGAATCGGGCGTGCGCGGCCCGCACGATCTGATCGCCTACGCGAACGACGGCGCCGACGCCGTGCTGGTCGGCGAGTCGCTGGTGACGGGCAAGGACCCGAAGACCGCCGTCGCCGACCTCGTCGCGGCCGGTACCCACCCGGCGATCCGGCACGGGCGCTGACGGGGCCCCGGGCGCACCACAGATGGCCTAGTCTCGGGGCCGGGAACAATGACCGGGACAACAGAAGGCCCAGGACAGAGAGCCCGAGGGCCCGAGGGACTGACCGGAGGAATGCTCGTGTACGCGCGGTACGCAAGGCTCGCACGCGGTTGCCGACCGCGTGGCTGCCGTGCGCCCGCGCGCAGGGTGCACGGGCGCCGGGTGCGCTATCACATCGGCAGCGAGCCAGGGCAGGTCCGCGGCCGTCGATGGCCCGGCCGGCCCGGCGAAGCGCCCGCGCACTGACGCGTCGACGCAGTGACGCACTGACACGCTGACGAGCCGCTACAGGCCCGCCGCCTTCGCGGTACGGGCTCCTGGCCCCTGGCCCGCTCCTCTTCCGGACCGCCGCGTCCGAGGGGGCGCAGTGACCGTAGCGAACCGTCCCGCCGCTCGCGTAGCCGCGCGCTTTCGCCGCTGGTCCACACGCTTGGTACGCACACTCCGCGGGCGTCCGCGGACGCCGGTGCCGAGCCGCCTCGCCGCCCGCGCGGAACCCGGCCCTCCGACCCACCGCCGGAGCTCGTCGGGCCCTCGCCGGACCCCCGTCGGACCCCGCGAGGCATCGGGCGCCGCGCGCCGCTGCGGCGGTTTTCGGCCGTATCCGTGGACCCTCACTACCTACGCACCCATGCACGCTTCTCACGTCTCAAGGAGCACGTCGGATGTCCGACTACTTCATCCCTGACCCCGAGGGTCAGATCCCGAGCGCCGAAGGCTACTTCGGCGCGTTCGGCGGCAAGTTCATCCCGGAGGCGCTCGTCGCGGCCGTGGACGAGGTCGCCGCCGAGTACGAGAAGGCGAAGTCCGACCCCGCCTTCGCCGCCGAGCTCGAAGACCTCATGGTCAACTACACGGGCCGCCCGAGCGCGCTGACCGAGGTACCGCGGTTCGCCGAGCATGCGGGTGGCGCGCGGATCTTCCTCAAGCGGGAGGACCTGAACCACACCGGCTCACACAAGATCAACAACGTGCTCGGCCAGGCCCTGCTGACCAAGCGCATGGGCAAGACCCGCGTCATCGCCGAGACCGGCGCGGGCCAGCACGGCGTGGCCACGGCCACCGCCTGCGCCCTGTTCGGCCTGGAGTGCACCGTCTACATGGGCGAGATCGACACCGAGCGCCAGGCGCTCAACGTCGCGCGCATGCGGATGCTCGGCGCCGAGGTCGTGCCCGTCACCTCCGGCAGCCGCACCCTCAAGGACGCCATCAACGAGGCGTTCCGCGACTGGGTGGCCAACGTGGACCGCACCCACTACCTCTTCGGTACGGTCGCGGGCCCGCACCCCTTCCCGCAGTTGGTGCGCGATTTCCACCGGGTCATCGGCGTCGAGGCGCGGCGGCAGATGCTGGAGCGTGCGGGACGGCTGCCCGACGCGGCCGTGGCCTGCGTCGGCGGCGGTTCCAACGCCATCGGCCTCTTCCACGCCTTCATCCCCGACGAGGGCGTCCGCCTGATCGGCTGCGAGGCGGCTGGGCACGGCGTGGAGTCCGGCGAGCACGCGGCGACCCTGTCCGTGGGCGAGCCCGGCATCCTGCACGGGTCGCGCTCGTACGTGCTCCAGGACGACGAGGGGCAGATCACCGAGCCGTACTCGATCTCGGCCGGTCTCGACTACCCGGGCATCGGGCCCGAGCACGCGTACCTCAAGGACAGCGGGCGCGGCGAGTACCGGCCCGTCACCGACGACCAGGCGATGCGCGCCCTGCGGCTGCTCTCCGAGACCGAGGGCATCATCCCGGCGATCGAGAGCGCGCACGCGCTGGCGGGTGCCCTGGAGGTCGGCCGGGAGCTGGGTACCGAGGGGCTGATCCTGGTCAACCTCTCCGGGCGCGGCGACAAGGACATGGACACGGCGGCCCGCTACTTCGGGCTGTACGACGAGAACGTCGAGAACGCCGGCGAGGCGGGCACGGGGGCGGACAAGTGAGCGGCAACATCGAGCTGTTGAACGCGACGCTGGCGAACGCGCGGGCCGAGAACAGGGCCGCGCTGGTGGGTTATCTGCCCGCCGGTTTCCCCACCGTCGACTGCGGGATCGCGGCGTGCGTGGCGCTGCTGGAGAGCGGCTGCGACGTGGTCGAGGTCGGGCTCCCGCACAGTGACCCGGTGCTGGACGGGCCCGTCATCCAGACCGCCGACGACGTGGCGCTGCGCGGCGGCGTCCGCATCGCCGACGTGCTGCGCACGGTGCGCGAGGCCCACGCGGCGACGGGCAAGCCGGTGCTGTGCATGACGTACTGGAACCCGGTCGACCGGTACGGCGTGGAGCGGTTCGCCGCGGAGATGGCCGAGGCGGGCGGCGCGGGCTGCATCCTGCCCGACCTGCCCGTCGAGGAGTCCGAGGTGTGGCGCAAGGCGGCCGAACAGCACGGTCTGGCCACCGTGTTCGTGGTCGCGCCCAGCAGCAAGGACGAGCGCCTGGCCAAGATCACGGCGGCGGGCAGCGGCTTCGTCTACGCGGCGTCGCTCATGGGCGTCACCGGCACCCGCGAGTCCGTAGGGCGCGAGGCCCAGGACCTGGTGGAGCGCACGCGCGCGACGACCGGTATTCCGGTCTGCGTGGGCCTGGGCGTCTCGAACGCGGGCCAGGCCGCCGAGGTGGCCGAGTTCGCCGACGGGGTCATCGTCGGCTCGGCCTTCGTGAAGAAGCTCCTCGCCCACCCGGACGACCTGGACGCCGGTCTCGCCGACGTGCGCGAGCTGGCCGGTGACCTGGCGAAGGGCGTACGGAGCCGGGGCGCGGCTGCGGTCTGAGACGAGCGCGGTCCGAGAAGGTCACGGTCCGAGACGGGCGTCGTCCAGGGCGCGACGTGACACGAACGTGTGAGCGGTGAGGCACCGCAGGGGCGCGGAACGGGGCATTTCCCGGGCCGCGCCCCTCCTTCTTTCGGGGGAAACGGCGATGGGCCCGCACGCGGCCGTGGCCCGCGTTCGTTGGCCCAGGGCGTGATGAGCGAGAAGAACCGTGAGGGAAAGCGCACCGCCCGGGAACAACTGCGGGAGCAGCGGGAACGGGAGAAGGCGGCGGAGAAGCGCGGCAGGGTGCTGAAGGTGAGCGCCGCCATCGTCGGCGTGCTGGCCGTCGCGGCGGTGGTGGGCGTGGTGGCCGCCAACCAGGGCGGCGGCGGGGGCGGTGAGGACGAGGGCAGTGCCTCGGCCAAGCCGATCTCCGTGGGCCAGAAGAAGGCGCCCGCCGAGCTGACCGTCTACGAGGACTTCAGGTGCCCCGCCTGCGGACAGTTCGAGAACGTGTTCCGCGACACGCTCCACAGCCTTGAGGAGGACGGCAAGCTCAAGGTCAACTACCACATCGTCAGCATCATCGACGGCGCCATGGGCGGCTCCGGCTCCAAGAACGCGGCGAACGCGGCGGTCTGCGCCCGTGACGAGGGCAGGTTCAAGGAGTACCACGACGTGCTCTTCCGGCATCAGCCCGAGGAGCAGGACGACGCCTTCGCGAACAAGAAGACGCTGATCGGCCTGGCCAAGAAGGTCGACGGGCTGGACGGCGCCGCGTTCCGGAGCTGTGTGAACGACGGCAAGCACGACAAGTGGGTCGAGCGGTCGACCACGGCCTTCCAGAACTCGGGCCACCAGGGGACCCCGACCGTCCTGCTCGACGGCAAGAATCTCTACGGCGACCAGAGCGACCCGCTCACCCCGCAGAAGCTGAAGAAGAAGATCGAGGCGAAGTCCTGACCCGTCGCGCCTCGATCGTCGTGCCCCGACCGTCGTGCCCTGGCCCGTCGGCCCTGATCCGTCGGTCCTGACCGCCGCCGTGCCGGAACCTCGTGTTCCGGTGCGGCGGCGGGCCTGTTATGGAGCCGTTGTGCCGGGCGCATTGCCGATGGCGCGGTGCGGCAGGGTAGCGTCAGGGACGCCATGGAGACCCTTGCCTTTTTCCCCAGTCCCTCGGCCGGCGAGATCCACCTCGGGCCGGTTCCGCTGCGCGGCTACGCGTTCTGCATCATCATCGGCGTGTTCGTCGCGGTCTGGCTCGGCGGACGCCGCTGGGTCGCACGCGGCGGACGGGTCGGCACGGTCGCGGACATCGCCGTGTGGGCCGTGCCCTTCGGCCTCGTCGGCGGTCGCCTCTACCACGTGATCACCGACTACCAGCTCTACTTCGGCGAGGGCCGCAACTGGGTCGACGCCTTCAAGATCTGGGACGGCGGTCTCGGCATCTGGGGCGCCATCGCGCTCGGCGCGCTCGGCGCCTGGATCGGCTGCCGCAGCCGTGGCATCCCGCTCCCCGCCTACGCCGACGCGGTCGCGCCGGGCATCGCCCTCGCGCAGGCGATCGGGCGCTGGGGCAACTGGTTCAACCAGGAGCTGTACGGCCGCGCCACCGATCTGCCCTGGGCCGTCGAGATCGACGCGGCGCACCGCCCCGTCGACACCCCGGACCTCGGCACGTACCACCCGACGTTCCTCTACGAGTCGCTGTGGTGCGTGGGCGTCGCGCTGCTGGTGATCTGGGCCGACCGCCGCTTCAAGCTGGGTCACGGCCGCGCCTTCGCGCTCTACGTCGCGGCGTACACGGTGGGCCGCTTCTGGATCGAGTACATGCGCGTGGACGACGCGCACCACATCCTCGGGATGCGGCTGAACAACTGGACCGCGATCGTGGTCTTCCTGGCCGCCGTCGCCTACATCGTCGTCTCCGCGAAGAAGTCCCCGGGCCGCGAGGAGACCGTCGAGCCGCGCGACCCCGACACTGATCCCGACGCGGAGTCCGGCGCCGAGCCCAGCCCCGAATCCGGCTCCGGTTCCGAATCCGGTTCCGACGCCGACCCCGAGACCGAGGGGGCCTCCAGCGACGGCGAGGAATCGACCGAGACCGGAGGCGGCACCGCGACGACGAAGAAGACGAAGAAGGTGTGAACCCCGGTCTCTTGACCAATATTTGACCCGAGCCCGGTCTCTTCCTTACGGTCCGTAAGGCAAGGGGCCGGGCGTCGTCATGTCCGGGCCCTGTCGCGGCACCGTTATGCCGTACCTGCACCATTCGTTCAATTAAGTGTGTAATTCTCTGCATTGTGCTGTGGCTGATCCTTCTCCACTGCGCAGCCGCGTGCTGTGCCGGGCCGCTCGTGCGGTGGCTCGGACCGCGCGCCTTCGCGGTGCTCGCGCTCGTGCCCGCCTCCGCCGCGATCTGGGCGGCGGTGCGGTACGCGGACGTCGTGGACGGCCACACCCCCACCCAGACCTGGGCCTGGATCCCCGCCCAGGGCGTCCACCTCGCGCTGCGCTGTGATCCGCTCGCGCTGCTGATGACGCTCGTCGCGGGCGGCGTCGGCGCGCTCGTGATGGTCTACTGCGCGGGCTACTTCCGTGCCGACGAGCCACGGCTCGGCCGCTTCGCAGGGACGCTCACCGCGTTCGCCGGTGCCATGCTCGGCCTCGTACTGGCCGACGATCTGATCGTCCTGTACGTGCTGTGGGAGCTGACCACGGTCTTCTCCTTCCTCCTCATCGGCCACAACCCGGAGCGCAGGACCAACCGGCGCGCCGCGCTCCAGGCACTCATCGTGACCACCCTCGGCGGACTGGTCATGCTGATCGGCTTCCTGATGCTGGGTCACGCGGCGGGCACCTACCGGATCTCCGCGCTCGTGGCCGACCCGCCCCGCGCGAGCGTGGCCGTCTCCGTCGCGCTGGTCCTCGTCCTGGTCGGGGCGCTGTCCAAGTCCGCCGTGTGGCCGTTCAGCTTCTGGCTGCCAGGGGCGATGGCGGCGCCGACCCCGGTCTCCGCGTATCTGCACGCGGCTGCCATGGTCAAGGCCGGGATCTACCTGGTCGCACGGCTCGCGCCCGCGTTCTCCGACGTCGTGCCCTGGCGGGCCACCGTGCTCGTGCTGGGCGCGGCCACCATGCTGCTCGGCGGCTGGCGGGCGCTGCGCGAGACGGACCTCAAGCGGCTGCTCGCCTTCGGCACCGTCAGCCAGCTCGGCTTCCTCACCCTCCTCGTCGGCGACGGCAGACGGGACGCGGCCCTGGCCGGGGTCGCGATGCTGCTTGCCCACGCGCTCTTCAAGGCGCCGCTGTTCCTGACCGTCGGCATCATCGACCACGCGACGGGGACCCGCGAACTGCCGAAGCTGTCCGGGCTCGGCCGCTCGATGCCGGGCGTGTGCGCGCTCGCCGTGCTCGCGGGCCTGTCCATGGCGGGGCTGCCGCCGCTGCTCGGCTTCGCCGCGAAGGAAGCGGCCGTCGACGCGCTGCTGCACGGCGGAACGGTTCAGCACGCCGCCCTCGCCGCCGTGGTGGCCGGATCCGCGCTGACCACCGCCTACACCCTGCGCTTCCTGTGGGGCGCCTTCGCCCGCAAGCGGGACGCGCCTGACACCCCGCTGCGGGCCCGTACCGGCGCGTTCCTCGCCGTGCCGCCCGCGCTCTGCGCGCTCGCCGGACTCGCGCTCGGGCCCGGCGTCTCCCTGCTCGACCCGCTGCTCGCGCGCTACGCCGACACCTTCCACGCGCCGGACGGCAAGCCTTTCCACCTCGCGCTGTGGCACGGCTTCGGGCCCGCGCTCGCGCTGTCCGCCGTCTCCTGGGCCCTCGGCCTGCTGGTCTTCTTCGCCGTACGGCCGCTCGCCGCGCTCGGGGAGCGGCTGGCCGCCGTGGACGGCGACCACCTCTTCGCCCGCTCGCTCTGGGCCCTGGAGCGGCTCTCGCTCCAGATCACGGGCGCGGTGCAGCGCGGTTCGCTGCCGGTCTACCTCGGCACGGCCCTCGCGGTGCTGGTCGGCGCGCAGGCCGTGGCCCTCGCCGTCGACCGCCCGTGGGACCACGTCACCTCCGTGCGCGTCTACGACTCGGTGCCCCAGCTCGTCGTCGCGGCCGCGGTGTGCGTCGTCGCGGTGCTGTGCGTGCGGGCGCGGCAGCGGATGAAGGCCGTCGTGCTGGCCGGGGTCACCGGCTACGGGACGGCGGTGCTGTACGTGCTGCACGGGGCGCCGGACCTCGCGCTGACGCAGTTCGCCGTCGAGACCGTGTCCGTCATCGTCTTCGTACTGGTGCTGCGCAGGCTCCCGGCCCGGTTCCCCGACGGGGCGCGCGCCGGGTGGATGCGGCGCGTGACGCAGCTCGTCTTCGGGGTGGCGGCGGGCGCGTTCGCCGCCGGGCTCACCTATCTGGCCGCCTCGGCGCGGATCGCGGAGCCCGCGGGGCCCGAACTCGCCGAGGCCACCGCGCACGACGGCGTGAAGAACGTCGTCGCCACGACGCTGGTGGACCTGCGTTCCTGGGACACGATGGGGGAGTCAGCGGTCCTCGCCGTCGCCGCCGTCGGGGTGACCAGCCTCGTCTATCTGCGGCGCAGGGCCGGAACCCCCGCGCTGCCCATAGCGACGCGCGCGGGCGTCTCGGTGCACGGCGCGCCCGGCACGGCTGCGGGCGGCGGGACGGCCGACCCGGCAGCCGGGGCGGGCGTCACGGAGACGACCGGGTCCACGCGGGTGGTGCCGGCGGCGGAGGAGAGGGTGCGTCCTGGACGGGCGACCGCCGCTCCCCTTTCTGACGGGGCGTCCGGTGCTCCTCCGTCAGCGGCGCCCGGTGACGGCTCACCTGACGGCGCGTCCGGCCCCTCCGCTTCCCCCGGGTCCGGTGACGGCGGCGCCTTCGGCGCGGTGCCGCGCGACAAGCGGGACGTGTGGCCCGTCGCCGGTACGAGGGTGGGCGCGCCCCGCGCCGTACGGGGGATCGCCGCGCCGCGCCGCACCTGGCTCGCGGCCAGCTCCACGCTCGCGCCCGAGCGCAGGTCGGTCATCTTCGAGGTGGTCGCCAGGCTGGTCTTCCACCCGATCGTGGTGCTCTCCCTCTACCTCCTCTTCTGCGCCGAGAACCTGCCGGGCGGCGGCTTCACCGCCGGCCTGGTCGCGGCCCTCGCGCTGGCCGTGCGCTACCTCGCGGGCGGACGGCACGAACTGGCCGCAGCCGCGCCCGTCGACGCGGGCTTCCTGCTCGGGCTCGGGCTGCTGACGATGACGCTGACGGGGCTGGGCGGGCTCGTCCTCGGGGACGCCGTGCTGGCCGCGGGCAAGATCGAGGGCGAGCTGCCGCTGCTCGGCCACTACCACCTGGCCAGCCCCGTGCTGTTCGACGTGGGCGTCTATCTGCTCGTCCTCGGCGTCGTCCTGGACGTCCTGCGCAGCCTCGGTTCCGAGGTGGACCGGCGTGTGGAGCGGGAGTTGAGCAAGGAGGCCAAGGCGAGGAAGCGGCGCGAGCGCGCACGCGCACAGCAACGGGAGCCGGAACCGGGCCTGGAGCCGGGGCCCGGAGCGGGAGGTGGCGGCCGATGACCGAGACCCTGGTACTGGTGATCGCGGGCGGCACGCTCTTCGCCGCCGGCACCGTACTCCTGCTGAGCCGCCCCCTCACCCGCATCCTGCTGGGCGCCGTGCTGCTGGGCAACGGCGTCAACCTGCTGCTCCTCGCCAGTTCGGGCCCCGCGGGACAGGCACCGCTGCTGTACCCCGGTTCGGACCGGGAGAAGATGGCCGACCCGCTGCCCGAGGCGTTCGTGCTCACGGCCATCGTCATCACGCTGGCGCTCACCGCGTTCCTGGTGACCATGGCCTACCGCGCCTGGCAGCTCTCGGGCAACGACGACGTGCAGGACGACGTCGAGGACGTCCGCATCGCCCGTCGCGCCGACTACGTCGAGGAGCGGGACCGGCTGCGCGCCAAGTACCACGAACGCCGCGACGCCTACCGCGCGCTGGTCAACGCCGAGGAGGAGCAGGAGGCCAGGGAGCGCAAGGCGTACCAGCAGCTCGGCAAGGCGCGGGACCAGTACCGCGAGATGCGGCGCAGGGCGCGGGCTGAGTCGCGCGCCGAGTCGCGTGCCCACAGGGCGCGCCAGGCACGCGCGGAGGAGACGGCGGAGGAGACCGCCGAGGAGGACGACCTGTGGGAGACGATCCTGGGAGCCGACAGATGAGCGCCGTGCCCGCCGCCTCGCGCCGCCCCCGCACCGGGGGAGGGGCGTCATGAGCGGCGCCGCACCCGCCGCCGCGGCCTCCGTCGCCTCGGCCCTCGTGCCGCTGCCGGTGATCCTGCCGCTGGCCGCAGCGGGGCTGAAGCTGGCCATCGGCCTGCGCCTCCAGCGCACGCAGCGCGTCATCAGCGCGACGGTGCTCGCGATCGTGCTCGTCGTCTCGCTCGTGCTGCTGTTCGTCGCGGACAAGCACGGGCCGCAGGTGATGTACGCGGGCGGCTGGGCGCCCCCGGTCGGCATCGTGCTGGTGGCCGACCGGCTCTCCGCGCTGATGCTGGTGGTCTCCTCGGCCGTCACGCTGTGCGTGCTGCTCTACTCGATCGGGCAGGGCATGGCGGACCGCGAGGAGGCGACGCCGCTCTCGGTCTTCCACCCCTCCTATCTCGTGCTGGTCGCCGGGGTCTCGGACACCTTCCTGGCCGGTGACCTGTTCAACCTCTACGTCGGCTTCGAGATCATGCTGACGGCCAGTTATGTGCTGCTGACCCTCGGCGGCACCATCGCGCGCATCCGCGCGGGCGCCACGTACGCCATCGTCTCGCTGCTGTCCTCGGTGCTGTTCATGGCGGCCGTCGCCATGGTCTACGCGGCGACCGGCACCGTGACGATGGCCGAGCTGCCCGCGCGGCTCGACGAACTGCCCGAGGGCGTGCGGACGCTGGCGCAGATCGCGCTGCTGACGGTGTTCGCCATCAAGG
The DNA here is from genome assembly GCF_053611545.1 of Streptomyces sp. NPDC054796. Taxonomy (NCBI): domain Bacteria; kingdom Bacillati; phylum Actinomycetota; class Actinomycetes; order Kitasatosporales; family Streptomycetaceae; genus Streptomyces; species Streptomyces sp. NPDC054796. Next base: position 195,806 of record NZ_JBSHAO010000007.1, on the reverse strand, counting down.
CCGCCGTCTTCCCGCTGGCCGCGTGGCTGCCCGACTCGTATCCCACCGCGCCCGCGCCCGTCACCGCCGTCTTCGCCGGACTGCTCACCAAGGTCGGGGTCTACGCGATACTCCGCACGCAGACCCTGCTGTTCCCCGGCGGCAGGCTCGACAACGTGCTGATGGTCGTCGCGCTGCTGTCCATGGTCGTCGGCATCCTGGGCGCGGTCGCGCAGACCGACCTCAAGCGGCTGCTGTCCTTCACCCTGATCAGCCACATGGGTTACATGGTGTTCGGCATCGGGCTCGCCTCGGACGAGGGGATCGCGGGCGCCGTCTTCTACGTCGCGCACCACATCACCGTGCAGACCACGCTGTTCCTGGTCACCGGGCTCGTGGAGCGGCGCGGCGGCTCCACCGACCTGATGCGGCTCGGCGGTCTGGCCACCCTTTCCCCGCTGCTCGCTGTGCTCTTCTTCATCCCCGCGATGAACCTCGCCGGGATCCCGCCGCTCTCCGGGTTCCTGGGGAAGCTGGGGCTGCTGCGCGCGGGGGTCGCCGACGGCGGCGTGCTGGCGTACGCGCTGGTCATCGGCGGGACGCTGACCAGTCTGCTCACGCTGTACGCCGTGGCCAAGGTGTGGAACCTGGCGTTCTGGCGGGCCGCGCCGCCCGAGCTGTACGCCGTGGGCACGGTCATCGACTCCGAGGAGACCGACGAGGAGACGGACGAGGCCGAGGCGGAGGCGGAGGCCGCCACGACGGCGGGCGACGGCACCGGACCCGTCGACGGAACGGGATCCGTCCCGGTGTCCGCCGGCGGCACGGCGGCCGAGGCGGCACCGGGCACCGCCACCACCGGCGCGGCGGCAGGCACGGCGACGGGCACCGCGACCGACGTCGCGCCCCGCCCCATGGGCCACGCCGAGGCGGCGACCTTCGGCGGGCAGGCCATCACGACGACCAGTTCGCTGCCCGTCGGCATGGTCTGCTCGACGGTGGCGCTCGTCGTGTTCGGGCTCGGCTTCACGGTGCTGGCGGGGCCGCTGTTCGGGCTCACGGAGCGGGTGGCCGACGAGCTGACGGACCGTTCCCCCTATGTGACGGCGGTGATGGAGAGATGACGGCCCCTCACCGGGCCCGACGGGGCCCGCGCGGGCGGCTGCGCGCGACACAGTGGCCGATGGTGGCGGGCCTGACCGTGCTGTGGGTGCTGCTGTGGGGGACGGTCTCGCTGGCGAACGTGCTCAGCGGAGTGCTCGTCGGCGTCGTCGTCTGCGTGCTCTTCCCCCTGCCGCCGATCGAGACCCAGGCGCGACTGCGCCCGCTCGGACTCCTGCGCTTCGCCGGGCGGTTCGTCGCCGACATGGCCGTCTCCAGCTGGCGGCTCAACCGCTACATCCTCGCCCCCGGCGTTCCGGCCTGCGCGGTGCTCGGGGTGCGCATGCGCTGCCCCGGCGACCTGATGCTGACGGCGACCGCTGTCGCCGTCTCCGCCGTGCCGGGCAGCACCGTGCTGGAGGTGCACCGGGCCAGCGGCACCCTCTACCTCCACGTCATGGGCGCATCCGAGGACGCCGAGCGGGACCGGGCACGGCGCGAGGTGCTGCGTCTTGAGCGGCGGGTGGTGCGTGCCTTCGGCACGCGGGCCGACGTCGAGGCGATCGAGGAGTCCGAACGGGCGGAACGTGCGGAGCGGGCGGAACGTGCGGAACGGTCGGAGAGGGAGGCGGGAAAGTGGACGACGTGATCCTGATGATCGTCGCCGGGCTGCTGCTCGTCTCGGGCTGCCTGGTGACGGTCCGCCTGGTGCGGGGCCCCTCGACGCTGGACCGGGCCGTCGCGCTGGACGCGCTGGTGGCGGTGATGATGGCGGGCATCGGCGTGTACACGGCGGCGCAGCGCGTCGGGTACTACCTGCCGGTGCTCCTGGTGCTCTCCTTCCTGGGCTTCACGGGGTCCGTCGGCGTCGCCCGGTTCATGGCGCTGCGCGACGAGGCGGGCGGCGAGGACGTCGACGAGAACACGGACACGGGCACGGAGCCGTCCGCCACGGAGCCGCCGGCGGAACCGGCGTCCACGGTGCAGTCCACGCGGCCGTCCACGGAGTGGACAGCGGGCGGCGGCCCCGCCGGAGAAGGGGGGCAGCGGTGAACTGGGAAGGCGTCGCCGACGCGGTCGGAGCGGTCTTCATGCTGGCCGGTGCGCTGCTGTGCCTGGTGGCCGGAATCGGCCTCGTGCGGCTGCCCGACGTACTCACCCGGATGCACGCGGCCACCAAGCCGCAGGCGTTCGGGCTGCTGCTGGTGCTGATCGGCGCGGGGCTGTGGCTGCGCAGTGCCATCGACCTCGGCACCCTGGTCCTCGTCGGGCTCTTCCAGCTCCTGACCTCGCCCGTCGCGGCCCATATGGTCGGCCGCGCCGCCTACCGCACCAACAGGCTGGATCGCGAGCACCTCGTCGCCGACGAGCTGGCCGAGACCTTCCGCGAGGCGGGCGAGGCGGAGGAAGCGCAGGCGGCGGCGGAGGCGGCGGCCCGCGAGGGCCCTCGTGGCAAAGCCGCTGGTCGGGACGGTTAGTACGGCCTTCCTTGCTAGCGCGGGGTGGAAATGCGGGCGTACCTTCGAAGTGTTGGGAAAGATGGGTATCCGCCCTTCATCCCTTCGGAAGGGAGCGCACAGCATCATGACCACCGTGATCACCGTGACCGACGACGCGCGTCAGCACACCGAGGCCACCCCGGATGTCACCGCGCCCGGTGAGGACGGCTCCACCGCCGTCACGCACACCCACCGCGACGTCAACGGCGGCTGGCTGCGCCCCGCCGTCTTCGGTGCCATGGACGGTCTGGTCTCCAACCTCGGCCTGATGACGGGCGTGGCGGGCAGCTCCGCCTCCTCGCAGACCGTGGTGATCTCCGGGCTCGCCGGCCTCGCAGCCGGTGCCTTCTCGATGGCGGCGGGTGAGTACACCTCCGTCGCCTCGCAGCGCGAGCTGGTGCAGGCCGAGCTGGAGGTGGAGCGCCGGGAGCTGCGCCGCCACCCGGAGGACGAGGTCACCGAGCTGGCGGAACTGTACGTGTCCCGTGGTGTGGACCCGGAGCTGGCCCGTCAGGTCGCCGAGCAGATGCACCGGGACCCCGAGCAGGCGCTGGAGATACACGCCCGCGAGGAGCTGGGTGTGGATCCGGCCGATCTGCCCTCTCCGACGGTCGCCGCGGTCTCCTCCTTCCTTTCCTTCTCGGTCGGCGCCATCATGCCCGTACTGCCGTATCTGGCCGGTGCGGCCTCGCTGTGGCCCGCGGTGGCGCTGGCGCTGCTGGGACTGTTCGTGTGCGGTGCCGTCGTGGCACGGGTGACGGCGCGGCCGTGGTGGTTCAGCGGTCTGCGTCAGCTCGCGCTGGGTGGTGCCGCGGCCGCTGTGACGTACGGGCTGGGCACGGCCTTCGGAGTGGCTGTGGGCTGAGTCATGGCGCGTGTTCAGGACGGCGCGGCATGATCTCGGTGTTACTCGACGGTTTCAGTTTGTTCAACGGTGGGCAGAAGCCGGAAGGCCCGCGAGCAAAGAAGCCCGCGCTGGCCTGCGAGATCACGGGTTCTGAGGGAGTCTTCCCTTCGTATCGCAACCAGGTGCACCGTCCGCATCCTGGAATATGGCATCCACTTTTCGGGAAGTGGGCCATCATGTAACCTGCACGAAAATTTGTTCCTGCAGAGGGCCAACGTCGTCCCTCGGCACTCACAACTGCCACGACGACGACGGGAGAGCCGATGCGTGCTGCGTCTCAGGCGGCCCACCCTGCCAAGCAGGGGATGTACGACCCCCGGTACGAGCATGACGCCTGTGGCGTCGGCTTCGTGGCGACACTGACGGGTGAGGCCAGCCACGACCTCGTCGAACGCGCGCTGACCGTCCTGCGCAACCTGGAACACCGCGGTGCCACAGGCTCCGACCCCGACACGGGCGACGGCGCGGGCATCCTCCTCCAGGTTCCGGACGCCTTCCTGCGGGAGACGGTCTCCTTCGCGCTTCCCGAGGCCGGTTCCTACGCCGTCGGTATCGCCTTCCTCCCGAATGACGAGACGGAAGCCGCGGCTGCCGTCTCGGAGATCGAGACGCTGGCCGCCGAAGAGGGCCTGGACGTCCTCGGCTGGCGCGACGTCCCCGTGGCGCCGCAGCTCCTGGGCTCGGGCGCCCGCGAGACCATGCCGTCGCTGCGCCAGCTCTTCGTGTCCGCGGCCTCCGGCGCCGACGCCGAGGCCGCCTCCGGGCTCGCGCTGGACCGGCTCGCCTTCGTGCTGCGCAAGCGCGCCGAGCGCGAGGCGGGCGTGTACTTCCCTTCGCTGTCGTGCCGCACCATCGTCTACAAGGGCATGCTGACCACAGGGCAGCTCGAACCCTTCTTCCCCGACCTGTCCGACCGGCGGTTCGCCACCGCCGTCGCGCTGGTGCACTCCCGCTTCTCCACCAACACCTTCCCGAGCTGGCCGCTGGCCCACCCGTACCGCTTCGTCGCGCACAACGGCGAGATCAACACGGTGCAGGGCAACCGCAACTGGATGCGGGCCCGCGAGTCCCAGCTCGCCTCGGAGCTGTTCGGCCCCGAGGGCGAGAAGCTGAACCGGATCTTCCCGCTGTGTACGCCCGGGGCCTCCGACTCGGCCTCCTTCGACGAGGTGCTGGAGCTGCTGCACCTCGGCGGGCGTTCGCTGCCGCACTCCGTGCTGATGATGGTCCCCGAGGCGTGGGAGAACCACGACTCCATGGACCCGGCCCGGCGCGCCTTCTACCAGTACCACTCCACGATGATGGAGCCCTGGGACGGCCCCGCCTGCGTCACCTTCACCGACGGCACCCAGGTCGGCGCCGTTCTCGACCGCAACGGTCTGCGTCCAGGGCGGTACTGGGTCACCGACGACGGCCTCGTCGTCCTCGGCTCCGAGGTCGGCGTCCTCGACATCGACCCGGCGAAGATCGTCCGCAAGGGCCGCCTCCAGCCGGGCCGCATGTTCCTCGTGGACACCGCCGAGCACCGCATCATCGAGGACGACGAGATCAAGGCGACGCTCGCCGCCGAGCAGCCGTACCAGGAGTGGCTGGAGGCCGGGCTCATCAAGCTCGCCGACCTGCCCGAGCGCGAGCACATCGTGCACACCCACGCCTCGGTCACCCGCCGCCAGCAGACCTTCGGCTACACCGAGGAGGAGCTGCGCGTCCTGCTCGCGCCGATGGCCAAGATGGCCGCCGAGCCGATCGGCTCGATGGGCACGGACTCGCCGATCGCGGCGCTCTCCGAGCGCCCGCGGCTGATCTTCGACTACTTCACCCAGCTGTTCGCGCAGGTCACCAACCCGCCGCTGGACGCCATCCGCGAGGAGCTGGTGACCTCGCTGCACTCGTCGCTCGGCCCGCAGGGCAACCTGCTGGAGCCGACGGCCGCCTCGTGCCGCAGCGTCACCCTGCCCTTCCCGGTGATCGACAACGACGAGCTGGCCAAGCTCATCCACATCAACGCCGACGGCGACATGCCGGGGCTCAAGGCCGCCACCCTCTCCGGCCTCTACCGGGTCGCCGAGGGCGGCAAGGGCCTGTCCGAGCGCATCAAGGCGATCTGCGCCGAGGCCGACGCTGCCATAGAGGCGGGCGCCCGGCTCATCGTGCTCTCCGACCGGCACTCGGACGCCGAGCACGCGCCGATCCCGTCGCTGCTGCTCACCTCGGCCGTGCACCACCACCTCATCCGCACCAAGCAGCGCACCCAGGTCGGGCTGCTGGTCGAGGCGGGCGACGTGCGCGAGGTGCACCACGTGGCGCTCCTCATCGGCTACGGCGCCGCCGCGGTCAACCCGTACCTGGCCATGGAGTCCGTCGAGGATCTGGTCCGCGCGGGCACCTTCCTGCCCGGCGACATGGACCCCGAGCAGGCCATCCGCAACCTGATCTACGCACTGGGCAAGGGCGTGCTCAAGGTGATGTCCAAGATGGGCATCTCCACCGTCGCCTCGTACCGCGGCGCGCAGGTCTTCGAGGCCGTCGGGCTCGATGAGAGCTTCGTCGACACCTACTTCCACGGCACGACGACGAAGATCGGCGGCGCCGGCCTCGACGTCATCGCCAAGGAGGTCGCGGCCCGGCACGCCAAGGCGTACCCCGCCACCGGCATCGCCCCGGCCCACCGCGACCTGGACATCGGCGGCGAGTACCAGTGGCGCCGCGAGGGCGAGCCGCACCTGTTCGACCCGGACACGGTCTTCCGCCTCCAGCACTCCACCCGCTCGCGCCGCTACGACATCTTCAAGCAGTACACCGAGCGCGTGAACGAGCAGTCCGAGCGGCTGATGACGCTGCGCGGCCTGTTCCAGTTCAAGTCCTCCGGCGAGGCGGCCCGCGAGCCGATCTCCATCGACGAGGTCGAGTCCGTCAGCGACATCGTCAAGCGCTTCTCCACCGGCGCCATGTCCTACGGCTCCATCTCACAGGAGGCCCACGAGACGCTGGCCATCGCCATGAACCAGCTCGGCGGCAAGTCCAACACCGGCGAGGGCGGCGAGGACCCGGAGCGGCTCTACGACCCGGCGCGGCGCTCCAGCATCAAGCAGGTCGCCTCCGGGCGGTTCGGCGTGACCAGCGAATACCTGGTCAACTCCGACGACATCCAGATCAAGATGGCCCAGGGCGCCAAGCCCGGCGAGGGCGGCCAGCTCCCCGGCCACAAGGTCTACCCCTGGGTCGCCAGGACCCGGCACAGCACGCCCGGCGTCGGCCTCATCTCGCCGCCGCCGCACCACGACATCTACTCCATCGAGGACCTCGCCCAGCTCATCCACGACCTGAAGAACGCCAACCCCCAGGCGCGCGTTCACGTCAAGCTGGTCTCCGAGGTCGGCGTCGGCACCGTCGCCGCCGGTGTCTCCAAGGCGCACGCCGACGTGGTGCTCATCTCCGGGCACGACGGCGGCACCGGCGCCTCGCCGCTCACCTCGCTCAAGCACGCGGGCGGCCCCTGGGAGCTGGGTCTCGCCGAGACCCAGCAGACGCTGCTGCTCAACGGGCTGCGCGACCGCATCGTCGTGCAGACCGACGGGCAGCTCAAGACGGGCCGCGACGTGGTCATCGCCGCGCTGCTCGGCGCCGAGGAGTTCGGCTTCGCCACCGCGCCGCTCGTCGTCTCAGGCTGCGTCATGATGCGCGTGTGCCACCTGGACACCTGCCCGGTCGGCATCGCCACCCAGAACCCGACCCTGCGCGAGCGCTACAGCGGCAAGGCCGAGTTCGTCGTGAACTTCTTCGAGTTCATCGCCGAGGAGGTCCGCGAGATCCTCGCCGAGCTGGGCTTCCGCACCCTCGACGAGGCCATCGGGCACGCCGAGCTGCTGGACACCTCCCGCGCCGTGGACCACTGGAAGGCACGCGGCCTTGACCTGGCCCCGCTGCTGCACGTGCCCGAGCTGCCCGAGGACGCGGCCCGCCACCAGGTCGTCGGCCAGGACCACGGCCTGGAGAAGGCGCTCGACAACCAGCTCATCAAGCTGGCCGCCGACGCCCTTTCCGCCGACACCCCCGAGTCGGCGCAGCCCGTGCGCGGGCAGGTCGCGATCCGCAACATCAACCGGACCGTGGGCACCATGCTCGGGCACGAGGTGACGAAGAAGTTCGGCGGCGCGGGACTGCCCGACGACACCATCGACATCACCTTCACCGGCTCCGCGGGCCAGTCCTTCGGCGCCTTCGTCCCGCGCGGCATCACACTGCGCCTGGAGGGCGACGCGAACGACTACGTCGGCAAGGGCCTCTCGGGCGGCAGGCTCGTCGTCCGCCCCGACCGTGGCGCCGACCACCTCGCCGAGTTCTCGACGATCGCGGGCAACACCCTCGCGTACGGCGCGACCGGCGGCGAGATGTTCCTGCGCGGCCGGGTGGGCGAGCGCTTCTGCGTCCGCAACTCGGGCGCGACGGTCGTCTCCGAGGGCGTCGGCGACCACGGCTGCGAGTACATGACGGGCGGTAAGGCCGTCATCCTGGGCGAGACGGGCCGCAACTTCGGCGCGGGCATGTCCGGCGGCACCGCGTACGTCATCGACCTCGACCCGGACAACGTCAACATCGGTCTGCGCGACGCCGTGGACGAGCTGGACGACGACGACAGGAAGTGGCTGCACGACGTGGTGCGCCGCCACCAGGAGGAGACCGGCTCGACCGTGGCCGAGAAGCTCCTCGCCGACTGGGACTCGGCAGTGACCCGCTTCAAGAAGGTCCTGCCGTCCACCTTCAAGGCCGTGCTCGCCGCCAAGGAAGCCGCCGAGCGAGCGGGACTCTCCACGAGCGAGACCCACGAGAAGATGATGGAGGCGGCGACCAATGGCTGACCCCAAGGGCTTCCTGACCACCGACCGCGAGGTCGCCGAGACCCGTGCGGTCGAGGAGCGTGTCAAGGACTGGAACGAGGTCTACGTCCCGGGCTCGCTGCTGCCCATCATCAGCAAGCAGGCCGGGCGCTGCATGGACTGCGGCATCCCCTTCTGCCACCAGGGCTGTCCGCTGGGCAACCTGATCCCCGAGTGGAACGACTACGCCTACCGGGAGGACTGGAGCGCGGCCAGTGAGCGGCTGCACGCCACCAACAACTTCCCGGAGTTCACGGGCCGCCTGTGCCCCGCGCCTTGCGAGTCGGCGTGCGTGCTGGGCATCAACCAGCCGCCGGTGACCATCAAGAACGTCGAGGTCACCATCATCGACAAGGCGTGGGACCGGGGGGACGTCACCCCGCAGCCCCCGGAGCGCTTGTCGGGCAAGACCGTCGCCGTCATCGGCTCGGGCCCGGCCGGTCTCGCGGCGGCGCAGCAGCTCACCCGCGCGGGCCACACCGTCGCGGTCTACGAGCGCGCCGACCGCATCGGCGGGCTCCTGCGCTACGGCATCCCCGAGTTCAAGATGGAGAAGCGGCACATCAACCGCCGCATCGAGCAGATGCGCGCGGAGGGCACCAAGTTCCGCACCGAGGTGGAGATCGGCCGCGATCTGGACGCGCGGAAGCTGCGCAAGCGGTACGACGCCGTCGTCATCGCCGCGGGCTCCACCACCTCCCGCGACCTGAAGGTCCCGGGGCGCGAGCTGAACGGCATCCACTTCGCGATGGAGTACCTGCCGCTGGCCAACAAGGTGCAGGAGGGCGATCTGACGGTCTCCCCGATCAGCGCCCAGGGCAAGCACGTCGTCGTCATCGGCGGCGGTGACACCGGCGCCGACTGCGTCGGCACGGCACACCGCCAGGGCGCGGCCTCCGTCACCCAGTTGGAGATCATGCCCAAGCCGGGCGAGGAGCGGAACCCGAACCAGCCCTGGCCGACGTTCCCCATGCTCTACAAGGTCACCTCCGCGCACGAGGAGGGCGGCGAGCGGGTCTACTCCGTCAACACCACCCACTTCGAGGGCGACGAGGACGGCAACGTCCAGTGGCTGCACCTCGTCGAGGTGGAGTTCAAGGACGGCAAGCTGGAGCAGAAGCCGGGCACCGAGCGGAAGATCCCGGCCCAGCTCGTCACCCTCGCCATGGGCTTCACCGGCATCGACAAGGACAACGGCCTCGTCGAGCAGTTCGGCGTCGAGCTGGACGAGCGCGGCAACGTGGCCCGCGACGCGGACTACGCCACCAGCGTCGACGGCGTCTTCGTCGCCGGTGACGCGGGGCGCGGCCAGTCGCTGATCGTGTGGGCCATCGCCGAGGGCCGCTCGGCGGCCAAGGGCGTGGACCGCTACCTCACGGGCGCCAGCGCCCTCCCGGCCCCGATCCGCCCGACGGACAGGGCACTGGCCGTCTGACCGTACGGTCGGCCCGGCCCGTCGGACGACGGACCGTCACACTTCCGTACAGCGTCGTGCGGACACACGCGGTGCTTTCCCTCAACCCCGACCGAGGGAAGGCACCGCTGTGTCGTACGGGACCGGACCGTACGGGCCGTACGGGATGCCATGCGCACGACACCCGGGGCCGCCTGGCCAGCGCACCCCGCTGACTCCTACGATGCTGGTCACTGACGGGGAGGGAACTACCGGTGGCACAGCGGGTGGGACGCGTCGAGACGAGCGTCGCGTGGGTGATCAGGAACCTGGACGTCGTCATCGCCGTCGGGCTCGGCCTGACGATCGGCTTCCTCGACGTGTTCGGCGACGTCGTCAGCGACGACGTCTCCTCCGGCGCCACGCTGCTGGTGCTCGGCGCGCTGGCCGTCGGCTCGATGAGCGAGCGACTGCGCCGCATGTCCGACATCCGCGAGGCGTCGGCGGAGACCCGTCGCGCCCTGGAGGACCTCGCCATGGTGCGCTCGCTCTCCGGCGACGAGGTCGGCGACGCACTGGAGACGGCCAGGCAGCAGACCAACCGCTGGTACTTCAAGGGCGGCACGGGCACCTATCTGCGCGCCGTCACCCTGCCCCGCTGCGTGGAGGCGGCCACCAGGCAGCGCGCCCAGCTCAGCGTGAAGATCGACATCATCAACCCGGGTGACGAGCAGACCTGCTCGGCTTATGCGCGCTTCCGGCAGACCTTCGCCCGCCAGCGCAACGTCGCGGCTGCCGACGCCTGGACCACCGACCGCACCCGCAAGGAGGCGTACGCCACCGTCCTCGCCGCCTGCTGGTTCCGGCAGCGGCTGGACACGCTGGAGATCAGCGTCCACCTCTCCTCCGGCGTGCCGACGCTGCGCTTCGATCTCTCCGAGTCCTGCCTGATCATCACCCAGGACGACCCCAGCCGCGTCAACCTCCTCGTCGCACGGGACCAGCCGCTCTACGACTACTACGTGACCGAACTGCACCAGAGCAGGGAGCAGGCCGTCCGCCTCGACCTGCGGGGCATCCCCTCCCTGAGCGAGGAGCCCACGGTGGACGAAGTACGCACGGTCTTCGACGAGTTGGGCCTGCCCCTCCCCGCCGTCTTCACCGACGGCGACGTCGGCGAGATCATTGGAAAGGCCCTGCACGCCGAGGATCCCTACCGGAGGTGAGACGCCTCGGGCGCGGCACCATGGACTACGACAAGCTCGAACACGCGCTCCGGCACGACCCGGAAGGCGCGGCCCCCGCCGAGCTTCGCGCGAGCGTCGTCGGCGCGCTGGAGGACATCGCCTCCGGCGCACGGCCGCTGCGCGCGGTACGGCACCCGCTCGGCTTCCTCTGCCTGCCGCTCCTGCGCGATGGCGCGCTCGGCATCTGCCTCCACCTCTTCGAGAGCGGCGGAGCCGGCGGTGCCGACGGCGCGCCCGTCGAACCGCTGGCCGCGCCCATGCACGCGCACAGCTGGGAACTGCTCAGCCACGTGCTCTACGGCCGGGTCGCCAACCTCCCCGTACGGGTGACGGAGGACGCCGCGCGGCCCACGCACCGGATCTACGAGGTGCGCAGCGAGCCCGGCGGCGTCGACGAACTGCTGCCCACAGCGCGGCTCGTGCGCGGCGAGCCGGGCCCTGAACACACCAGCTCGGGCGGAGAGACCTACGCGATGGCGGCGGGCGAGTTCCACGCCACCGTCGTCGCCAAGGGCAGCCCCGCCGCGACACTCGTGCTCGGCAGATCCCTGCCGGGCCGCTCCGACCTCTCCCTGGGACCTCTGCACGGCGACCGTCACCGCATGGTGCGGCGGCTGTGCGGGGCAGGCCACACCGAACGGACCGTGCGCACCGCACTCAGGAGGATCCATGCCGAGCAGTGTGACTGACGGGGACACGGACGACGCGGGGCGGCCTTACGCGCGCGAGCAGCGGGTGGCCGTCGCGGCGGCCGAGGAAGCGGGGGCGCTGCTGCGCGCCCGCTTCCGCGAGGCCCACGCGGTGGGCGAGAAGGGCGACGACGGCGACGTCGTCACGGACCTCGACCTCGCGGCAGAGAAGGTCATCCTCGCCCGCCTCCAGACCCACTTCCCGCACGAGCGCATCCTGTCCGAGGAGGCCGGGCTGTTCGACGCGGTGGGCGAACGCACCTGGCTGGTCGACCCGTTGGACGGCAGCAACAACGTCGCCATAGGGCTGACCGCCTACGCCGTGGGCATCGGCCTGTGCGTCGACGGGGCGCCCGTCGTCGGCGTCGTCCACGAGCCGGTGACCGGCGCCACCTGGCGGGCCGCGCTCGGCGGGGGCGCCTACGGCGCCTCGGGCAGGCTGACGGGCCCGGCCGCGCCGGTGCCCAGGTCGGGGCCCGTGCTCGCCTGGACCCAGGGGCACGCGGTGGGCCGCGGCGACCCGACGGCGACGGCACTGCGCGGAGCGCTGGAGCGGCGCTCGCGGCGGGTGCTCCAGTTGTGGGCGCCGCTGCTGGGCTGGACCATGCTGGCGCGCGGCACGATCGACGGCTACGTCGGCTACCGCGCCGAGGGCATCGACTTCCCGCCGGGCGCGCTGCTCGCGGCCGAGGCGGGCGTCGAGTTCCGCACGCTGGACGGCGGCCCGTTCCGCGTGGGCTTCAGCGGCCCCGACACGAACCGCAGCTTCGTCGCGGCCCGGCCAGAGGCGGTCCCGCTTCTGCTGGACATGGTGGCGGAGGCGGGTACGGGGCGGGGCGGCGTGGGGTGAGGGTGCGGTTCCCCGCGCGTGCGGGGAGCACCCGTGGCGGGCGTCAGGGCCCTCGGGCAGGGAGGGACCACCCCCGCGCGTGCGGGGAGCACTCTTCGTGACCTGGGATGCTAGTCGCGGAATCCGTTATTCTGCATCACTTCGCCCTGCGGGTTCTCGATGAGGTGGGCATGGGTGGTGGGACCGATGATGTCGGCGGGCCGCGACTCCACTGCCGTGGCCCGCGCTTCTCCCGCGCGCCGCGCCACAGCACGGCTACACGGCAGCCTCACGGGCGGCAGCCAGCGCCAGATTCCAGGAGAACCCGCGCGAGTCGCCTTGCTTCGGTGGATGCGGCTCGCCTGGCCCGAACATCACCTGTACGCCTTGCTCCCGCAGTGTTTCCACCGCTCGACCCACTGCGGGCTGCGCGCCCAGAGCTGTAGACCAGAACGGGGCCGCGACAACCGGTACCCCGAGGTGCACGCCCTCGGCGGGGAGTCCGAGCGCCACCGTGTCCGTGATCCCGGCCGCCCACTTGCAGGCGCTCGTCGTCGTCATCGGCGCCACGAGCATCGCGTCGGCGGGCGGCAAGGCGTCCGACTCCCAGGGCAGCTTGTACTGCGACCGCACCGTGCGCCCTGTCAGTTCTTCCAGTTCCGGCATCCGCTGCTCCCACCAGCGGGCGGCAGCGGGGGTAAGGACGAGGCATACGTCCCAGCCGTCCTGCTGCGCGAGGCGTACGGCCTCATCGACGTACCGAGTGGGCCCAGCCGCGCACGAGATCAGATACAGAATCGTCATGCGGGGAGTCCACATCGACGGCCCAGCTCGCGCAACTTCTCGCTCGGCATGGGAACTGCCCGTAGTACGTCTTTCACCAGGTCCATCGTGGCCTGTCGCCCGATTACCTCTTCGGGAGCGATTCGAGCCGCCTCAAGAAGAGACTCGACAGCGGCGTTCTTGCGCCGCGTCAAGAGGCTGGCGCGTGCCATCGTGATGAGGTGTTGCGCCTTGCGTTCCCGAGCCATCCCGTCGAACGCGGTGGCGTCAATCTCTTCCGCTGCCTCCAGCGCTGACCACCCGTCCTCGAAGCGCGCAGCCACGTCCACCCGGTGCAGACGCACGTTGGTGGGACCGAACATCGTCCAGTCGGCGTTAAGGTCGGCACCCTGCCGGTCTGCCGCTTCGGCCGCCTGCGCGATGTACCCGCTCGCCCGCTCCACCACGTTCGTCGACCGCTGCACGGTGGATGTGGCGGTGGCCGCGACGAGGTAGAGCATCCCGAGCGTGGAGAGACCTTCCGGGCCGCCAGAAGTGAGGTCGTCACTGAGGCGCCGGGCGGCGTCTACGGCGAACGCGGCTGCTGCCGCAGGCTGCTGCTGGTGCGTCAGGCTCCGTGCTACCTGACGGGAGGCCGCTCCGATGGCGACTGGAGAGCCAGCGGCCTTCGCAGCAGCCAGCGCCCGGTCTGCGACGACGCCTGCGGCAATCGCCGTGCTGGCACCGTACTTGTGCAGCAGTGATGCAGTGAGCTGGAGGACCCGAGAATGCAGTGCGTGTGCCTCCATGGCCTCCGGTCCGACCAGGTCTGCGGCGCGCTCCGCCTGCATGATCAGTGTCGGGAGGTCACGGCCAAGAGCGGTGAAGTGGCATGCCTGGTACGCCGCACAGCAGTACACCAGGCGGTTCCTCATCTGCTCCATCGTCGGAAGCGGCGCGCTTTCCGGCAGCCTCTGATAGATGGAGTCGATGACTCCGACTATCTCAACTGGAGGTGTAGTCGCAGGTGGCGGATCAGGAGGGCCGTCTATCAGTAGTTGCTCCAGGGGGACGCGGAGGACCTCGGAGGCGCGAATCAGGACAGAGAGCCGCGGGTCCCCTTGGCGGCGCCCGCCCTCCAGTTCCTGCACCCGGCGCTTCGTCTGGCCCATGTGTCGGCCGAAGTCGGCCTGGGTGAAGCCGCGACGCTCACGCCAGTGGGCGATGCGGCGACCGATGCGTCCAGTGTCCATGGCGAACCCCCGCACAAGGCACGCACTTTGCGTGCTCACTGCTGTTGTACCTCGCTCTACGTTGCGCGTACGTACGGAACGTAGCGAAGGGGTAGCCGTGAGATCCACTTTTGCGTCACCGGGGGCGCCCCCGTCTGACGCCTGGTCCCCGCCCGTCGGGCTCGTCGCCGAGCTGACCCCTGCGGGGGTTCACTGGGATGCGGCCGTGGTCCCGTCATACCTGGGTGACCGGGTACTGGCCCGGCTTGGGAGGGAGTCGGGTGCGGTCATCCGCGACCCCTACGGGTACCGCCTGATCTGGCTCACCTACCCGGGCGCGACCAAGGGGTGGGTGGTCGCCGCCATCTCGTGCGTCCAACTCCTCAGCACCACGCAGTACCTCACGATCCCGCCTGGCTGGTGCACGCGCTCCGCCTCCCCGCACTGGGTAAGGCCGTGGGCTGAACACGGGCTCACCGACGCACGGTTGCTGCACGTCGTCCTCGACGCGGTCATCCGCGCCGAGCACGGACCTCGCGAGCACGAGAGCGGGGCCGGGCGGTGAGCCCGTGCTGTTTCCGGTGCTGTCGGGTGCCCGGCACGCTGACGGTCCTTGAGCTGTACTCCGGTGACGAGCGGGGTGCGAGCCCGCAGACGCGCACGCGCACCGTCCCGGTGAAGGTGTGCGATGGGTGCGCGGCCGACATCGCCGCCGAAGACGAGGCCCGTGCCGCGAGCACGAACACGGAGGCGGCACGGTGACCGAGCCCGAGCCCGAATGCGGCGTCGAGGACACGGTGCACGAGGGGGCCGTGTGCGAACACGTCACCGCGGGGACGAGTCCCCATCACCGGCCGCTGTGGCTGTGCGCCCGGCACCGCCGCTACGTCGGGTTCGCGCTGGACCGCATCGCCGTGACGGGCGAGGAGCTGGCCCGCGCCATCGCCGTCCTGTCCGGCGCGGGCAAGCGGCGCGCCGACGCCGAGCAGGGCACCGAGCCCCCGCCCGCCCTGCGGGTGGTGAGTCCGTCATGAAGGGCCGCCCCGTTCCAGCGTGGTTGGTCGCGCCGGTCGAGGTGACCGCGCGCACTGTCCGCGTGGGCGACATCTGCGTCGTCGGCTGTGCCTACCGCACGGTCGGGGATCTGCGTGCGGTGGGCCGCGAGCGCCGCCATCTTCTCTTCGCCGACGGCAGCACCCTGGTCATCGGCCCCGAGCCCGTCCGCGTGCTCCGGCCGCAGGCACTCCACCAGCTCGTGGCCCGGAGGGCCGGGTGGCGGCGGTGACGGGGGCGTGTGCCTGGTGCCGCTGCTGGACCGCAGAGGGCCGCATCGTCCAGTGGCACGAGCCGGACCCACCAGCCCTGGCCTGCCCCCTGTGCCCGCCGGGCCGGCGCGAACAGATCGCCTCCGTCACCGTCCTCGCCGCACTCATCGTCACCCTCGTCTACGTCACCGCCACCCGCTGAACCCCAGGAGCAACCCCGTGCCGCGCGACCACACCGTCCTCATCCCCGCCGACCCCGAAGACGTCCTCTACGACCCCCACGGCTGGGCCACCACCGCAGGCTTCCCCGTCGCCGTACTCGACGGCCAACAATCACACTTCGTCATGCGCCGCATCCAGGACCGCGCCGTGCGCCTGATGTACGAACTCCCGCAGGGGCCCGCGTTCCTCACCAGCTACCCGCGCCCCATGCCGTCGGGGCAGGTCATCGAGATCATGGAAGGCAACCTCGCCACCCTCCTCACCGCCCACGCCTGCCATCCCCTACGGCTCCGTGAAAAGGGCGAGCGCATCACGGTGGACGGCGAAACGCGCGACTGCCTCAGCACCCTCCTCGCGCCCCGCCACTGGTGGCAGGCCCGCCATGCCCGCATCGGCAAGGCGCTGACACACGAGGGCCGCACGGTCATCCTCACCGCCCCGCTCGTCGGCGGCCGAAAACTCCAGCTCACCACCGTGCTCCCGGGCTGACCCGCGTACTCCCGCCCTCGGGGTGCCTCGGCAGCGGTCCGGGGGCGGGTCCCTCATCCCCGCCATCTGATCCCATCGGATCACGAAGGCAACCCCCGCCCTGGTCAGACGCTTTATGCCACCAGCGAGCCGTACATATCCACGGACCACCCCCGCGTGTGCGGGGAGCACCCTTCGTGAGCTGGGATGCTAGTCGCGGAATCCGTCATTTTGCATCACTTCGCCCCGCCGGTTCTCGATGAGGAGGGCGTGCTGCTCGGGACCGATGATGTCGGCCATATGGCGAAGGTACTGCGATGGCCAGCGTTTACCCTGCGCACAGCGTTACACGCACGAGGCTGCATATACCCTGCGGGCATGATTCGCGCGGTGGCCTTCGACGTCGGTGAATGCCTGGTCGACGAGACGCGGGAGTACGGCACCTGGGCCGACTGGCTCGGCGTCCCGCGTCACACTTTCCACGCCATGTTCGGGGCGGTCATCGCCCAAGGCCGCGACTACCGCGAAGTGTTCCAGGAGTTCCGGCCCGGCTTCGACCTGTACGCCGAGCGCGAGGCACGGGCCGCCGCCGGGCAGCCGGAGCACTTCGGTGAGGACGACCTGTACCCGGATGTGCGCCCGGCGCTCGCTGCGCTGCGCGAGACCGGGCTGTGGTTGGGCATCGCGGGGAACCAGACCGTGCGCGCGGGCGGCATCCTGCGCGAGCTGTTCACCGGCGACGTGGATCTGACCGGCACCTCGGACGACTGGGGCGCCAGCAAGCCCGACCCCGAGTTCTTCCGGCGACTGGCCCAGGTCGTCCCTGCCGAGGCCGAGGAGATCCTGTACGTCGGGGACCGCGTCGACAACGACTTGCGCCCCGGTGCTGCGGCCGGGATGCACACGGCGCTCATCCACCGCGGGCCGTGGGCGACGATCCAGTGGAACACCGCCGAAGCGCGCGAGTTGCCGACGTTCCGCGTCGAGACACTTGCCGAGCTGCCGGAGATGATCGGTAAGTTCAACGCGCGACAGCGCTGACCGTCGTACCCCACCCGTACAGCCTGTCGTCCAACTCGCGCATGTACCGCTCGTGCTGCCACGGCCGCGAGCGCGCACCGGACCTCGCGGATGCGGTCCATGCCCGCGCCTGCGGGGAGCACATGCGTGCCCTAGCCAAGGGCACCGCCCTGTGTGGACCACCCCCGCGCCTCCGGGGAGCGCCCCTTCGCGGCCTGCGGCGGAGAGCGCCGCGAAGGCGGGTTTCGTTCAGGGTGCCCGAGAGGGCTCGTCGTCCGCAGGCGTATGGCGTATCCGGGTCTCGGGCGCCCCGTAGAAGCGCCCCCCCGCTCAGACCACCGCCAGTGCCACCGTCGAACCCACCGTCGCCGTCACCGCCAGGACCAGCCCCGTGAGCATGAAGCGCCCCAGCGGGATGGACGTGCCGTGCCAGCGGCAGCGTTCGAACCAGAGCAGTGTCGCCAGCGAGGCCCATGGGGTCACCAGGGGGCCCACGTTGGTGCCGATCAGCAGGGCCAGCAACTGGTCGTGGTTGGCCTCGGGCACCGCGCCCTCGCCCGCGAGGTAGACGGGGAGGTTGTTGAGGACGTTGGAGAGCCCCGCGCCCACACCGGCCGAGCGCAGCATGCCGAGCAGCCCCCCGTCGTCGCCGACGGCGGCCTTCAGCAGTTCGTGCAGCCCGTTGGCGTTGACGGCCTCCACGACCAGGAACATGCCGGGCACCAGCACCAGCAGCCGCCACGGCACCAGGGAGAGGCGCAGCTCCTGGCGGCGGCGCAGCGCGAAGACGGCCACGACGACCAGCGCGGCCGTCGAGGAGGCCGACCACAGCGGCACGTCGGCCACCAGGATCGCCAGCAGGAAGCCCGCGACCGCCACCGCGCTCACCCGGAACAGCACCGGGTCGGCCGGCCGCAGCGGCTCGGGCGGCGTGTACGTGTCGGCGCCGCGCCTGCCGCGTCGCCAGTAGAAGCCCCACAGGCAGGCCATGGTCGCGGCGATGGACACCAGTTGGGGCGCCCACATGGTGGCCGCCATGCCGCTGGGGGAGAGGGCGACGCGGTCGGCGGCCAGCAGGTTCGTCAGGTTGGAGACGGGCAGCAGCAGGCTGGCCGTGTTGGCCAGCCACACCGTCGTCATCGCGAGCGGCACGGCCGCGATGCCCACCCGGGTCGCGAGCGCCAGCATCACGGGGGTGAGCAGGACCGCCGTGGTGTCGAGGTTCAGGGTGATCGTGGTGACCGAGGCGAACAGGACGCAGAGTCCGAACAGCCGGACGTAGTCGCCTTTCGCGGCGCGGGCCACCCAGGACGCCACGGAGTCGAACACCTCGGCCTTGCCCGTCAGCTCGGCGAGCACGATCACCGTGGCCAGGAAGACCAGCAGGGGGCCGATGCGCGCCATCGCTTCCCCGGCGGGCCCGGTCGGCAGCACGCCCGTCGCGAGGAGGACGAGCCCGCAGACGAGCAGCCCGGCTGCCAGCCAGTCCAGCGGATGCAAGCGCTTGAGGATTCGCACGGCAGACAGGTTCGCACACGGTGTTCGGCCATGACGCGCGGCCCGGCGCCCGCCGCCCGGTGATCCGTTGCCCGCCGCCCGTCGCCCGCTCTGTGATCAGCTCCTACGATGGCGGCATGGCGAGAAACGGGGAACTTGCGGGTCAGAGCGGCGACTTGGACTTCTTCATCAGCTACTCTCCGGCGGACGAGCAATGGGCCTCGTGGATCGCCTGGACGCTGGAGGAGGCCGGGTACCGCACGGTGATCCAGGCGTGGGACTTTGTCCCCGGCACCAACTTCATCGACTTCATGGACCGTGGCGTCAGCGAGTCCGTCGCCGTCATCGCCGTCCTCTCGCGCCACTACGAGCGCTCCACCTACGGCCGCATGGAGTGGCAGGCGGCGCTGCGCGCCGAGCCGGAGGCGCCCGAGCGCAAGCTGCTCACCGTCCGCGTCGAGGACACCCCCGTCGAGGGGCTGCTGGCCACCATCACCTACGTCGACCTCGTCGGCGTCACCGACAGTGACACGGCGCGCGGCATGCTCCTCACCCGCGTCGGCCAGGCCATGGAGGGCCACGCCCGCCCCGGGCAGCGGCCCGGCTATCCCGGCGGCGCGGCACCCGGCGGTGCGGCACCCGGCGGTGCGTCCGGCGCCACCATGCCCCCACGCCCCGACGAGGGCCCGCGCCCCCTGGGCCGTACGGGCTGGCCGGGCCGCCGCAGGCCCGCGCGGGCGCCCCGGTACCCGCAGGAGCCCGGCGGCACGCCGCTCCAGGGCGCCACGACCGTGCTGCACCTGGCCGGGCCCGACTTCGGGCGCGGGCGGGAGCCCGACACGCTGCGCAGGGAGATCTGGAGCGACCTGATCGAGCTGAAGGACGCGGGAGCGCCCTCGCCCGACCTCCTCGTGGTCACCGGCGACCTCACCGCCTCCGGCAGCCCCCGCGAGTGCGACCAGGCGCTCACCTTCCTCACCGGGCTGCGCTCCCAGCTCGACCTGCCGCCCCAGCGCGTCGTGGTCGTCCCCGGCAACCAGGACGTCAGCCAGGCCGCCTGCCTCGGCTACTTCCACACCTGCGAGGCCGACGAGATCGCGCCCCAGCCCCCGTACTGGCCCAAGTGGCGCCACTACACGCGTCTGTTCCGCGGCCTCTACCAGGGCCTGGACACCGTCTTCGACAGCGACCAGCCCTGGACCCTGTTCCCGGTGCCCGAACTGCACACCGTCGTCGCCGGGTTCAACTCCTCCATGGCCTACAGCCACCGCCCCGACGACCAGTACGGGCAGCTCGGCAGGGACCAGGCCACCTGGTTCGCCGAGGCGCTGCGCACCTACGAGGAGGAGGGCTGGCTGCGCATCGGCGCCGTGCGCCACCCGCTCACCGCGCGCCGGCAGCCCGGCGACGCGCCCGGCGGGCCAGGGCCGCTGCGCGATGCCGAGACCTTCGCGCGGCTGACCGCGCCCCGCCTCCACCTCCTCCTGCACGGCCCCACCGGAGGCCCCCGCACCACCTCGTCGGAGCCCGCGCACGACCTGCTGCACACGGCCTCCGGGGAGCTGCCCCTGTTCGGCTCGGCCGCGCCCGCGCGGTGCGAACTGCTGCGGATCAGCGCGGAGGGCGTCACCCGGTGGAGCGACGAGGGCGGCAGTGCCCCCGCGACCTTCCCCACCGAGTGGCACCGTGCGCATGGCGTCTTCGCCGCGCCGGCCGAGCCCGCCACGCCGCCCCCGGCCGCCGTGCCCGAGGACAACCGCCCCGTCGACGGGCCCGCCGACTCCCTCGCCGAGCGCGTCAGGGAGGTGTGCCAGGCGCGCAGGGAAGGCGTGCGGCTGCGCGACATCCCGCGCCGTACACCGGAGGACATGACGCAGGTCATGGCCACCTGGAGCGAGGAGGGTGTGGTGCGCCAGCAGCGCATCGCCGTCCACCCCGGCACCCCGACGGACGAGGAACTGGACCGCTTCGTCGCGCAGGCGCACGCCACCGACGTCGGCTCGGAGGCCGAGCTGGTCTACGAGGGGCCGCCCCCGGAGAGCGGGCTGCGCGAGCGCGCCGGACGCCGGGGCATCCGTGTGCGCAGCTTCCTCGAATTCCAGGGCCTGCTCGACCTGCGCTCCTACGTCACCGCGCAGACGGCCCGCCTCGAAGGCGACGGCCGCTACGCGCCCGGCCTCTACCTCCCGCAGCGCTACCGCGACGCGGAGCGCCCCGACGGCGAGGAGCGCGACGGCCTCGTCGAGAACATGCTCCAGATGCTGGAGGCCGACCACGGCCGCTTCATGCTGCTGCTCGGCGACTTCGGGCACGGCAAGACGTTCGCGCTGCGCGAGCTGGCCCGCCGCATCCCCGAGCGGCTGCCCCATCTGACGCCGCTGCTGATCCCCCTCAACACCCTGGACCGCGCGCACAGCCTCGAAGGGCTCGTCGCCGCGCACCTCGCCGGGCACGACGTGGACACCATCGACCTGCGAGCGCTGCGCTACATGCTCGCGCAGGGCCGCGTCGTGCTCCTCTTCGACGGCTTCGACGAGCTGGTCAACCGCGTCAGCTACGACCGCGCCGCCGACCATCTCCAGGTGCTGCTGGACGCCGCCGTCGACAACGCGAAGATCATCGTCAGCAGCCGCACCCAGCACTTCAAGTCACAGGACCAGATCCTCACCGCGCTCGGCGAACGCGTCGGACTGCTGCCGCAGCGCCGCGTCCTGTCCCTCGAAGGGTTCGTCCCGGCCCAGATCCGCGCCTACCTCGTCAACCGCTACGGCGACGAGGCCACGGCGGAGCAGCGGTTCCGGCTGCTCCAGAACATCCCCGACCTGCTCGCCCTGTGCCGCAACCCGCGGCTGCTGAGCTTCGTCGCTGACCTCGACCAGGACCAGTTGCGCTCCGTCGCGGGCGCGGGCCGCGCACTGAGCCCGGCGAAGCTGTACGAGGACGTGTTCACCTCCTGGCTCGCCTACGAGGAACGCCGGGGCCAGGGCGGTCCGGGCGCCGCGCCCGGCCTCGGCATCGACGACCTGTGGGCGGCGGTGACCGCGCTCGCGCGGCGCATGTGGGAGAGCGGCAGGAACGCGCTGCGCCTGGACGAGCTGGCCGACACGGTCGCGGGCACCCTCACCGGGCTCGCGGGCAGCACACTCTCGCCCAACGAGACCGTTCAGGCGGTGGGCGCGGGCACGCTGCTGGTGCGCACCGAGGACGGCGTCTTCCAGTTCATCCACGGCTCCGTCATCGAGTGGCTCGTCGCGCGCGAGGCCGCGGCCCAGCTCTCGGCGGGGGAGCCCGCGCTGCTGTCGCTGCGCCCGCTCAGCCAGCTCGCCGTCGAGTTCTTCTGCGATCTGGCCGACCACGAACTGTGCACCACCTGGGTCCAGGGCGTGCTCAACACCCCGGGCCCCGGCACCAGCGAGGCGGCCCGCGCCAACGCCGTACGGATCATCGACAGGCTGCGCGTCCCCTCCCACGCCGACCTGCGCGCGGCACGCCTCGCGGGCGAGGACCTGTCGGCGCGCGACTTCTCCGGCGTCGACCTCACCGGCGCCGACCTCACCGACGCGCGGCTCGTCGGCGCCAACCTCTCCGGCGCGATCCTGCGGGACGCGCGGCTCGTCGGCGCCCGCCTGGACCGCGCCGACCTGAGCGGCGCCGACTTCACCGGCGCCGACCTGCGCAGGGCCCGCCTCACCCGCGCCGATCTGCGCGGGGCACGGCTGGACGGCAGCCGCTGGAACAGGGCAGCCCTCATCGACCCCGTCACCGACCCCGGGGTGCGCGCGGCGCCCGAGCTGCGCACCGCGTCCATCGCGCCCGGCATGCCCGTGGAGGCCGGGTTCCGCCCGGCGGCCGTGGGCGTCCCGTACGGCTTCGACATGCGCACCAGCCGCCTGCCCGAGCCCATCTCGTACAGCCCCGAGGGCGAACTCCTCGCGGTGGGCAGCGAGGACGGCGGCGTGCTGGTCTGCGCCGCCGACGACGGCCGCGCGCTGCGCACCCTGCACGGGCACGAAGGCCGCGTCTACGCCGTCAAGTTCCGCGCCGACGTGCTCGCCACGGGCGGCGCCGACGGCACCGTACGCCTGTGGGACCCGGTCTCGGGCGACTGCCGCCACCGGCTGGAGGTGCACCCGGGCGGCGTGTGGCCCGTCTCCCTCGACGCGGCGGGCAGGCTGCTGGCCACGGGCGACGCCGAGGGCCTGGTGACGCTCTGGGACGTGGCGACGGGCGAGCCC
This sequence comes from Streptomyces sp. NPDC054796, assembly GCF_053611545.1. NCBI lineage: Bacteria > Bacillati > Actinomycetota > Actinomycetes > Kitasatosporales > Streptomycetaceae > Streptomyces > Streptomyces sp. NPDC054796. The sequence goes on along the minus strand of NZ_JBSHAO010000007.1, from coordinate 172,584 downwards.
GTGCACCGGCTGCCGGGGCACATGGCGCCCGTCTACTCGGCCGTGTTCAGCCCCGACGGGCACGCGCTGGTCACGGGCGACGCGGCGGCCGACGTACGGATCTGGGACACCAGGACCGGGCTGTGCACCGGCGAACTCGGCGGCCACGACGGACACGCCGGCGCCGTCTACCGCATCAGGTTCAGCCCCGACGGCACCCTCCTGGCCACCGGCGACCAAGGCGTCGGCGACCAGGGCACCGTGCGCGTGTGGCGGGTGGCCGACGGACGGCTGCTGCACACGTTCGCCGGGCACACCGGGCGCGTCTACACCCTCGACTTCCACCCCGAAGGCAACCTCCTCGTCAGCGGCGACACGGACGGGCAGGTCAGGCTGTGGGACCCGGTCGTCGGCGCGCCCGCCGGCACGCTGGAGCGGTGCACGGGGGCCGTGTACCAGGTGATGTTCGGCGACGAGGGGCGGCTGCTGGCCGCCTGCGACAGCGACGGCACGGTCCGGCTGTGGGGGGTCGCGCCTTCGGCCGCCCCTTCGGCCGCCGCGTCAGCCACCTCGTCGAGCGGCGGGCACGGGGTCACCCTGCTGCGCCAGCAGCCACTGGAGCACCGGGGCTCGGCGTGGGCGTGTGCCTTCCGGCCGCAGGACAGCCAGTTGGTGACCGTCGGCAACGACGGCGGCGCGCAGATCTGGGACGCCGCCACCGGGCAGGGCAAGCGCATCCTGCGCGGCCACGGCCGCCGGGTCAACACCCTGGCCTTCAGCGCCGACGGCGCCCACCTGGCCACCAGCGGCAACGACGGCGTCGTCCGCCTGTGGGACGCGCGCACCGGACGCAGGAGGGCCGAACTCTCCGGGCGCGGCGACCGCCTGGTCTCCGCCGTCTTCAGCCCGGCGGGCCCGGTCCTGGGCACGGCCAGCAACGACGGCGACGTCTACCTGTGGGACCCGGCCACCGGCGAGTACCTGCGCGAGATCGACGTCGAGACCGACCACACCTGGGCGGAGGCGTTCAGCCCGGACGGCGACCTGTTGGCCACGGCCAACGACGACGACTCCGTCCGCCTCTGGTGGCGCGGCACCGGCGCCCACGTGGCCGCGCTGACCCAGCACCACGGCCGGGTGCGCTCCATCGCGTTCCGCGCCGGGGGCGGGCTGATGGCGACGGGCTGCGACGACAGCCGCGTCCGCCTCTGGGAGCCGGCGAACGGCCGCCTGGTCGCCGAACTGGACGGCCACACCGACCGCGTCTACGCCGTGGCCTTCGCACACGGGGACAGCGGACTGGTCAGCGCCTCCTGGGACGGCACGGCGCTGGTGTGGCGGGACGGCGAGGTGGCGCACCGGCTGCGCGGGCACCGCGGCAGGCTGTGGACGGCGGCGGCCCACCCGGGGCGCCCGCTGGTGGCGACGGCGGGCGACGACCGCGCGGTGTGCCTGTGGAACGCCGTGTCGGGCGAGCTGACGGCACGTCTGACGGGCCACACGGGGCGCGTCCTCGCGGTCGCGTTCAGCCCCGACGGCTCGCTCCTGGCGAGCGGCGGCGAGGACGGCACGGTGCGGCTGTGGCGCCTGCCGGGGGAGGGGCGGGAGGAGCCCACGCTCGCGGCCACCCTGATCGGGGTGCCCGACGGGTGGGCGGCGCTCACGCCCGAGGGCGGCTACAAGTACGAGGGCGATGTGACGGGCGAGTTCTGGCACGTGGTCGGCATGACCCGCTTCACCCCGGGCGAACTGGACGAGTTCCTCCCCGGCGTCCACCGCCTCGCACTCGACGCGGAGCTGTGACGGGGCCCTCTTGCCGGCCCCTCTCGCCGGGGGGCGTCGGCAAGGGGGCGTCGTACGTCCCGCGCACGTGCGTCGCGCTGCGGGCCGGCTCCGGTTCACGGGCCTCGGAAGCGACCCTGGTGACGCGTCCCCGCGAAGTAACTTGTACGTTACATCTATGCTCGTGGAGGAGGAACGTCCTGTCGGCGCGATGCGGCGCCCGCGTACACCCTGGGCGGCCCGCACACCCGCCGTGGCGCGGCGGCAGCCCGTCCGCTTCGTCTTCGAGGTGCTGCGCGGCCTCGCCCAGGTCGACTTCATGCCCAACGCCGCGTGCGGCGTCTTCTTCGCCGCCGCGCTCTTCGCCTCCGGCTGGCGCTACGGCATCTACGGACTCACCGGCGCCGTCGTCGGCACCGCCACCGCCTACGCGCTCGGCGTGGACAGGGAGCGCGTCTCGCAGGGCCTCGAAGGCTTCAACGGCTGCCTCGTCGCCGTCGGGTTCGCCGTCTTCCTCGGCCCCGCACACCCGTCCACCTGGCTGCTCGCCGTGGGCGGCTCGGTCGTGGCGGGAGTCGTCACCGGCGCGCTGGTGACCGTGCTCGGCACCTGGAACCTGCCCACCTTCACGCTGCCCTTCTGTCTGGTGGCCAGCGCGATGACGATCGCGGCGCCCGGCTTCCAGCGCGTGTGGCACGCGGGCGCCGGGCTCTCCGCGCTGCCACGGCCCGCCTCCGGCGCCTCGTCGCTGGGGTGGGACGAGCTGTGGCACGCGTTCTTCGCGAACGTCGGCCAGATCTTCTTCATGCCCCAGTGGTACGTGGGCCTGCTCTTCCTCCTCGGCATCTTCGCCGCCGACCTGACGGCCGGGCTCACCGCCTGCTTCGGCAGCGTCGTGGGGATCGGCACCGCCTGGCTGCTGGGCTCGCCCGCGCGGGACGTGGCGCAGGGCGTCATGGGCTACAACGCCGTGCTCGTCACCATGGCCCTGGGCGGGGTCTTCCTCGTCCTGAGCCGCTGGAGCCTGGCGTACGCGGCGGTCGGCGCTATGGCCGCCACCGCGCTCACGGCGGCGGTGACGTACGTCTTCGCGCCCTTCGGCGGCCACACTTTCACCTGGCCGTACATCCTCACGACCCTCGTCTTCCTGGCCGCCGTGCCGTCCTTCCCGCGGCTGCGCAGAGCCTGACGGGGGCCTCCCCGGCTCCGGCCCCGGCTCCGGCTCGGGCGCGGGGCGGGCCGGTGCCGCGTGTGCACGGGGCTCCGGGCGCGGGTCAGTCCGCGCCCACGTGCGTGATACGGTCGTCGCCGAGCCGCGTCTGCACGTCGGCCAGCAGGATCCGTAGCAGCTCCGTGAGCTGGGCCTGCTGCGGCTCCGAGAGCCCGGCGATCAGCTCGGACTCACGGCCCAGTACCTGGTCCACGGTCTCCTCGACCAGCGCGTGCCCCGCCTCCGTCAGCGTGACCCGCACGGTGCGGGGACGGCCCTCGCCGGGTGAGCGGACGACCAGCCCCTCGCGCTCGGCCCGCGCCACCCGCTGGGAGACCGCGCCCGCTGTCACCAGGGAGCGGTTCGCCAGCTCGCGCGTGGTCAGCTCGTACGGGGGCCCTTTCCGGCGCAGCACGCTGAGCAGGTCCAGGGTGGCGCTGTCGATCCCGGCCCGCGCGAGCACGCGCCTGCGGTCGTCGCCGAGCAGCTTCGCGAGCTGCCAGATCGGCGTGACGATCCCGATGGAGCCCACCGGCGTCCCCGGCCGCTCCCGCCGCCACGCCGCGGCGATCTCCTCGGCGGGGTAGCCGGAGGCGTTGTCGACGGGGAGCGCGCCGGGCGCGGGCCGCCCGCCGCCCTCGCTCCTCCCTCCGGGTTCGTCCGCCCCTCCGCCCTCGTCCGGCCCGCCGTCCGTCGGCGCACTTGTCATCGCTGCTCCCTCGCGACTAGGTTACGTTTAGCTCTAAATTTAGACCTGAACGTTCGACTTGGGGGTCACCCTATGACATCCGCACCGGCAGCACAGGCGTCACCGGCACCCGCCGCACGTACCTCGGGCGCCCCGCGCCATGTCCTGGTCACCGGCGGAGGCACGGGCATCGGCCGGGCCGTCGCCGCCCGCTTCGCCTCGCGGGGCGACAGGGTCACCGTCACCGGGCGGCGCGCCGCGCCGCTGGAGGCGGCGGCGAAGGAGACGGGCGCCGAGCCCGTCGTCTGCGACCACACGGATCCGGAGCAGCTCGCCGCACTGCTGGAACGGCTGCCCGCGCGCGTCGGCGTCCTGGTCAACAACGCGGGCGGCCAGACCGACTTCGGCGCCCCCGGCGACGAGGGGGAGGGCGGGGCGAGCGGGCTGGCCTCCTACGCGCGCCGCTTCCGGGCCAACCTGGAGGCGAACCTGATCACCGCCGCGCTCACCACGCACGCGCTGGCGGACCGGCTGGCCGAGGGCGGCGCCGTGATCCACCTCGGCTCCATCGCCGCCGACAAGGGCAACGGCGCCTACGGCGCGGCCAAGGCGGGCCTCGCCGCCTGGAACGTCGGGCTGGCCAGGGAACTCGGCGTGCGAGGGATCACCGCGAACGTGGTGGCGCCCGGCTACATCGCGGAGACGGAGTTCTTCGGGGACGCGCTCACGGGCGAGCGGCGGAACCAGCTCGTCGCCGACACGGCGCTGAAGCGTGCGGGGGTCCCGGAGGACGTCGCGGAGACCGTGGCGTTCCTGGCGTCCGAGGGCGGGCGGCACATCACAGGCCAGGTCATCGCCGTCAACGGCGGTGCGCACAGTACGCGTTGACGCGGACGGCGCTTCATGGCGCCCGCGGATCGCCGTTCGCGGATCGCTGCTCGCCGCGTACGGCGGGTGCGAGGAGGGGCGTCCGCTCCCGTGGGAGTTCCCGTGGGAGCGGGCCACCGGGCCCGGCCGGGTGACGGGGGCGCGGTGGCGGTCCTTCGAGGGGCGCGGCCGACGGGGTGGTGCGGGCCGCGATCCGGTCGGGGGCGGCGCCGGTGGGGCGGCGCCGTGCGTGCGGGGTGCGCCGTGGCCCGTGCCGTACGGCCAGGACGACCCCTCGGGCGTCAGTCGATACCGCGCCAGATGTGCGGCTCGGCGCCGTTCTCGTCCTCGGTCTCGAAACCGGCCAGTGGCCACGAGGGCGCGCCGGGAGCGGCGAAGCCGACGGCGTCCACGGGGGACATGCGGACCAGGGGCCCGGCCGGTGCCGCGGGATGCGGCTCGCTCTCTTCCTCCACGCGTTCCTGCGGAGGGCTCACGGTGGTGGTCATGTCGCGTCAACTCCTTCGTACGACCCCGGACGTCGGGTATGCCGATTCTGTCCCCGCGGCGCGCGTCCCGCAGTTGATTAGCGTGAAGACCGCTACTCTTCGGCCATGTCCGCCGGCCGAATGGGACACACGGTCCTTACGTGCGGCGCGCGGGCCGCACCGCCGGGTTTCCGCGCCGTGACGGTCAGTCGGTGCCCCGGCAGATGTGGGGCTCGAAGCTCTCCTCGTCCTCGACGCCCGCGAGGAGCCACGCGGGGGCCTCACGGAGGAACTGGACCTCGTCGCTCCACGGGAGTCTTTCCTGCGTGGGTGGGGTCGTGGTGGTCATCCTCGCGTCAACTCCCTGGCCCTGTCGCCCGGCACGATGAGCCGCCGACGAGGCCCCCGGAGCCGACCGGATCTATCTGGCCGAAAACCGATGCTGCCGACGTCAAGCGGTACGGCCGATTCTGACCCCCTGGCCCTCGCATCGCAGCTCGGCAGGGCCCGAAGGGATCGGCTCACACGGCCCTTACGGCCTCATGCGGCCCTTCAGGGTGGCTGAAACGGCACCCGGTGCCGCGTAAATGGGGGATGGCTGGCACCGGGTGCTGAGACGTACGTCGTCTGCCGCGCGTCTACGAGTCCGAGTCCTGCGGCTCCTGCGACTCGACGAGCCGCGCAGGAAAACCGCCGGTCGCGACCGGGCCCCAACGGCGCGGTGTGACACGGATGAGCGACTTTCCCTGCTTGAGCATCGCCGCGCGGTACTCGTCCCAGTCGGGATGCTCCCCGGAGATGTTGCGGAAGTACTCGACCAGCGGCTCGACCGAATCCGGCGCGTCGATGACCTCCGCCTCGCCGTCGATCTGCACCCACGGACCGTTCCACTCGTCCGAGAGCACGACCACGCTCACCCGCTCGTCGCGGCGCGCGTTACGGGTCTTGGCGCGGTCGGGATAGGTGGACATCACGATCCGTCCCGCGTCGTCCACGCCGCACGTCAGCGGCGAAGCCTGCGGGGAACCGTCCGCGCGCCGGGTCAGCAGGAGGGCGCGGTGGCGGGGGCGTACGAAGTCGAGCAGGCCGTCGAGTTCGACCTTGGTGTTCGTGGCGATGGAAGGGCTCATACGCCCGAACGTACGCCATCGTCCCTGCTCTGCCCGCTCTCCCCGCGCGTCCCCCGCCCGTCACGTCGTCACGTGTCGCACTCCAGGACCGTGCGGCACAGCCCGCACCGCGCCCTGACCCGGCCCTGGACGGGGACGCGGATGCGCTGGTGGCAGACGGGGCACGGGAAGCTGACGCGCAGGGGGGAGTGGCTCTCGAAGGTGTAGAAGCCGTTGCCCAGCGGCGGGACGCCGGGACCGAGGCGGGCCCGCGCCTCCCGGCGGTCCCGCGCGTAGCGCCGCCGCCCCGCCCAGCCCGAGGCGGCCAGCGGGGGCCGCGCCGCGTCCTGCCTGGCCAGGTCCCGGCCCGCGACATACGCCTCGTACGCCTGCGGGCTGGTGAACCACACCGCCGGGTCCTCGCCGAAGAGCGCGGCACGCTTCGCCAGGACGTAGCCGTACTCCTCCGGCGTCAGATAGCCCAGCTTCTGCGAGGAGAGCGCGTCCTGCCGGAACGCGTCGAGCAGCAGCCAGCCCGCGCCGAGGTAGGCGGTCGCGGTGTCGGTGAGGATCTCGTTGTCCCGGGTGCCGGGGAAGGAGAGGCCGAGGCGGTGCAGACAGACGTGCATCACCTCGTGCGCGAGCGCCGCGCCGATGTCGCGGCGATGGCTCTTGAAGCGCGCGTTCAGCTCGATGAAGTACTCGGGCCCCGAGGTGAGTTCGACGTGCGCGGCGTGCCGCATCTCGCGGAAGCTCACGATCATGCGGGCCTCGGGGAGCCGCAGATGCCGCACCATCACGTGGGCCACGCGCTGCACGCCGAGGTACAGCTCGTCGCCGTCGGCGAAGGCGACGTCCCCCGGCATGACGCTCGCGTCGAAGGTGCCGATGGTGTCCCAGGACATCCGCTTGTAGAGGGCTGTGAGCGAGGCGCGCACGGTCTCCAGGTGGGGGAAGCCGCGCTCGACGGGCGCCGCGCCGTCAGGACCGGCCTCTCCCGGCTCGCGGCCCTGCTCCTGCCCGTGGCCCCGCGGCGTGCTTCCGGCCGACGTCATGCCACCACCCCCGCGCCGTGTCGGTCCCCTTGCCACTCTACGGGCGCGGTACGGGGGAGGGCTCGGGCCTGACGAAGCGGGGTCACGGCGGCGGCAGCGGCGTCACGGCGGCCGTTAGTCCAACATCTGCCCCGCCTTTGTCCATGGGCACGCTCCGCGCCCCTGCCGCAGGCTGGCGCCGCACCACGTCACACGTCACCGGTGCGCGGCGGCCCGGCGCCCCGCGCGAGCGCGAGGAGGCACGGAGATGACGGAGCGGCCCGTACGGACAGAGCCGGGTACGGCGCACCAGGGCGGCCCCGGGCGGCGTTCCGTCGTCGCCACCGGTGCCCTCGCCGGGGTGGGCGCGGCCCTCGGCGCCGCCGCACCGGGAGCCTCGGCCGCACACGCCGCGTCGTCCCGTGCGCTCGGCCGGGGCGGTGCGCGGGAGGGCGAGGGGGACGGGGAGGTGCTGATCCGTTCCGAGGAGCTGGAGGTACGGGTCGGCACGGACTTCCCCCGGATCATCGCGTACACCGACCGCGCGACCGGGGCCACCCTCCACGGGCAGCGGGAGCCCGTGACCACGCTCCTCGTCGACGGCACCCCGTACACGCCCCGGACCGCCAGCGAACCCGGCGAGGACCGCGTCGCCTACACCCTCACCCTGGAGGGCGGTACCGAGGTCGGCGTCGAGATCCGGGTGGCGGGCCCGGCGGTCCACTGGCGCGTCACCCGCATCCACGACAGAAGACGGTCCCCGCGCGTCGGCACCCTCCAGATCCCGGACCTCGCCTTCCTCTCCGTACGGGCCGACCAGCCCGGCGCCGCCCTGTACGCCGCACGCGTCGAGCTGGACAAGGCCAAGAGCGGCGACACGTTCGTCGAGGTCACCCCCGGCACGGCCACGGACCCGGAGCCGGTGGGCTGCGCGTACGCCGTCGTCTCCACCGACGCGCTCGCGGCGGCGATCGAGACCAACACCAGCTACGACAAGCCCGCCGCGACCAAGGGCGCCACCTGGGAGAACGGACGGCTGTGGCGCCAGACCCGCGAAGAGGGCCCGGACGAGGGCCCGGGCGAGGGCGAGACCAAGGGCGACGGCGACGGCACGGACCGCACCGTCACCGCGCGGCTCACCTGCGGCCAGTGGACCCATCGCGCCGCCACCGCGCCCGACGAGGACACCGAGCCCCTCCCGTACGCCACCGTCATCGTCACCCGCGACCGCAACGGCGACGGCACCGTGGACTGGCAGGACGCGGCCATCGCCCTGCGCGACATCATGACCGACCCGCTCGGCGCCGACGAGCAGCACCTGCGCGTCGTCCCGCACATCCCCTTCAACTTCGCCAGCCAGGCCACCAACCCGTTCCTGGCCACACTCGACCAGGTGAAGCGCATCTCGCTCGCGACCGACGGGCTGCGCCAGTTCACCCTGCTCAAGGGCTACCAGTCCGAGGGCCACGACTCCGCGCACCCCGACTACGCGGGCAACTACAACAAGCGCGCGGGCGGCCTGGAAGACCTCAACACCCTGCTGCGCGCGGGCGCGAAGTGGCACAGCGACTTCGGCGTGCACGTCAACGCCACCGAGTCCTACCCCGTCGCGCACGCCTTCTCCGAGACCCTCGTCGACAAGACCGACGAACAGTGGGACTGGCTCGACCAGTCCTACCGCATCGACCAGCGCCGCGACCTCGTCTCCGGCGACATCGTGCGCCGCTTCCAGGACCTGCGCGACCAGACCGACGGCGCCCTCAACACCCTCTACCTGGACGTCTTCCGCGAGTCCGGCTGGACCTCCGACCGCCTCCAGCGCGCGCTGCGCGCCCAGGGCTGGCACGTGACCACCGAGTGGGGCCACGGACTGGAGCGCTCCGCGCTCTGGTCGCACTGGGCCACCGAGACCGACTACGGCCCCGACACCTCACGCGGCATCAACTCGCGCCTCATCCGCTTCGTCCGCAACCACCAGAAGGACGTCTTCGCCGACAAGTGGCCCACCCTCCTCGGCATCCCCCGCACCGGCAACTACGAGGGCTGGGTGGGCAAGACCGACTGGCACGCCTTCTACGAGCTGATCTGGACCGACAGCCTCCCGGCCAAATACCTCCAGGCGCACCCGATCAGGACCTGGACCGCGCACGAGATCACCTTTTTCGGTGACACCGCCACCTCCGTCACCGACGCTGACGGCACCCGCAGGATCACCACCGACGGACGTCTCGTCTACGACCGCGGCGCCTACCTCCTGCCCTGGGAGCCCCGCGAGGCCACCGACCCGCACCGCCTCTACCACTGGAACCCGCGCGGCGGACGCACCACCTGGCGCCTCCCGCGCGGCTGGTCCGGCGCTCGCACCGTCCTCGCGTACCGCCTCACCGACACAGGGCGTGCCGACCCCGTCAGGCTCCCCGTCACCCGGGGCGAGATCACCCTCGACGCCGAGGCGAAGCAGCCCTACGTCGTCCACCGCCGCGACCCCGGCCCCGTACCGGACCCGGAGTGGGGCGAGGGCACCCCGCTCGAGGACCCCGCCTTCACCTCCGGCACCCTCGGCCCCGGCCCCGGCCCTGCCCCCGGCTCCGGCGCCTGGACGGCGCGCGGCCCCGCACGCGTGGCGCGCAACGCCCTCGGCGACCCCGAACTCGTCATCGCGGGCGGCGCCCCGGCCACCGTGTACCAGCGGCTCGCCCGGCTGCGGCCCGGCAGCTACGCCGCTTCCGTGCAGATCGAGGTCGGCGAGAAGGCGGGCGAGAGGCGACGGGCCGCGCTCACCGTGCGTACCGCCGACGGCGTCACGGCGTCGAACTGGACGGAGACCTCCACCGCCGTCAACCACGTCGCCGCCGACCGCAAGCACGGCACCCGCTTCCAGCGCCTGTTCACCTGGTTCACCGTCCCCGAGGGCGGCGGGCCCGTCACCCTCACCCTCACGGCCGAGGCGGGGAAGGCCAGGGTCCGCTTCGACAACGTCCGCGTCGTGGCCTGCCCCCGCGCCCGCCGGGAGGGCACCCTCGTCCACGAGGACTTCGCCCATGTGCCGCAGGGCTGGGGCCCCTTCGTCAAGGGCGAAGCGGGCGGGGCCAACGACCCGCGCACCCACATCGCCCAGCGGCACGCGCCCTACACGCAGCGCGGCTGGAACGGAAAGGCGGTCGACGACGTCATCGAGGGCACCGAGGCCCTCAAGTCACGCGGCGAGAACAGCGGCCTCGTCTACCGCACCGTCCCGCACACCGTCCGCTTCAGCGCCGGACGCCGCTACCGGGTCACGTTCCGCTACGAGAACGAGAGCGCGGGACAGTACGCCTGGATCACCGCCGTCGACACTCCCCTCGACGCCCCCGGGACACCCGAGCCCCGCGAACTGGACCGCACCCCGCTCCCCGAGGCCCACCACCCCACCACGCACACCCACACCTTCACGGCGCCGGAGACCGGCGAGGCGTGGGTGGGGCTGCGCAAGACCGGCGACAGCGCCACGGCGGAGTTCGTCCTCGACACCTTCACCGTGACCGAGCTGGACTGATCCGCCGCGGATCCCCGTACGCTGCTCCCCTCGTAACGGATCGACACGGATCGACCACATCCGCGGGCGGCGAGGGGAGCGGGCGGTGGAGCAGCCGGTACGGCACGCCGAGGAGCGCACGGCGGACTCGCGGGCGGCACGCACGGCGGCAACGCAGACGTCGCGGGCATCACAGGTACCGCAGGCATCGCAGGCATCGCGAGGGCCGGCGGCCACGCCTCCGCACCGGCCGCCGCCCAGGTACCGGACGTGGATGCGGTACTTCACGCCGGGACCCGTCCACCACGGGCTCGGCCTGGTCTGCCTCGGCGTCGGCCTCCAGCACGGCAGCCTGCCGACGGTCGGCCCGCGCACCCTCGACCACCATGTGGCCGTCGTCATCAGCGCGGGCCACGGCTGGTTCAAGGGAGCCGAAGGGCGCGTCCAGCCCGTACGGGCCCCCGCGCTGCTCTGGCTGACCCCCGGCGTTCCCCACCACTACGCGCCCGACCCGGACGAGGGCTGGGACGAGAGCTTCGTCGACTTCACCGGGACCGCCGTGGCCGCGTACACCGAGCTGGGCTGCGTCGAGCCGGAGCGGCCCGTCGTCCCCCTCACCGACACGGGGCCCGCGCGCACCGCCATCGGCCGCATCGCCCGCGCGGCGCGGCACGGCAACCCGCTGCTGGAGGTCGAGTCGGCCGCCGCGGTCCACGAACTGCTCGTCGCCCTGCGCCGCGCCCGCGCCGACACGACGTCCGACGGAGCGCCCGTACTCCAGGCGCTGGCCCGCGACGCGTTCCTCCCGCTGTCGGTCGCCGAACACGCGGCACGGCACGGCATGACCCCCGCAGCCCTGCGCACCGCCGTGCGGCGCGGCGCCGGATGCAGCCCCAAGGACTATCTGCTGGGCATCCGCCTCGGCCGGGCCAAGGAACTGCTGGCCACGACCGACCTCGCCGTCTCGGCCGTGGCGCGTCGCGTCGGCTACGACGACCCGGCCTACTTCTCCCGGCTGTTCACCCGCCGCGTCGGGACGCCGCCCGTCCGCTTCCGGGAGCGGCAGGGCCGCACGGTCCACGGCGGCTGGAGCCACCGCGTCCCCGACCCTGACCACCCGCCGACCATCGTCGCGGGCCACGACGACGGGACACGGCGGCCGTCATAGGGTTCGTGCGTACGGGCCCGCCGTCCGCGACGGCGGGCCCACGTGTGACGGACCGACCGACCCCGGACAGGACGAACCCATGGCGACGACGGACAGCGGAACGGGCAGCGCGGCGAACACGGCGGCGGATGCCACGGACACGACGAACGGGGTCGAGGAGGCCGTACGCGCCGAGCTGGGCGCCCTGCGCGACAGCATCGACAACATCGACGCGGCAGTCGTGCACATGCTCGCCGAGCGCTTCAAATGCACCCAGCGCGTCGGACAGCTCAAGGCGGACCACGCCCTGCCGCCCGCCGACCCCGCCCGCGAGGCCCGGCAGATCGCGCGGCTGCGCCAGCTCGCCGAGAGCGCCAAGCTGGACCCGGCCTTCGCGGAGAAGCTCCTCACCTTCATCATCGCCGAGGTGATCCGCCACCACGAGACGATCGCCCGCTCCTGACGGGAGCGCTCCGGCCGGGCCGGGCCAGGCCAGGCCGGGTCAGGCGGCCGGGCCAGCCCCGGATCAGTGCTTCTTCGGGGCGTCGTCCTCGCCGATGTGGTGCACCCGCACCAGGTTGGTGGAACCGGCCACACCGGGCGGCGAGCCCGCCGTGATGACGACCAGGTCACCCTTCTCGCAGCGCCCCAGCTTCAACAGGTGCTCGTCGACCTGGTCGACCATCTCGTCCGTCGACTGGACGGTGGGGCCGAGGAACGTCTCCACGCCCCACGTCAGGTTGAGCTGGGAGCGGGTGGCCGGGTCCGGGGTGAAGGCGAGCACCGGGATGGGGGAGCGGTAGCGCGACAGACGGCGCACGGTGTCCCCTGACTGCGTGAAGGCCACCAGGAACTTCGCGCCCAGGAAGTCGCCCATCTCCGCAGCGGCCCGCGCCACGGCCCCGCCCTGCGTCCGCGGCTTGCTGCGCTCGGTGAGCGGCGGAAGGCCCTTGGCGAGCATGTCGCCCTCGGCCGCCTCGACGATCCGGCCCATGGTCCGCACCGTCTCCACCGGGTACTTGCCCACGCTGGTCTCGCCCGAGAGCATCACCGCGTCCGTGCCGTCCATGACGGCGTTGGCGACGTCCGAGACCTCGGCGCGCGTCGGCCGGGACGCGTCGATCATCGAATCCAGCATCTGCGTGGCGACGATGACCGGCTTGGCGTTCCTCTTGCACAGCTTGACGGCGCGCTTCTGCACCAGCGGCACGGCCTCCAGCGGCATCTCGACGCCCAGATCACCGCGGGCGACCATGATCCCGTCGAAGGCGTCCACGATGGACTCCAGGTTCTGCACCGCCTGCGGCTTCTCCACCTTCGCGATGACGGGCAGCCGCACCCCTTCCTCCGCCATGACGCGGTGCACGTCCTTGACGTCGTGCCCGCTGCGCACGAACGAGAGCGCGATGACGTCGGCCCCCATGCGCAGCGCCCAGCGCAGGTCCTCGACGTCCTTCTCGGACAGCGCGGGCACGGAGACGGCGACACCGGGCAGGTTGAGGCCCTTGTGGTCGGAGACCATGCCGCCCTCGATGACCATGGTCCGGACGACGGGTCCCTCGACGGCGGTCACCTCCAGCGTGACCCGGCCGTCGTCGACGAGAATCCGTTCGCCGGGCGACACGTCGGCGGCGAGGCCCCCGTACGTGGTGCCGCAGCAGGTGCGGTCGCCCTCCGTCTCCTCGACGGTGATGGAGAATTCATCACCGCGTTCAAGGAGTACGGGCCCCTCACGGAAACGGCCCAGCCGAATCTTCGGACCTTGAAGATCCGCGAGAATGCCGACGCTCCGACGCGCTTCCTCGGACGCGTGGCGCACCCGGTGGAAGCGTTCCTCGTGCTCGGCGTGCGAGCCATGGCTCATGTTGAAGCGGGCCACGTCCATACCGGCGTCGACGAGCGCCTTGATCTGCTCGTACGAGTCGGTGGCCGGTCCCAGAGTGCTGACGATTTTTGCACGGCGCATGGTTTGAGCCTACGACTTACCCATGGGTAGAGAACTCATGTCTGATGACTCTCCAACGTCCTTTGCGTGAAAGGACATTGACAACTAATAAAGTGGGCAAGGGGTCGCTCTGATGAGCGCGAAGAAGGGCCCAAGAGGGGTGGCACATTCCGCCCCACGCGCCTCACGCATCATGCTCAGAACGCGGGACGAGGCGGGGTCAGAGCGCGGGGCGCGTCATGAGGAACCGCGCGTTGACCTCCGCGTACACGCTCTGCCGCTGCGGTTCCAGATCCAGCGCGGGCGCCGCCTCCGACTGCCCGGCGAACGCGGAACGCGCCATCCCCTGCCTGCCCTGGAACGGCGGCGGGGCGCCGTCCTCCGCACCGATGTCGGCCAGCTCCACGAGCGCGGCCAGCTCGGCCCCCAGCGCCCCCGCGTACTCCCGCGCACGGGTCACCGCCTCGTGCACCGCCTGCTGCCGCGCCTCACGGTGCGCCGGGGAGTCGGGGCGCAGCGCCCACCAGGGGCCGTCGACGCGGGTCATCTCCTGCTCGGCCAGCAGCGTCGTCAGCTCGCCGAGCGCGGTGAAGTCGGCCACCGTCGCCGTGACGTGCACCCGGCCGCGGTACGTGCGCACACGCTCGCGGCGACCCTTCTCCGTCAGCTCGGGCGTGACGGAGAACGCCCCCGTCTCCAGCTTCTCGACGGCCTCCCCGTAGCCCTTGACCAGCTCCAGCGTCCGCGCGTTGCGGCGGGTGAGGTCTTCGAGGGTGGCGCGCCTGTCGGTGCCGCGCGCGGTGACCGTGATCGCGAGACGGGCGATCTCCGGATCGAACTCCAGCCGGGCCTCGCCCCGGACGGCCAGCCTCGGCGCGTCCGCCGTGCCGTACGGTACGTTCTCGCGCTCGCGCCCCTCAGTAGTCATGGGGGCACCCTCCCACGCCCGGTGCGCCCGGGGGACCCGGCCCGGGGACCCGGTCCCGGTCAACGGGGACCCGGTCCCGGTCAAGGGGTGCGCAGGGGGCGGACCTGCGCCGGGGGGACCCCGTCGGGGAGCGGCGCCGACGCGGTGGAGGCCGCCACGTCGCGCAGGCCGAACGAGGTGAACGCGGTCCGGCGCGGCAGCCGGAAATGCTCGCGGCCCGTCACCGCGTTGAGGATCGTCGCACTCCGGTGCGCCGCGAGCCCCAGATCGGGCGCCCCCACCCCGTGCGTGTGCCGCTCCGCGTTCTGCACATAGACCGCTCCGGTCACCGACCGGTCGAGCACGAGCCGGTACCGCTCGTCCACCCGCGGCCGCTGCGAACCGTCACGCCGGATGTACGGGTCCAGCGCCGCGAGCATCCCCTCGGCCGACCGCTCGCGGTAGCCCGTCGCCAGCACGACCGCGTCCGTCGTCAGCCGCGTGCGCTCACCCTGCTCGGCGTGCTCCAGGTGCAGCTCCAGTTGCGTGGTGCCGATGCGGCCCGCCGTCCGCACGGACACACCGGGCGTCAGCACCGCCTCCGGCCAGCCCCCGTCCACCGTGCGGTGGTACAGCTCGTCGTGGATCGCGGCGAGCGTCTCGTGGTCGACGGCCTTGTGCAACTGCCACTGCCGCGGCACGATCCGGTCCCGCACCTGCTCGGGCAGGGCGTGGAAGTAGCGCGTGTAGTCGGGCGTGAAGTGCTCCAGGCCCAGCTTGCTGTACTCCATCGGCGCGAAGGCGCCCGAACGCGTCAGCCAGTGCAGCCCCTCGCGGCCTGCGGGCCGGTGCCGCAGCAGGTCGAGGAAGACCTCGGCCCCGGACTGGCCCGAGCCGATCACCGTCACATGCCGCGCCCCGAGAAGCTGTTCGCGGTGCTCCAGATACTCGGCCGAGTGGATCACCGGGACCGTGGGCGTCTCCGCGAGCGGGCGCAGCGGCTCGGGCACATACGGCGCCGTGCCGATGCCGAGCACCAGATTGCGCGCGTACGCGCGGCCCAGCGCCTCCGCCTCGCCGCCCGCGTCGAGCTGGGTGAAGTCCAGCTCGAACAGGGCCCGCTCCGGGTTCCAGCGCACCGCGTCGACCTGGTGCCCGAAGTGCAGCCCCGTGCCGCTTGCCAGGGGCGCGGCGCCCTCACCCGTGCCGACGGCGGAGCCGTTGCCGGAGCCGGAGCCGGAGCCGTTGCCTGCTCCGGTGCCGCCGCGGGCCGCCAGACCCTCGCTCACCCAGCGGCAGTACGCGTCGTACTCGGCGCGCTCGATGTGGAAGCGCTCGGAGAAGTAGAAGGGGAACAGCCGCTCCCGCTCCTTGAGGTAGTTGAGGAACGACCAAGGGCTCGCCGGATCGGCGAGGGTCACCAGATCCGCGAGGAAAGGGACCTGGAGCGTCGCGCCCTCGATGAGGAGACCGGGGTGCCAGCGGAAGCCGGGGCGCTGGTCGTAGTGGGCCGTACGCAGGCCGGGGACGCCGTGGGCGAGCGCCGCGAGGGAGAGGTTGAAGGGCCCGATACCGATCCCGGCGAGATCGAGCGGCGCGTCGGACCGCGCCGGGTTCGGGACGTCCGGCGAGCCCGGGCGGTGCGCTGGGCCGGGGCGGTGCTGCTGGGGTCCGTCGAGGGGGCCTGGGGAGGCGGGGGCCGTCATCGGGCTGGGTGTCCTTCCGCAGCGGCGTCGTGTACGAGCGTCAGCAGCCCGGCGAGATCACCGGACCGCACATGAGGGTTGAGGAGGGTGGCCTTGAGCCAGAGCCCGTCACCGGCGACGGCCCGCCCGAGCACGGCCCGCCCCCCGGCGAGCAGCCGACGACGGATCGCGGCCACCGTCTCGCCGCCCGCCCCGACGGGCCGGAAGAGCACCGTGGACAGCGCGGGCGCCGCGTACAGCTCGAACCGCGCGTCGGCCGCGACCAGTTCCGCGAACCGGCACGCCGCCTCACAGGTCCGCTCCACCAGCTCCGCCAGCCCCTCACGGCCCAGCGCACGCAGCGTCACCGCGACCTTGAGGATGTCCGGGCGACGCGTCGTACGCAGCGAACGGCCCAGCAGATCAGGCAGGCCCGCCTCGGTGTCGTCGTCGGCGTTGAGATAGTCGGCGCGGTGGTCCAGCGGGCTCAGCGAACGGCCGTCCGGCACCAGGAACAACCCGGCGGCGACGGGCTGCCAGCCCAGCTTGTGCAGATCGAAGGTCACACTGTCGGCCTGCTCCAGACCCGCGAGCCGGGGACGCAGCCGCTCGCTGAACAAAAGCGGCCCGCCGTAGGCCGCGTCCACGTGCAGTAGCGCGTCGTACTGCCGCGCGAGGGGAACCAGCTCGGCCAGCGGATCGATGTCCCCGGTGTCGGTGGTGCCCGCCGTGGCCACCACGAACGCGGGCTCCTCCAGCGACACGAGCGCCTTCTCCAGCGCGCCGGGCTCCAGCACGCCGCGCGGCGTCGGGACCACCACCGGCGCGGGCAGGCCCAGCAGCCAAGCCGCCCGGTGGACGCTGTGGTGCGCGTTCGCGCCACAGACGACGCGAATACGCCCGTCCGCCGCGCGTTCCCGGGCGAGCAGCACGCCGAGCTGATTGGACTCCGTACCCCCGGTGGTCACCAGCGCGTCGGGCCGCCCCGGCCAGTCGCGGGTGCGGTGGGTGTCGTGCGGTGCGTGTCCGTCGCGGCCGCCGGGCGTGACCGGCGCCTCCGGCCCGCCGCGTGACGCGCCGTCGCCGGGCTCGCGGTGCGCGGGCCCGACACGACGGCCGCGATCGCCGCGCCCGCCGTAGACGAGGGCGGCCAGCGCACGGCACGTCAGCGCCTCCAGCTCCGACGCGGCGGGCGCCTGGTCCCACGAGTCCATCGACGGATTGAGCGCGCCCGCCGCCAGATCGGCCGCCGTCGCCACAGCGAGCGGCGGACAGTGCAGATGGGCGGCACAGCGCGGATCGGCCGGATCAGCGGCGCCCTCGGCGAGCAGCCGCACAAGATCGCGCAACGCCGCAGGGCCACCCGTGCCGCGCTCGGGGATGCCCGTACCGAGACCCTCGCGCACCCGCTCGGCGACCCGCTCGGGGCCACCGGCCGGCAGGGGCCCGGCGCGCTCGGCGGCACCCTCGAAGAGCGCGTCCAGCACGGTGTCGGTCAACGGCCGCAGCGCGGCAGGTCCTTCGGTGCCGCCCGCGAGCAGGCAGGGGTCGGCGGCGTACGCAGGCATGGGGAGGGCTCTTTCGGATCGTTCGGCGTCGCGGGCGAACCGGCGGTTAGGTGGGCCTAACTTATGCTTGTCCGTCCGGCTTTCGTACCGATCTCACCCGTTCTTCGCCCGAAGGGGGTACGACTGCCCCGAAAAGCGCCCCTCCCTCTGCTACGGCCCGCGCCCCGAGCGCCGCCCCCTCGCCACTGACCTCGCCCGCGCCGGACCCGGGCCTCGGGCCGGGGGCCAGGCCCGCCGCTGACGATGCGGCCTCGACCCGCCCCGGCCCCCAGTCCAGCCGTTCGACCTGAGCATCTGGACACCCGTCCCGGACGCGAGCCGCCAAGCCCCACCCCGCCCAGCGCCCCTCAAACGATCACAGCGCCCCGCGCACCCTCAACGCCCGGCGCAGATCATCGAGCTGGTCCGCCAGTTGGCGCCGCAACGCGGGCGTCGGCCCCTCACCCGCCAGACACTCCTCACCCGCACGCAACGTCCCCACCTCCACCGACGCCCGCGGGAACGCGTACCGCCCCGCCGCCTCCGCCATCGACTCACCACGCCGCCGCGCCAACTCCACCACCTCCACGAAATACCGCCCCGCGAACTCCTCCAGCAGCCCCACCTGCTCCGGCTGCCAGAAACCCTGAGCCGTCGCCGTGAACAAATAGTTCGACAACGCCTCCGACTCCGAGACCTCCCCGAACATCGCCCGCCACGCCGCCGCCTTCGCCACCCGATCCGGCAGAGCCGCCCGGCAACGAGCCGCCCCCTCCTCACCCGTCGCACTCGGATCCGCCACCAGCGCGGCCTCCACATCCTCCGCACCCGCAGCGCCCAGCACACACAGCCGCAACAACAACCGCCACCGCAACTCCGCATCCAGCTCCGGACCACCCGGCACCGCACCCGACGCCCACCACACACCCAGCTCATCCGCCGACGTCGCACTCTCGACGAAGTGCCGCACCGCCGTCAGCCGCAACCCCGCACCCGCCGCATCCGCACCCCCCGCCGTCGCCTCCAGCACCACCCGGCACGTCTCCGCCACCGCGCCCAACGCCTCCCCACGCCGCTCCGCCACCACAAAACGATCCGCCACCTGCGCCCGCGCGAACGTCAGCACACTCTGCACCACCGCGTTGTCCGACTCCGACGGCAGATGCGCCCGCATCGTCTCCAGATACGCCCACGGCGACAGCTCACCGTCCCGCACCATGTCCCGCGCCGCGTTCCACACCACCGCCCGCGACAACGCGTCCGGCAGACCCGACAACGCCTCCCGCGCCGTCGCCCACGACCCCTCGTCCAACCGCACCTTCACATACGACAGATCACCGTCGTTCAACAGCACCAGATCAGGACGCGGCCCATCCGCCACCACCGACGACTGACCACTGTCATGCGGCACATCCCGCTCCAGCCGCTCCCGCAGCACCAGCCGACCCCCACCACCCGGCACCCGGTTGTACAACCCCAACGCCAGCCGGTGCGGACGGCTCCCCGCATGCCGCACATCCACATACCACTGGCCCTCCGTCTCCGCGACCTGCGGCGTCAACGCGTCCACCCCCGTCGTCCGCAGCCACCGCTCCGCCCAGCCGTGCACATCCCGGTCCGAAGCCCGCGCCAGCGAATCGATGAAATCCGCCAGCGTCGCGTTCCCGAAACGATGCCGCGCGAAATGATCGTTGATCCCCGCCAGGAACGTCTTCTCCCCGAGCCACGCCACCAACTGCCGCAGCGCCGAAGCCCCCTTCGCGTACGAGATCCCGTCGAAGTTCAACCGCGCCGCCGCCGTATCCGGCACCGCGTCCGGATCCGGCGCCACCGGATGCGTCGAAGGACGCTGATCCGCGTCATAACCCCAGCTCTTGCGCGCGATCGCGAAATCCGTCCACGTATCCGTGAAACGCGTCGCCTCACTCAGCGTCTGATAACCCATGTACTCCGCGAACGACTCGTTCAGCCAGATGTCGTCCCACCAGCGCAGCGTCACCAGATCCCCGAACCACATGTGCGCCATCTCATGCGCGATCACCATCCCGCGCGTCTGACGCTCCGTGTCCGTCACAGCCGAACGAAACACGAACTCGTCCCGGAACGTCACCAGCCCCGGATTCTCCATCGCCCCCGCGTTGAACTCCGGCACGAACGCCTGGTCATAAGAATCAAACGGATACGGCTCATCGAAAATCTCGTGATACCGGTCGAAACAACGCCGCGTGATGTCCAGCAACTCCTCCGCGTCCGCATCCAGATACGGCGCCAGCGACCGCCGCACATGCAACCCGAACGGCAACCCCGCATGCTCCGTACGCACCGAGTGGTACGGGCCCGCCGCCACCGCGAACAGATACGTACTGACCGGCTGCGTCGGCGCACACACCCACCGGCCCTCACCCACCCGCTCCGCCACCCCGTTGCCCAGCACCGTCCACTCCACCGGCGCCGTCACCGAGACCCGGAACTCCGCCTTCAGATCCGGCTGATCGAAACACGCGAACACCAGCGGCGCATCCGACATACAGCACTGCGTGTACAGATACGCCAGCCCGTCCACCGGATCCGTGAACCGGTGCATCCCCTCACCGACACGCGAATACGGCATCTCCGCCTCGACCGCCAGCTCGTGCTCCCCCTCGGCCAGCCCCCGCAGCGGCAACCGCCCCTCCGCCAGCGCCCCCACATCCAGCCCGACGCCGTCCAGCACAGCGCTCGACAACCTGACAGGCCGCAGCTCGACGAACGTGTCCGTGTCCGCCTCCCGCACCGTGAAACGAATGCGCGTCGACGAACCGAAGACCTCCTCGCCACGTGTCAGGTCGAGATCGACCGCGTACTGCTGCACCTGGAGCAGCCGGGCACGTGTCTGCGCTTCAGAGCGCGTCAATACGGACATGCGCGCCATGGTGCCCGACACCGGGACCCCGCGCACCGCTGTTACCCGCCCCGCCTCCCCGGACCCCCGGCTCACCACTTCGGCCCCACACGCGCGTCCATGAGCGCCACCGACTCGCGCCGGGCCACCGAGACGTTGTAGTCATCGCC
The DNA here is from genome assembly GCF_053611545.1 of Streptomyces sp. NPDC054796. Lineage (NCBI taxonomy): Bacteria > Bacillati > Actinomycetota > Actinomycetes > Kitasatosporales > Streptomycetaceae > Streptomyces > Streptomyces sp. NPDC054796. The sequence goes on along the minus strand of NZ_JBSHAO010000007.1, from coordinate 151,631 downwards.
GCCGCGCCGCGTGTACCGCCACTCCACGCCGACCCTGTCGAGCGTGGCGCCGCACAGACGCAACAGGTCCCCGGACTTGTTGGTGAAGAAGTACCGCGGATACTCGTACCGCTTCGGCCGCCCGCCGACGATCCGCGTCGTCCAGTTGGTGATCCGGCAGCCGTCGGAGTGCACGAGCCCCCGTAACAGCCCCCACGGCTCGGCCTCCACGATCTCCTCCTGCCACGGCGCGAGGACGATGGGACGCTCGTGCTTCTTGCCGGGACCGTGCTGGGGGAAGAGGCAGGGCCAGTGGTTGCTGTAGGACGTCACCGCTTTATAGCCCGGCTGCTGGGCACGCGAGACGCGGTTGTCGGGGCGGACCGCGCGCATGGCGTGTTCGCACTCGTCGATCAGACCGGGCCAGGCGTCGGCGCAGGCGATGCGCAGGGAGTAGGTGCGGCCCAGGCGGCTGATGCAGCCGTCACCGAGATAGAGCCCGAGCAGATAGGCGTAGGCGGCGGGATCGTCGGGCAGCCGGGGAGGGCTCGCGCACCGTGGGCAGTCGGACAGTGCCCGTAAGGGTTCGAGCCGGGTCTGCCAGGAGCGGAGCGCCGCTCTGGAGATGCCGGTGCGCTTGCTGACGGCGTTGAGGCTCTGGCCCTGGGCCACGAGCGAGAGCGCGTGTTTCCGCGTAGCGATGTCGTACATGCGTACGAGTGTGAGCGTGACCACGAGCGAACAGGGAGATTCGAAGGCTTGTTCGCTATAAGGGGTGAACCCTCGTGAAGTCGCTTGCAACCTTCGATTCGAAGGAAAAGTGCCCCGGGTCGGACTCGAACCGACACTGTATGGGTTTTGAATCCATTGCCTGCTGCCAATTGGGCTACCGGGGCCAGCGGAATCGAAGGTTTACGACCACCTGCCGTGCCACTACTTTACAGGAGGTGGGTAGGCTCGATGCTCCCACCGTGCGGAAACGAGGAGCCCAGTGAGCACCGCGGACGTCCCCGAGCCCAATACCGACGTGACCGAGGCCGACGAGGCCCCCGAGACCGCTGCCGCGGAGGCGAGTGCGCATGTGCCTCCGCTGACGACGCGGGTCGTGCTCGCCGAGGATGAGGCCCTGATCCGGATGGATCTCAAAGAGATGCTGGAGGAGGAGGGCTACACCGTCGTCGGTGAGGCGGGGGACGGGCAGACGGCGATCGAGCTGGCCCGTGAGCACCGTCCTGACCTGTGCATCCTGGATGTGAAGATGCCGGTGCTCGACGGTATCTCCGCCGCGGAGAAGATCGCGGAGGAGGGTATCGCGCCGGTGCTGATGCTGACCGCGTTCTCGCAGCGTGAGCTGGTGGAGCGGGCCAGGGACGCGGGGGCGATGGCGTATCTGGTGAAGCCGTTCAGCAAGAGTGACGTGGTTCCGGCCATCGAGATGGCGGTGTCGCGGTTCACGGAGCTGAAGGCGCTGGAGCAGGAGGTCGCGGATCTTTCGCAGCGGCTGGAGACGCGGAAGCTGGTGGACCGGGCGAAGAGCGTGCTCCAGACTCAGTACGGGCTGACGGAGCCTGCCGCGTTCCGGTGGATCCAGAAGACGTCGATGGACCGCAGGCTTTCGATGCAGCAGGTCGCGGAGGCCGTGCTGGCGGATGCCGAGGAGAAGAAGCAGAAGTAGTGAGCGTGTGCCGAGGGCCCGCCCGGGATGTCCGGGCGGGCCCTCGGTGTGCGCCACGCAACACACGTCGCACAGCACGCGTCACGCGTCGTGGGCCGTCAGTCCTCGCCCAGGTATGCCTTGCGCACGGATTCGTCGTGCAGGAGTTCCTGGCCGGTGCCGGAGAGGGCGATGGTGCCGATCTCCATGACGTGGCCGTGGTCGGCGAGGGAGAGGGCCGCCTGGGCGTTCTGTTCGACGAGCAGGATCGTCGTGCCCTGGGACTTCAGCTCGGAGATGGTCTCCATGATCTTCTGCATCATGATCGGGGAGAGTCCCATGGAGGGCTCGTCGAGCATGAGGAGCTTCGGGCGGGACATCAGGGCGCGGCCCATGGCGAGCATCTGCTGTTCGCCGCCGGAGAGGGTTCCGGCGGCCTGGCGGCGGCGTTCTCCGAGGATGGGGAACAGTTCGTAGGCGCGGTTGATGTCCTGTTGGATGCCCGGGGTGTCCTTGCGGAGGAAGGCTCCGAGCTGGAGGTTCTCCTCGATGGTGAGCCGCGGGAAGATGCGGCGGCCTTCGGGGGAGTGGGCGAGTCCCATGGCGACGATCTTGTGGGCGCCGACGCCGTTGAGGGGTTCGCCGTTGAAGACGATCTTTCCGGCGAGGGGCTTGAGCAGGCCGGAGAGGGTGCGCAGGGTGGTGGTCTTGCCCGCGCCGTTGGTGCCGATGAGGGTGACGACCTGTCCGGCTTCGACGTTGAACGAGATGCCCTTGACGGCTTCGATCTTGCCGTAGGCGACGCGCAGGTCCTCGACTTCGAGCAGTGGCATCAGCCCTTGCCCCCTTCCTCTGAATCGTCGCGCCCGGTCGCCGTGTCGCTGCCTCCGGGCGTTGCCGTGGCGGCTTGTTCCGCCGCCTGGACTTCGGCGGCTTCTTCGGCGCCGGGGGCGCCTTCGAAGGGGGTGCCGAGGTAGGCGGCGACGACGCGGTCGTCGTTCTGGACCTGTTCGGGGCTGCCCTCGACGAGTTTCTGGCCCTGTACGAGGACGGCGACGCGGTCGCAGAGGTTGAAGATGAACCGCATGTCGTGCTCGATGACGAGGACGGCGGTGCCCTGTTCGCGTACGGCGAGGACGAGGTCGCGGGTGGCGCTGGTCTCGCTGGCCGTCATGCCTGCCGTGGGCTCGTCGAGCAGGAGCAGGCCGGGTTCGCTGGCGAGGGCGCGGGCGATCTCCAGCTTGCGCTGTTCGCCGTAGGGGAGGTTGCGGGCGAGGTGTTCGCGTTTGGCGGTGAGGCCGGTGAACTCCAGGAGTTCCATGGCGCGTTCCTCGGATTCGCGTTCGGCTTTCTTGAAGCCGGGTCCGCGCAGGAGTGCGGACCAGAGTCCTTCGCGGGTGCGGGTGTGGCGTCCTACGAGGACGTTTTCCAGGACTGTCATGTTGGCGAAGAGGCGGATGTTCTGGAAGGTGCGGGCGATGCCTGCCTGGGTGACCAGGTGGGAGCGGTGCGGCAGCACCTTGCCCTTGTAGGAGACGGTGCCCTCGGTGGGGACGTAGAGACCGGTGAGGCAGTTGAAGAAGGTGGTCTTGCCGGCGCCGTTGGGTCCGATGAGGCCGAGGATCTCGCCGCTGGCGACGGTGAGGTCGACGTTCTGGACCGCGGTGAGTCCGCCGAAGCGCATGGTGACGCCGGAGGCTTCCAGTACGGGGCTGCCGTCCGCCGGTGTGGTGCCGGGGGATGTGGTCGTGGTTGTGGTGGTCATCTGTCTCATGCCCCCGTCTTGCTGAGGCCGGGTGTGCCCTTGGGCACGTCGAGCTGTCCTGTGTCGTGGAATTCGAGCTGCTTGCGCCGGTCGGCGATGAGGCCCTCGGGGCGGAAGCGCATGAGGAGGACGAGCGCGAGGCCGAAGAGCAGCAGTTGGTAGTCGCCGATGAACTGGAGCTTGGCGGGGATGAGGTAGAGCAGTGAGGCGCCGATGAGGGGTCCGGAGACGGTGCCCATGCCGCCGAGGATGACGGCGGCGAGGAGGAAGGCGGAGTTGGGCGGGACGACCTCGACGAACTGGTACTGCTCGGGTGTGACGGACGAGGTGACGTGTGCCTGTACGGTGCCTGCCATTCCGGCGAGGGTGGCGCCGAGTGCGAAGGCGATGAGCTTGACGCGGAAGCCGTTGATGCCCATGGCGCGGGCTGCGGTCTCGTCTTCGCGGACGGCGACCCAGGCGCGGCCGATGCGGGAGCGGTCGGCGCGCCGGAAGACGGTGACGACGATGATCGTGAAGATCAGCATCAGTAGGTAGTAGTTGGCGAAGGGGCCGAGTTCGAAGCCGAGGACGGTGTGGTCCTCGCCGAGGTTGAAGCCGAGGATCTCCAGGTCGGGGATGTTGGCGATGCCGTTGGCTCCGTTGGTGACGGAGGGGCCTGAGGAGCCGTCGAGGTTCTCCATGACGATGCGGAAGATCTCGCCGAAGCCGAGGGTGACGATGGCGAGGTAGTCGCCGCGGAGCCGCAGGGTGGGGGCGCCGATGAGGACGCCGAAGACGAGTGAGGCTCCGGCGCCGGTGAGGACGGCGGCCCAGAAGGGGAACTGGACGCCGAGTACGGAGGTCTCGGAGCCGGAGACGAGGGCCGCGGCGTAGGCGCCGACGCCGAGGAAGGCGACGTAGCCGAGGTCGAGGAGTCCGGCGAGGCCGACGACGACGTTCAGGCCGAGGGCGACGGTGGCGAAGATGAGGATGTTGGCGGCGACGGAGGTGTACTGGTCGCTGCTCTGGGTGAAGGGGAAGCAGGCGGCGGCGACGAAGGCGGCTGTGAGGGAGATGGTGCGGTGTTTGCCGGTGAGTCCTGCGAGGCGTCGGGTGAGTCCGGCTCTGCCGAGCGCGGGTGCGGCGAAGCCGACGAGGACGAGGTAGCCGACGAAGAGTTCGCCGTAGGAGGTGTCGATGCCGTAGGTGAACAGGTAGAGGGCTGCGCCGAAGGAGACCGCGATGATGAGGATCTCGGCCCAGCCGGGGAGTTCCTTGGCGGGTGTGGGCGCGGGTGCCTTGAAGGAGTGCAGCAGTCGCTGCCAGGGGTTGGGCCGGTCCTGTCCCGGGAGGGGTTCGTAGGGGGTGTCGGCGGGGAGTCCGAGGGCTCCGGCGAGGGTGGCGAGGGTGGCGAGTACGGCGACCCACATGCCGGGTTCGAAGTTGACGAGTCCGCCGAGGGTGCCGGTGATGGCGCCCGCCGTGTACCAGGTGGTGCCCAGGGTGCCGAGGGCGAGGAGGAGTACGGGGCTGTGGGTGCCGCCGGGGGTGAGCCAGCGCAGTCCGCGGAGGCGGTAGGCGCCGGAGAGCAGGAAGAGGAGGGTGAGGACGGAGCCGACGAGGGTGAGGAGCTGGAGGTCCACGGGCGAGCCGTAGTAGGTGAGGTCGCCGGGGAATTCGGCGGTCCAGGTCCAGGCGAGCATGGTGCTCGCGAAGGTGGCGGCGGCTCCGGCCGCGGTGATGAGGCGTGCCGCGCCCGCGGGGAGCGGGAGGGTGCCCGGGGTGGTGCGGTGGCTGGTGGCGGTGTTCGCCGTGTCGGGGCCGCCGGGGTCGGCGGGTGTGGTGGGGTCGGTGGCCGTCATGCGTATCACGCCCTGTCCGCGACGCGCTCGCCGAGCAGGCCCTGGGGCCGTACCAGCAGTACAAGGATGAGGAGGGCGAAGGCCCAGACGTTCTTCCAGGCGCCGCCGCCGAACAGTTCCATGCCGGGGATGTTCTCGATGTAGGCGGTGGCGAGGGATTCGGCGAGGCCGAGGACGAGGCCGCCGAGCATGGCGCCGTAGATGTTGCCGATGCCTCCGAGGACGGCCGCTGTGAATGCCTTGAGGCCGAGGATGAAGCCGATCTTGAAGTCGATCTGCCCGTACTTGAGGCCGTAGGCGAGCGCGGCGACGCCGCCGAAGGCCGCTCCGATGGCGAAGGCGGTGACGATGATGCGGTCGGTGTTGATGCCCATCAGCTTGGCGGTGTCGGGGTCCTGCGAGGTCGCCTGCATGGCCCGGCCTGTGCGGGTCTTGGAGACGAAGAAGCCGAGTGCGGCCATGCAGATGGGGGCCGCTATGAGCAGGAAGATCTCGCCGCGCTGGATGTTGGCGCCGAGGATCTCGAAGCTCTCGCCGCTGAACTGGGGGAAGGAGCGGGCCTTCTTGGCGTCCGGGTAGAACGTCCAGATGAGCTGCTGGAGCATGATCGAGAGGCCGATGGCGGTGATGAGCGGGGCGAGCCGTGGTGCTCCGCGCAGCGGCCGGTAGGCGAATCGCTCGGCTCCGATGCCGACGAGGACGGTGACGGCGACCGCCATGAGGAGCATGAGGGGCAGGGCGAGGACGAGCGAGGTGCCTTCGGGGAGGATCAGCCATGCGGTCAGTGCTCCGAAGGAGCCGACCATGACGATCTCACCGTGGGCGAAGTTGATGAGCTGGATGATGCCGTAGACCATCGTGTATCCGATCGCGATGAGACCGTACATCGCGCCGAGAATGAGTCCACTGGCCAGTTGCTGCGGCAGGTCGTTCACCGCTGGGCCTCCGAGTGGTGTCAGATACGACCGCGCGGGGGCGCTGTTGGCGCCCCCGCGGGTGTGTGGGCGTGCGGGACGGGGCGGTTGGCCCGGGTCAGTCGTTGAAGGTGCCGGTCTTGACGGGCTTGTGCTCGCCGTCCTTGACCTCGTACAGCGAGAGCTGCTTGTTGGTGGTGTCGCCGTACTGGTCGAAGCCGACCTGGCCGCTGACGCCGTCGAACTTGACGTCCTGGGTGGCCTCGACGACCTGCTCGCGGGCCTCGTTGATGTCCTCGGGCAGCTTGCCGTCGTTCTTCTCGACGACTGCCTTGACGGCCTCGATGATGGCCCAGGTGGAGTCGTAGGCGTAGCCGCCGTATGCCTCGTAGGGGAGCTTGTAGCCCTCGGCCTTGTAGTTCTTCATGAACTCCTTGGCCGTGTCGAGCGTCTCCAGGGGGGCGCCGACGGAGGAGGCGAGGTCGCCCTCGGAGTTCTTCTTGGCGAGCTTCACGTACTCGGCGCTGAAGAGTGCGTCACCGCCGACGACGGGGCCGTCGAGCCCGGCCTGCTTGGCCTGGTCGGAGAGGGGGGCGCCGGCCGGGTACTCGCCGCCGTAGTAGACGAATTCGGGCTTCGCCTTGGCGATCTTGTTGGCGACGGCGGTGAAGTCCTTCTCCTTGGGGTCGACGTGGTCGGTGCCGACCACCTTGCCGCCCAGCTTCTCGAACTCGGCCTTGAAGGTCGCCGCGAGGCCCTTGCCGTAGGTCTTCTTGTCGTCGACCACGTAGACGGACTTGAGCTTCTTCTCGTTGTACATGTACTGCGCGGCGAACGGGCCCTGGATGGCGTCCGTCGTGGAGGTGCGGAAGTACGTGTCGAAGGGGCGCTCCTTCTTGCCGGTGCGCCAGTTGTTGCCCTGGGACAGCTCGGGCGCCGTGTTGGCGGGCGAGATCTGGACCATGTTCGCCTTGTCGAAGACTTTCTGCATCGACTGGCCGACGTTGGAGTTCAGGGGGCCGACGGCGCCGATGACCTCGTCGTTGGCGATGAACTTGTTGGCGTTCTGCTGTCCTGCCGAGGGCTGGGCCGCGTCGTCGAGCGGCTCCAGCTTGAAGGTGATGCCCTCGGCCGTCTTCTCCTTGTTCGCGGTCTTGACCGCGAGGTCGGCCGAGTTCTTGATGCCCTGGCCCAGAGCGGACAGGTCACCGGTGAGCGGGGCATCGAGCCCGATGGTGACAGTGGTGTTCTCTCCACTGTCCCCGCCGCCGCTTTCGTCGCGTGATCCGCACGCGGAGAGCGTGAGGGCTCCCGCGGTGACGGCGGTGGTGAGTATGAGCAAGGAACGGTGACGCACGATCAGTCCTTTCCCCTGGCGCGGCCATCACAGGTGAATGGCCGTAGGCGCGCCGGGCCGTACTGGGGTGGTACAGATCGGTGCTCGCATCGCACGCCCGGCGGCGCGGTGACTGGCGGTGACTCTATGGCCGAGGACTGAAGTCGGGCAGAGGTGCAAGCCAGGATGTGACTCTCTTGTTATTGACGCGCGTCGAGGTGTACCTCTCCGGGCGCGGTGTCCCTTACAACGCTTCTGTTTCGGGGTGTATCGGCGATGTAGCGGACACGTATCGGGCATCGAAGGGCCAGTTGGCTCAGGGGGCGGGTGTGGAGGAGCGCGAAGAGGGTCCGCATACCGTACGGAATACCCGCGTCAGTTCGTGTGCGTACCTTTCTCCCGGGATCACGCTGAAGTCCTGCACCGCGCGCGTGTTACGGAGCGTCACTTCGAGGAAGGGCATGCCCGCGTCGATCGGCAGCCCTCGGCAACTGATGATCCGCGCACGCAGGATGAGCTTCTTGGGGGAGTACGCGGTGACCTCGACGGGGTGCGGCGAGGCGGAGGTGAGGTCGAGCGATTCGTAGCCCTGGGTGACGCGTTCGACGGAGACGGGCGAGGTGGTGCTGGCGAGCAGCTCGATCGTGAACGTCCCCTCGTCGGGGGAGACGTCGCTGATCCGCGAGAAGCTGACGCTGACGGCCTGCGCGGGGTAGGGGGCGCGGGCGCGCGGCGGGGCGTGCGGGGGGCCGGGGCGTACGGCGAGGGCGTAGCCGGTGGCGGCGGCGAGCAGGGCGAGGCCGAGCGCTGTGACGGCCGTGCGGCGTACGCGGCGGGGGAGGGCTTCCCAGCGCTCGTGCAGGCGCCGTGATTCGTCCCCGGCCGCCAGCACTTCGGGTTCGCGCACGGAGTCCCCCATGCGCGTGAAGCTAGCGGGCTCGTGCGCCGGGGGCCAGAGCGCGTGCCGGTGCGCGGCCGGGCGCACCGGTTCCGGGCGCTCCGGCCGCGTGGTGCGGTCGGCGGACGGTCAGTACACGGTCAGCGCGCTGCGTCCTCGCGGCTGCCGTCACCGTTGGTGCCGCCGGTGCCGGTGCCGGTGCCGGTGCCGTTGGTGCTGCCGCCGTCGGGTGAGGCATCGCGCAGCATGCAGGTCAGCCGCGCGGTGCACACCCGCTTGCCCCGCTCGTCGGTGATGACGACCTCGTACGTGGCGGTGCTGCGGCCCTGGTGCGCGGGGGTGGCGACGCCGGTGACCAGCCCTGAGCGCAGGCCGCGGTGGTGGGTGCAGTTGAGGTCGACGCCGACGGCGATCTTGCCGGGGCCGCCGTGCAGCATGGCGCCGACCGAGCCGAGGGTCTCGGCGAGCACGGCGGAGGCGCCGCCGTGCAGCAGCCCGTACGGCTGGGTGTTGCCCTCTACGGGGAGGGTGCCGACGACCCTCTCCGGTGCCGCCTCCATCACCTGGAGGCCCATGCGCTCGCCGAGGTGACCGGCCGAGAAGAGGGACGGCAGGTCGAGGCCTGACCCCGCCCACTGGTCGAGGATCTCCTGCGGGAACTTGGTCGTGGTCTGCTCGCCCATGGGCTGCGGCTCCGATCACCCTCGTGCGGCCGGCACCGTCGGCCGGTCATGTCGCTGTTCTACCCACCTGTTCCTATCAGGTGGCTGAGCGCGCGCTCAGGAGGGAGTGACGCGGATCACCACGGACTTGCTGGCCGGGGTGTTGCTGACGTCGGCGGTGGCGTCCAGGGGCACGAGGACGTTCGTCTCCGGGTAGTAGGCGGCGGCGCAGCCGCGCGCGGTCGGGTAGTGCACGACGCGGAAGCCGCGCGCCGTGCGCTCTGTGCCGTCGTTCCACTCGCTGGTGAGGTCGGCGTAGGCGCCGTCGGCCAGGCCGAGCGCCGCCGCGTCCTCGGGGTGTACGAGGACGACGCGGCGGCCGTTCTTGATGCCCCGGTAGCGGTCGTCGAGGCCGTAGATCGTGGTGTTGTACTGGTCGTGGGAGCGCAGCGTCTGGAGCAGCAGCCGCCCCTCGGGCAGCCTCGGGTACTCGACGGGCGCCGCGGTGAAGTTGGCCTTCCCCGTGGCGGTGGGGAAGCGGCGGTCGTCGCGCGGCGCGTGCGGCAGCGCGAACCCCTCGGGGCGTGCCACGCGGGCGTTGAAGTCCTCGAAGCCGGGGATGACGCGGGCTATGCGGTCGCGGATCGTCGCGTAGTCCTTCTCGAACTCCTCCCACGGCGTGGCCGAGTCCGCGCCCAGCACGCGGCGGGCCATCCGGCTCACGATCGCGGGCTCGGACAGCAGGTGCTCGCTCGCCGGCTCCAGGCGCCCGCGCGAGGCGTGCACCATGCCCATGGAGTCCTCGACGGTCACGAACTGCTCGCCGCTGCCCTGGAGATCGCGCTCGGTCCTGCCCAGCGTGGGCAGGATCAGGGCGCGGGCGCCCGTGACGCAGTGTGAGCGGTTCAGCTTCGTGGAGACGTGCACCGTCAGCCGTGCGCGGCGCATCGCGTCCTCGGTGACGTCGGTGTCGGGGGAGGCGGCCACGAAGTTGCCGCCCATCGCGAAGAAGACCTTGGCCTGCCCGTCGCGCAGGGCGCGGATGGCGCGGACGACGTCAAGACCGTGCTCGCGCGGGGGCGCGAAGCCGAACTCCTTCTCCAGGGCGTCCAGGAACGCGGGCGCGGGCCGCTCGAAGATGCCCATGGTGCGGTCGCCCTGCACGTTGCTGTGCCCGCGCACGGGGCAGACGCCCGCGCCGGGGCGGCCGATGTTGCCGCGCAGCAGCAGGAAGTTGACGACCTCGCGGATGGTGGGCACGGAGTGCTTGTGCTGGGTGAGGCCCATCGCCCAGCACACGACGGTGCGCTCGGACTCCAGGACCATGCGCAGGGCGGCCTCGATCTCGACCCGGTCCAGGCCCGTCGCCGCGAGCGTCGACTCCCAGTCGGCGTCGCCCTCGCGTGCGGTGCGCGCGAACTCCTCGAAGCCGTGCGTGTAGGTGCGCACGAACTCCTCGTCGACGGCGCCCTCCGTCTCCAGGATGAGCCGGTTCAACGCACGGAAGAGGGCTTGGTCGCCGCCGATGCGGATCTGGAGGAACAGGTCGGTGAGCGGGGTGCCGCCGCCCGCGAGGCCGCGCGGGGTCTGCGGGTTCTTGAACCGCTCCAGGCCCGCCTCGGGCAGCGGGTTCACCGTCATGATCTTCGCGCCGCCCGCCTTCGCCTTCTCCAGCGCGGAGAGCATGCGGGGGTGGTTGGTGCCCGGGTTCTGCCCGGCGACGATGATCAGATCGGCCTTGTGGAGGTCGTCCAGCAGCACGCTGCCCTTGCCGACGCCGAGGGTCTCGGTGAGCGCGGAGCCCGAGGACTCGTGGCACATGTTGGAGCAGTCGGGCAGGTTGTTGGTGCCGAACTCGCGCGCGAAGAGCTGGTAGAGGAACGCGGCCTCGTTGCTGGTGCGGCCCGAGGTGTAGAAGAGGGCCTCGTCCGGGGAGTCCAGCGCGGTCAGTTCCTCGGCGATGATGTCGAACGCGCGCTCCCAGGAGACCGGCTCGTAGCGCTCGCCGCCCTCGGGCAGGTACATCGGCCGGGTGAGACGGCCCTGCTGGCCGAGCCAGTAGCCGGAGCGGTGCGCGAGGTCGGCGACGGGGTGCTCGGCGAAGAACTCCGGGGTGACCCTGCGCAGCGTCGCCTCCTCGGCGACGGCCTTGGCGCCGTTCTCGCAGAACTCGGCCGCGTGCCGCTTGTCCGGCTCGGGCCAGGCGCAGCCCGGACAGTCGAAGCCGTCCTTCTGGTTGACCCGGAGCAGGGTGAGCGCGGTGCGGCGCACCCCCATCTGCTGCTGGGCGATGCGGAGGGAGTGTCCGACGGCGGCCGTTCCGGCGGCGTAGTGCTGGGGAGCGGAGACGTCGGGGGAGTCCTGGACCGGGTCCTGAGCAGGCGGCTTACGCATGGTGCCGATCCTGCCACGGTGTGCGGCGCGGACGGGAGGGGGACGGGGGCGGGGTGCCGGAGGGCACACGGCGCGGGTGACCGAGCGTGGCGGGAGTGACACGAGGGGCTCGTCGTCCACCGGGCCGACGGCTTCGGCCCGACGCTTCCGGGGCTCGCGGGCGGGGGAACCGGATTGTCAGTGGGCCGTGACAGTATCGGGGACGTGGCTAAGAAGGCATCGAAAGAGACGGCACCCCAGCACGCGCAGCGCCTGCTCCTCATGGACGGGCACTCTTTGGCCTACAGGGCGTTCTTCGCGCTGCCCGCGGAGAATTTCTCCACCTCCACGGGCCAGCCGACGAACGCGATCTACGGCTTCGCCTCGATGCTGGCGAACACCCTGCGCGACGAAGCGCCCACCCACTTCGCCGTCGCCTTCGACGTCTCGCGCAAGACCTGGCGCTCCGAGGAGTTCGCCGAGTACAAGGCGAACCGCTCCAAGACCCCGGACGAGTTCAAGGGCCAGGTCGAGCTGATCGGGGAGCTGCTGGACGCGATGGGCGTGCGCCGCTTCGCCGTCGACGGCTTCGAGGCGGACGATGTCATCGCCACGCTCGCCACCCAGGCCGAGGCCGAGGGCTTCCAGGTCTCGATCGTCACCGGTGACCGCGATTCCTTCCAGCTCGTGAGCGATCAGGTCACGGTGCTCTACCCCACGAAGGGCGTCTCGGAGCTGACGCGCTTCACGCCGGAGAAGGTCCAGGAGAAGTACGGCCTGTCGCCCTCCCAGTACCCGGACTTCGCGGCCCTGCGCGGTGACCCGTCGGACAACCTCCCGGGCATCCCCGGCGTCGGCGAGAAGACCGCCACGAAGTGGATCACCCAGTTCGGTTCCCTCGCGGATCTCGTCGAGCGTGCCGAGGAGGTCAAGGGCAAGGCCGGGCAGAACCTCCGCGAGCACCTGGACTCCATCAAGCTCAACCGCCATCTGACGGAGCTGGTCAGGGACGTCGAGCTGCCCTGCCGCCCGGATGACCTGGAGCGCGCGGCGTACGACAGGGAGGCGCTCGGAGTCGTTCTGGACGCGCTGGAGTTCCGCAACCCGAACTTCCGGGAGCGGCTGTTCGCCGTCGATCCCGGAGCGGTCGAGGAGGAGATCGTCCCGGACGCCGGAGTCGAGGTGGACGGCGCGGTGCTCGGCGCGGGCGAGCTGGGCCCGTGGCTGGACGAGCACGGGGGCGTGCCGCTCGGCCTGGCCACGGTCGATGTGTGGAAGCTGGGCACGGGCAGCGTCAGCGAGATCGCGCTGGCCACGGCCGAGGGCCCGGCCGCCTGGTTCGATCCCGCGCAGCTGGACGAGGCGGACGAGAAGGCGTTCGCCGCCTGGAGCGCGGACGCGGCCAGGAAGAAGGTGCTGCACGACGCCAAGGCGATCATGCGGGTCTTCGGTGAGCACGGCTGGAGCGTCGAGGGCGTCCACATGGACACCGCGCTGGCCGCCTATCTGGACAAGCCGGGCCGCCGCTCCTTCGCGCTGGACGCCCTGTCCGTGGAGTATCTGGGCCGCGAGCTGGGCCCGGCGGCCGAGGGCGGCGGACAGCTCGCCTTCGGCGTGGACGAGCAGGCGGAGGCCGAGGCGCTGATGGCCAAGGCCCGCACGATCCTCGATCTCGGCGAGGTCTTCGAGGGCAGGCTGGCGCAGGTCGGCGCGGCGGAGCTGCTGCGGGACATGGAGCTGCCCACCTCGGCGCTGCTGGCCCGCATGGAGCGCGCGGGCATCGCGGCCGACCGCGAGTGGCTGACGAAGATGGAGCAGCAGTTCGCCGACGCCGTCCAGCAGGCGGTGAAGGAAGCGCACGCGGCGGTGGGCCACGAGTTCAACCTCGGCTCGCCCAAGCAGCTCCAGGAGGTCCTCTTCGGCGAGCTGGGCCTGCCCAAGACGAAGAAGACCAAGACCGGCTACACCACGGACGCCGACGCCCTCGCCTGGCTCGCCGCGCAGACCGAGCACGAGCTGCCGGTGCTGATGCTGCGCTATCGCGAGCAGCAGAAGCTGCGCACCACCGTCGAGGGCCTGATCAAGACCATCGCCGCCGACGGCCGCATCCACACCAGCTTCAGCCAGACCGTGGCGGCCACGGGCCGCCTCTCCTCCACGGAACCCAACCTCCAGAACGTGCCGGTGCGCACGGACGAGGGCCGCGCGATCCGCAAGGGCTTCCGCGTCGGCGAGGGCTATGAGTCCCTCATGACCGCGGACTACAGCCAGATCGAGCTGCGCGTCATGGCCCACCTGTCGGAGGACGCGGGCCTGATCGAGGCGTTCACCTCCGGCGAGGACCTGCACACCACCGTCGCCTCGCAGGTCTTCGGCGTGGAGAAGTCCCAGGTCGATCCCGAGATGCGCCGCAAGATCAAGGCGATGTCCTACGGGCTGGCGTACGGCCTGTCCGCCTTCGGCCTCTCCCAGCAGCTCGGCATCGCCCCGGACGAGGCCCGCAGGCTGATGGACAACTTCTTCGAGCGCTTCGGCGGCGTGCGGGACTATCTCCAGAACGTCGTGGAGGAGGCCCGCGCCATCGGCTACACCCAGACGATCCTGGGCCGCCGCCGCTATCTCCCCGACCTCAACAGCGACAACCGCCAGCGCCGCGAGATGGCCGAGCGGATGGCGCTCAACGCGCCGATCCAGGGCACGGCGGCCGACATCGTCAAGATCGCGATGCTGCGCGTGGACGAGGCACTGCGCAAGGAGAAGCTCAGCTCGCGCATGCTGCTCCAGGTGCACGACGAAATCGTGCTGGAGATCTCGCCGGGCGAGCGGGAAGCGGTGGAGGAGCTGGTCCGGCGCGAGATGGCCGGGGCGGCCAAGCTGCGCGCCCCGCTGGACGTCTCCGTCGGCTCCGGCCCGGACTGGGAGTCCGCGGCGCACTGACGCAGGCGGGGACGGCGCAGGGCTCGTCGGCCGGGTGCGTCGGGCAGGGGCCGCAGGAGCTGGGCGGGGGTTCCGGTGCGTCGGCCGTGGCGGGGGCCGGTTCCGGTTCTGCGGCGGGGCCTCGTTGCGCCGCTTGGCGCAGTCCCGCGTGCGGCGCTGGCACACGTCACCGGAAGGTGGGCCCATGGTCGTCAACGGCACCCCTCCCGCCCGGACAAGCGCACCCGCGGCGCCCCGCACCCGCCCCCATCCGACCGAGGTGACACCGGTGGCCGCCCGCGCCCGCGCGGGCAGCCGCGCACTGGTCGTCGGCGCCCTGGTCCTCACCCTGTGCGCCCCGGCCTCCGCGACGTTGGCGGCCTCCGCCCCTCACCACGCCGACCCCGGCACCCCCGCTGCCTCCGCCACCCCGAAACCGTCCGCGTCCGGAAAGCCGTCCGCGTCCGGAAAGCCGTCCGCGTCCGCGAAGCCCGCCGCCACCCCGAAGATCTGTACCTCGCCGACGCGCCCCGCCTTCGCGGCGCGCGTCGAACGCGAGCTGCGCAAGGTGCTGCGGACCAGGTCGGGGAACATCGCGTTCGACGTGCGCGCCGAGGCGTACGGGATGCGCTGCCGGTCGCGGGAGCGCACGCAGTACGAGGCGGCCAGCGTCACCAAGGTGCTGATCATGGAGGCGACGCTGCGCCGCGCCGAGACGCGCGGCAAGGGCGAAGGCAAGGACCGGGGACTCACCAGCCGGGAGGCACAGCTCCTGCGCGCGATGATCACGCGCTCCGACAACTCCGCCGCCTCCACCCTGTGGTCGGACCTGGGCCGGTCCCGTCTCCACGCGTTCCTGCGCGAGGCCGGTACGCAGGACACCACGCTGGGCCCGGGACGCCTCTGGGGCCTCACCCGTACCTCGGCTCGCGACCAGACCCGGCTGCTGGGCCTGCTCACCAACGCCAAGTCCTTCCTCAAGAACCGCAGTCACGCGCTCACCCTCCTCGGCAGGGTCCAGCGCGGCCAGCGCTGGGGCGTCTCGGCAGGGGTGCCGCGACGGGTGCGGGTCCATCTGAAGAACGGCTGGCTGCCCCGGCCCTCGGACGGCTGGCGCGTCCACAGTGTCGGCGCCTTCACGGGTGGCGCGAAGGGCCCGTACCGCATGGCGGTGCTCACCCAGGACAACGGGTCGATGGCCCACGGCGTCCGGACGATCGAACGCCTGGCGCACGCCGTGAACCGGAACCTTCACTCCGGGCGCAAGCAGGAGCGCCAGGGCTACACGCCGCACGGTTCCATCGACCGGACCCCGGACGGCAGCGTTCCGGCGGACACTGCGGGCACTGCGGGCACCGGGACCAGCCCGCAGAGCCCCGGGCCCGTCCCGCAGCGCCCCGGCCCCGTCGACGGCCCGCAGCCCTCCGACGGCCCCGGACCCTCCGAGATCCCCGATCCTCCCGAGCCCCCGGAGCACCCCGGACTCTCCTAGCACCCGCAGCCCCCGAACCCCGGACCCGGAAACCCCGGAGTCCCGGGCCGGGACCCGGGGACGAATCCCCCTCACCTTCGCGAAACCGGAATCCGCCTCGGGCCCGGCACCGGTCCGAACCCGCCAAATGCGCCGGGAGTGCCCGGAGTGCCCCACGAGCGCTGACTTCGGGCCTGGACTTGTCGTAGGGTCACGACAGTTCACGGGTGCGGTGTCCGAAGGGGAGAGGACGGGACGGGCTCATGGGGCGGTACCGCGGTAGGCACGCAGCGGCCAGGCAGTACACCGCTACGGACGGAGGGCGGCGCGTAGGCGGCAGCAGGCTCCGCAGGGGAGTGACCAGTACGGCCATCGCGGCCGTCGCGATGGCGGCGCTCACCGCCTCGCAGGCACCGGGCGCGGTGCTGGGCGGCGGCTCGGACGAGGACGGCAAGGCGCGCGCGGACTCGGCGCAGCGCGACGGTGGTGCCCAGGGCGACGACTCGTACCACACGGAACTGCCGCCACTGGAGTCCCCCGCGCCGTCCGACGACGCCTCGGCGATACCCGGCGTGGGAGAGGCGGAGTCGGGCATACCGGCCTCCGTACTGGACGCGTACAAGAAGGCGCAGTCCTCGCTGACCGCCTCCCTGCCCAACTGCGGGCTGCGCTGGGAACTCCTCGCGGCCATCGGCAAGGTGGAGTCGGGCCAGGCACGCGGCGGCGCCGTCGACAAGAACGGCACCACCCTCAAGCCGATCCTCGGCCCCGTGCTGAACGGCGAGGGATTCGCCCGGATCACGGACACGGACGGCGGCGAGTGGGACGGCGACTCGACGTACGACAGGGCCGTCGGCCCGATGCAGTTCATACCGTCGACGTGGGCCAGCTGGGGCGCGGACGGGAACGGCGACGGACGCAAGGACCCGAACAACGTCTACGACGCCGCGCTCGCGGCGGGCAAGTACCTCTGCGCGGGCGGCCGTGACCTGTCACAGAAGGCCGATCTGGACCGCGCGATCCTGAGCTACAACCACTCCCAGGACTATCTGCGCACGGTCCTGTCCTGGTACGAGTTCTACCGCAAGGGCGCCCACGAGGTCCCCGACGGCCAGGGCCAGCTTCCCACCTCGCCCGGCGCGGGCAACAAGAACGCGTCCGGCGGCTCGTCTGGCGGCGGCAGCGGCAGCGATGGGAAGTCGGGCGACGGCGGCGGTTCCGACAAGGGAAGCGGCAAGAACCCGGGGGACAACAGCTCCCAGAAGCCCGGCAAGCCCGGCAGCCCCAGCCCCGACCCGTCCAAGCCCGGAGGCGGCGGCGGAGGGGGCGGGGAGAGCGAGTCGCCCTCCCCGAGCCCCACGCCCCCCAGTGTCCTGGAGCACGACAGCGACCGTGCGGTGACGGCGACGGCGGGCGGCACCTTCGCCGAGCGCCTGCGCGTCCGCGCCGAGAACAGCAAGGGCAAGCCGGTCGACGAGGCGCGCGTGAAGTTCGCCATCGTCGGCGAGACCGGCGCACGCTTCCCCGGAGGCGCGCGCAGCGCCACCGTCTCCACCAACGCCGACGGCATCGCCACCGCGCCGACGCTCAGCGCGGGTGCCGAGGCCGGGACCTTCACCGTCCGCGCGACCGCCGTGGGCACCTCGCTGCGGGCCGACTTCAGCGCGACGGTCAAGGCCAGGGCCGACAAGCTGACCCGCGTCTCCGGCGACGAGCTGAAGGCCGGGGCGAACGGCAGCTTCGCCGCCGACGCGGTCGAGGTCAAGGCCACCTACAAGGGCGCGGCCGTGCCCGGTGTGCCGGTCTCCGCCAAGATGATCACCGACGGCGCCCTCCCCGTGCAGAACCACAAGGGCCCGTACTTCAAGGTGAACGACAAGACCGTGCGCTCCCTCAGCGGCCTCAAGACCGACGCCAAGGGCGTGCTGCGGCTCCCGAAGATCTACACCGACGGGAACGAGGGCACGTTCAAGCTCCAGCTCACCACGGCCGACGGCGCGAAACTGACCGTCGAGCTGGAGGTGACGAAGTCCTGACGGCCCAGGCTCCGGTCCCGGCCCGGGCCTGGGACTGACCCGCACCGGACACCACCCGCACCGCACCGCCGTCACACCGTGACGGCGGTGCGGTGTTTCGCGTACGGCCCGGCCCACTGCGGTGCGGTCCGGTGCGACGTGTTCTCATCTCGCGCCCCCGTTGCTACGGTGCCCCCGCCCTGACGCTGTATCAGTTCTTCCGTGCGGGAGGTACCGAGCATGCGCGCCCTCGTCGCGGCCGGGATCGGTCTGGTGGCCGCCGTCGCCCTCATCCTCGCGATGACGGCCGTCGGCGTCCCGCCCGGCGAGACCTCACCGAAGCCGCTGCACACCACCGTCCCCCGGCACCCGTAGCAGGAGGGCCGTCACGCCATGCGCCGCCGAGCCAGTCTGGTCCTTCTCGCCTTCGCGGTCTTCTTCACCGCGCTGTCCCCGCTCATGCGCTGGTACGCGTTCCCGCGCCTGGCGAAGATCCCGCCCAGCCAGTACCAGGAGATGGTCCTGGAGGCGAAGAACGCCACCCTCCTCGACTACGCGACGATGCGGCCCAAGAAGGTCGACAAGGTCAGCATCGTGCAGACCCTCAAGGGCAACGTGAAGGAAGCCGAGAAGGTCAAGGACAGCACGGGCCGCGACGTCGTCGTCTGGGACACCCTCAGCTACGTCGCCGACCCCGACGGCGAGATGGTCTCCCGCATCCCCGAGCGCTACATCTTCGACGCCCACACCCAGGAGCCCGTCCACGCGAAGGGCGAGCACGTCGACGGGGACCCGGTCAGGCGCGAGGGCGTCGAGTACAAGTGGCCCTTCCTCACCGAGAAGCGGGACTACGAGTACTTCGACTTCCAGACCCGCACCTCGGCGCCCATCCACTACAAGGGCACCCGGAACTTCCGCGGTCTGGAGGTCTACTACTTCGAGCAGACCATCCCGTGGACGAAGGTCAAGGTCCCCAAGAAGCTCCCCATGGGCGCCACCCCCGAGGTCGTCAAGCAGGCCGGGATGGAGCGCTGGTACAGCACGAAGCGCATGTTCTGGGTCGAGCCGACGACCGGAGCCCCCGTCAACGGGGAGGAGATCCACAAGGAGGAGATGCGCTGGACGGGCAAGCCCGGCAAGGAGCCGCTGACCGCCTTCGCCGGGCACGTGAAGATACGCCCCGACTACCTCGACGCCACCTACGACCTCGTCAGCTCCCAGCGCCAGCTCGTGCTGCTGCTGACCGCCTATCTGCCGTGGGGCTTCCTCGTCCTCGGCGGCGGACTGCTCACGCTCTCACTGCTCCTGGAGGCGCGCTCCCGGCGCCCCTCGGGCCCGGCGTCCGACGACGACGCCGCGGCCCTCGACCCGGACCCCGACCCCCAGCCCGCCGGGGTCTGACCCCGACTGGTCTCGGGGCCGCCGCCCGGCCGGGCAGCGGCCCCGGCACGCCTCAGCCGCCCGCCCGCTTCCCGCCCGCGCCGGACCCGCCCGCACGCCCCGGCTGCCCCGCACGTCCCGCCCGCCCCGCACGGGACGACACACGCCGCGTCGGCTCCGCCGTCGTCGGATCCTCGGGCCACGGGTGCTTGGGGTAGCGCCCGCGCAGCTCGGCCCGTACGGAGTGGTAGCCCTCGCGCCAGAACGAGGCCAGGTCCGCCGTCACGGCGGCGGGCCGCCCCGCGGGCGACAGCAGATGGACGAGCAACGGCACACGCCCGCCCGCCAGCCGCGGCGTCTCGCGCCAGCCGAACAGCTCCTGCAACTTCGCGGCCAGTACGGGCTGGTCCCCGTCGTAGCCGACGCGTATCCGCGACCCTGACGGCACCTCGACGCGCTCAGGGGCCAGCTCGTCCAGCCGCGCCGCCTCGCCACCGCGCCAGGGCAGCAGCCCCTTCAGCACCTGCGCGGCGTCGATCCGGGCCAGCGCGGCGCGTGAACGCGCCTGCCCCAGCCAGTCGCCGGCGCGCTCCAACAGCGCCTCGTCCGACACGTCGGGCCAGGGCTCGCCCAGCTCCCTGTGCAGGAAGGCCAGCCGGGCGCGCAGCGACCTCGCGCCCTCCGACCAGCGCAGCAGCCCGAGCCCTTCGGCGCGCAGCCCGTCGAGCACCGCTTCCCGCACCCGCGCCGGACCGGGCGACGAGAGGGGGCGCGCGGACAGCTCGATCGCGCCCAGCGTCTCCACCTCGCGGGCCACCACATCACCGCGCGCGCCGTCCCAGCGCACCTCTTCCCGTACGCCGTGGAGCGCGCCCGCCGCGCGACGGGCCGTCTCCTCGTCGACGGCGGCGGCCAGCCGCACCCGCGCGAAGGCGTCGCCCACCGGGCGGTCCGCGACGGCCACGGCCAGCCATGGCGCGTCCCGCAGCGCCGAGCCCTCCCGCAACCGGGCACGCGTGCCCGAGGCCATCAGACAGGCGCCCGCGCCCCGCGCCCGCCCGACCCGCTCCGAATACGCGAGCGCCACCACAGCGCCCACGGCACCGGCCTCGTCCAGGGAGCCGCTGCCGGCCCGCCGCCGTTCCCCGGGGGAAGCCTCCGGGGACGCCCCCAGGGACGACGTGCTCTCCAGCGCGCCCCGCAGCCGGGCGACCTCGGCGCGCCAGCGCGCCCCGTACGCGTCGTGCCCGCGCCGCGCGGCCCGCAGCGCCTCCGCCGCGTCGTCCCCGTACTCCCTCGGCGGCTCCTCGCTCAGCAGCGCCACCGCCTCGGCCGCACGCTCGCGGCCCACCAGATCCGCGCCGTCGAGCAGCGCCCTGGCCAGGCGTGGCGGCAGGCCCAGCCGCGCCATGCGGGCGCCCCTGGCGGTCACCCGTCCGTCGGGTCCCACCGCGCCGATCGCGCCGAGCACCTCGCGCGCCGCGGCCATCGCCCCGGCAGGAGGCGCGTCGAGCAGCGCCAGGTCCGCCGCGTCGGGGCTGCCCCAGCACGCGGCCTGGAGCGCGAAGGCCGTCAGATCGGCGACCGTGATCTCCGGCGACGGCCAGCGCGGACGGCCCCCGTCCTCCGCCTCCGCCCAGCAGCGGAACGCCACACCGGGCGCCTCCCGCCCGGCCCGGCCCACCCGCTGGGCCGAGGCGGCGAGCGAGACCCGCACCGTCGCGAGCGAACCCAGTCCCCTGGCGTGGTCCGTCCTGGGCTCGCGGGCCAGGCCCGAGTCGACGACCGCGCGCACGCCGGGCACCGTCAGGCTCGACTCGGCGACGGACGTCGCGAGGATCACCCGCCGCCGCCCGGCCCCGGAGCCCTCCGTATCCGATGTATCCGATGTATCCGACGTATCCGAGGGGCCGCGCCCCCGCAGCACCGCGTCCTGTGTCGCGGCGGGCGCCCTCCCGTGCAGTTGCAGCACGTCGGCGTCCACGTCGCCCAGCAGCCCGGCCACCCGCGCGATCTCGCCGACCCCGGGCAGGAAGCACAGCACATCGCCGTCGGGACCCCCGCCCCCGCCCACGCCCCCGGACACGCTGTCCAGGGCCAGCCGCACCGTCGCCGCCACGTGCCGCAGCAGCGCGGGATCGACCCAGGTGCCGTGGGCCGGGCGCACGGGCGCGGGCGGCGGGACGTAGCGGACCGCGACGGCGTGCCCCTCGCCCCCGCCCCGCACGACCGGCGCCGGACCGGAACCGTCCTGGACAGTGAGAAGCCGCGCCCAGGACGCGCTGTCCTGCGTCGCCGAGGCCGCGATCAGCCGCAGCTCGGGGCGCAGCGTCGCGCGTACGTCGACGAGGAACGCGACCGCCGTGTCCGCGTCCAGATGGCGCTCGTGGCACTCGTCCACCAGCACGACGTCCACCCCGGGCAGCTCCTGGTCGCGCTGGAGCCGTTGCAGCAGCACCCCCGTGGTGACGACCTCGACCCGCGTGCGGCGCCCCACCTTGCGCTCCCCGCGCACCGTGAAGCCGACGTCCTCGCCGGGGCGCTGGCCCAGCAGCCACGCCATGCGCCGCGCGGCCGAGCGCGCCGCCATCCTGCGCGGCTCGGCGACCAGCACGCGCCGCGGCGGAGCACCGTCGTCCAGCAGCCCGGCCAGCGCGAGCGGCACCAGCGTGGTCTTGCCGGTGCCGGGCGGCGCGTGCAGCACGGCGGTCCCGCGCGCGTCCAGCGCCTCCCGCAGCGCCGGCAGCGCGGCGCGCACGGGCAGGCGCTCCCACGCGTCGGCGCGCGTCCGGGCGCTCACGAGCCGCCGCCCCCTGCTGTGCCGTCGTCCCTGTCGTCGCGCTCGCAGACGAAGATCGCCGTGCCGGGCAGCAGCCCGCCGCGCAGCGGGGACCAGCCGCCCCAGACCTGCTGGTTCCACTCCGGCCACTCGGGCTCGACGAGGTCCACCAGCCGGAAGCCCCCGGCCACCACGTCCCGCACCCGGTCGCCCAGCGTCCTGTGGTGCTCGACGTAGACGGCGCGGCCCGCGTCGTCCTGTTCCACGTACGGGGTGCGGTCGAAGTACGAGGTGATCGCCGCGAGCCCCTCGGGCCCCGGTTCGTCGGCGAAGGCCCACCGGACGGGATGGGTGACCGAGAACACCCAGCGCCCGCCAGGACGCAGCACCCTGCGCACCTCGCGCATCACCCGCACCGGGTCCGCGACGAAGGGGACGGCGCCGAATGCCGAGCAGGCCAGGTCGAACGACCCGTCGGCGAAGGGCAGCGCCCTGGCGTCGGCCTCCACGAGGGGGAAGGGGAGAGCGCCGCCGAGGCCGTCCCCGATCCGCAGCGCGTGCTGGAGCTGCCGGTGCGCGAGGTCGAGCGCGACGGGACGCGCGCCCTGCGCCGCCAGCCAGCGCGAGCACTGCGCGGCGCCCGCGCCGATCTCCAGCACGTCCAGGCCACGCAGCGAGGACGCCGGACCCAGCAGCTCCGCCTCCTCCTCGTCCAGCCCCTCGGGGCACCACACGAAGCGGGCGTCGCCGAGGAAGTCGCCGTGGTCGTTCTGGTACTCGTCCGCGTTGCGGTTCCACCAGCCGCGGTTGGCGAGGCTGCTCTCCGCGTCCCCGGCCGCGCGCCGCACGGCCTCCGCTTCCTCGTCGACGGACGAGGCGGGAGTGGGGTCGGCGGGCGTGGAAGGTGAAGAAGGTGTGAAGGGTGCGGGATCGTGCTTGTGGGGCACTGGGGATTACCTCGCGGTGTCGTACGGGACGCTCCTGCCCGGCCCGTCGGTCACGGCCGGACGCCCCGGGCCGTCCCCGGGGCTGTCAGTATCGCGCCACGACCCGTATCCTCGCTGGTGAAGCTTGTGGCGACGAGGTGGCCGCGTGGCCGCGCTGCACCCGCCGCGCGTGCCGTCCGGGGCGGACTCTGCCGGGTATGGGAGGTTCCATCCCAGGTGTGCTCTTTCGCGCATTGACCATGCCCAGCAGCCCCCGTATGCTACAAGTTGCGCTGCGGGCCTGCGCGCCTCGGACGGAGCAGGTCGCGCTCGCATCTGGTGGATGTCCCCTCGGGTAAGTGGCTTTCAAGGCCGTGTCCGGCTGGCTTGCATGTAGGTGCGATGGAACGGGCTCGCGGCGTAGCAGTACCTACGACTCACTGTCCGTACCGGAGACCTTTTCCCACATGACGAGCAGCACCGAGACCACCGCCACCACCCCGCAGGTTGCGGTTAACGACATCGGTTCCGAGGAAGAATTCCTCGCCGCGATCGACGAGACGATCAAGTACTTCAACGACGGCGACATCGTCGACGGCGTCATCGTGAAGGTCGACCGGGACGAGGTCCTGCTCGACATCGGTTACAAGACCGAAGGTGTCATTCCTTCCCGAGAGCTGTCGATCAAGCACGACGTCGACCCCAATGAGGTTGTCGCCGTCGGTGACGAGATCGAGGCCCTTGTCCTCCAGAAGGAGGACAAGGAAGGCCGCCTGATCCTCTCGAAGAAGCGCGCTCAGTACGAGCGTGCCTGGGGCACCATCGAGAAGATCAAGGAAGAGGACGGCATCGTCACCGGTACGGTCATCGAGGTCGTCAAGGGTGGTCTCATCCTCGACATCGGCCTCCGTGGCTTCCTCCCGGCTTCCCTGGTCGAGATGCGCCGTGTCCGCGACCTCCAGCCGTACGTCGGCAAGGAGCTCGAGGCCAAGATCATCGAGCTGGACAAGAACCGCAACAACGTGGTCCTGTCCCGCCGTGCCTGGCTGGAGCAGACGCAGAGCGAGGTCCGCCAGACCTTCCTCACCACCCTCCAGAAGGGCCAGGTGCGCTCCGGCGTCGTCTCCTCCATCGTCAACTTCGGCGCCTTCGTGGACCTGGGCGGCGTGGACGGACTCGTCCACGTCTCCGAGCTGTCCTGGAAGCACATCGACCACCCCTCCGAGGTCGTCGAGGTCGGCCAGGAGGTCACGGTCGAGGTCCTGGACGTCGACATGGACCGCGAGCGCGTGTCCCTGTCGCTCAAGGCGACCCAGGAAGACCCGTGGCAGCAGTTCGCCCGGACCCACCAGATCGGCCAGGTCGTGCCCGGCAAGGTCACGAAGCTCGTGCCGTTCGGCGCGTTCGTCCGCGTGGACGAGGGCATCGAGGGTCTGGTCCACATCTCCGAGCTGGCCGAGCGCCACGTGGAGATCCCGGAGCAGGTCGTCCAGGTCAACGACGAGATCTTCGTCAAGGTCATCGACATCGACCTCGAGCGCCGCCGCATCAGCCTCTCGCTGAAGCAGGCCAACGAGTCCTTCGGCGCCGACCCGACCGCGGTCGAGTTCGACCCGACGCTCTACGGCATGGCCGCGTCGTACGACGACCAGGGCAACTACATCTACCCCGAGGGCTTCGACCCCGAGGCCAACGACTGGCTGGAGGGGTACGAGAAGCAGCGCGAGGAGTGGGAGCGCCAGTACGCCGAGGCGCAGAACCGCTTCGAGCAGCACCAGGCGCAGGTCATCAAGTCCCGCGAGGCCGACGAGCAGGCCGCGGCCGAGGGTGCCACCGGTGGCGCTCCGGCGCAGCCGGGCGGCGGCCAGGGCGGCAGCGGCGGTGGCCAGGGCGGCGGCGGCTCGTACTCCTCGGAGTCGAGCGACGACGGCGGCGCCCTCGCCTCGGACGAGGCCCTGGCGGCGCTCCGCGAGAAGCTCGCGGGCGGCCAGAGCTGAGGCCGAGCCGAGTGCTCACCGCGCTGGACGAGCGGCGGGTGAGGGCCGAGGCGTGAGCGTCGGAGCCTGAACCTGGACCGACAGACAGCAGCATGGCCAAGTGAGGCCCGTTCCCTCCGGGGAGCGGGCCTCACGGCTGTTTCCGGCCCGGCCGTGGTCTCGCGGTCGCCGCCCGTCGGCCGATTCCGCGGCTGTCGGTCCGATGCCGTACGTTCACAGAGGGCGACGGCCGGAATGCGCGGGCGGCGGCGGACGTTATGCCGGGGGTAAGCGACGAGGAGGGGCGGCAGCAGTGCTGGAACCGCACAGTGCGCAGAGCATGTACACCTGGGACGCGAGCGGACTCGCGGCGGTCGACGCGATCGTGGACGAGCCCGATGGGGCCGGGCTGGTGATGCTCTACCACTTCGAGGGCTTCATCGACGCGGGTGACACCGGCGACCAGATCGTGGAGCGGCTGCTCGACAGCCAGCCCTACGTCACGGTCGCGCGCTTCGACGTCGACAGGCTCATCGATTACCGGGCCAGGCGCCCGATGATGACCTTCCGGCGGAATCAGTGGGTCTCCTACGACACCCCACGTCTGGACCTGCGCCTTGTACGGGACGCCACGGGCTCCCCGTTCCTGCTGCTGTCGGGGCCCGAACCCGACGTCGAGTGGGAGCGGTTCACGGCGGCGGTGCGCGAGGTGGTGGAGCGCCTCGGCGTCCGTCTCTCCGTCAACTTCCACGGCATCCCCATGGGCGTCCCCCACACCCGCCCCGTCGGCATCACCCCGCACGGCAACCGCACGGATCTCGTCGCGGGCCAGCGGGACGTCTTCGACGAGGCGCAGGTGCCGGGCAGCGCGGCGGCGCTGGTCGAGCTGCGGCTCGCGGAGTCCGGGCACGATGTGCTCGGCGTGGTCGCGCACGTCCCGCACTACATCGCGCGCTCCACGTATCCGGACGCCGCGCTCGTCGTCATCGAGGCGATCACCTCGGCCACCGGGCTGGTGCTGCCCGAGGTCGCCCACGCGCTGCGCAGCGAGGCGCTCAGGACGCAGAACGAGATCGAGCGGCAGCTCGCCGAGGGTGACGAGGAACTGGTGTCGGTGGTGCGCGGCCTGGAGCAGCAGTACGACGCGCTGGCCGGTGCCGAGACGCGCGGCAGCCTGGTGGCCGAGCCCGCCGAGCTGCCCTCGGCCGAGGAACTCGGCGCCGTCTTCGAGCGCTTCCTCGCGGAGCGCGAGGAGGAGGGCGGCGGCGCGGGCGGCACGGGTGGCGGTCCCGGTGAGGGGCGCGGCGGGGACGGGTCCGACGGCGGGCGGTAGCCGGGGTGCCTGACGCGCGGTGCATGCGGGGCGCGGGGGAGGCCGGGCGGGCGTGACGGCGCGAGGCGCACGGCGCACGCGCCATGGCGGGCGCGGGCGCGTAATGGCGGCCTCGTGGCCGGTCAGCGGGCCCGCACCGTATAGCGTGGCGCGCATGGGCATGGTCAAGGTCGGACTGACGGGCGGGATCGGCGCGGGCAAGAGCGAGGTCTCGCGGCTGTTCGCGTCGTACGGAGCGGTGATCGTCGACGCGGACAGGATCGCGCGCGAGGTCGTGGAGCCGGGCACGCCGGGACTGGCGGAGGTGGTCGCGGAGTTCGGGACGGACGTCCTCGCTCCGGACGGCAGCCTGGACCGCCCCAAACTCGGCTCCATCGTCTTCGGTGACACCGAGCGGCTGGCCGCGCTGAACGCCATCGTCCACCCCCTCGTCGGCGCGCGCTCCGCCGAACTGGAGCGCGCTGCGGGCGAGGAAGCGGTCGTCGTCCACGACGTTCCGCTGCTCGCGGAGAACGGCCTCGCGCCGCTCTACGACCGGGTCGTGGTCGTCGACGCCTCGCCCGAGACCCAGTTGGACCGGCTGGTGCGGCTGCGCGGCATGGAGGAGTCGGAGGCACGGGCCCGCATGGCGGCCCAGGCGACCCGCGAGGAGCGGCTCGCGGTGGCCGACATCGTGATCGACAACGACGGCGCGCTGGAGAACCTGGAACCGCAGGTCCGGAAGGTGTGGGAGGGGCTGCGGGTCTGACCGCGCGGCGTGCGGGCCGGGCACGGGCCGCGTGCGAGATCGCCGGTGGCACGTGTGAGACGGCATGGTGACGGGGAATAGTCGCCGACAGCGGTGTGTTGTGGTGTCCGTCAACAGGCTCGTCGAACCGTCGGAAGAGACGGTTCCCCTGGACACGCACGCGCGGCAAGCGCGTCGTGCGGCACCGCGGTGAGGAGGCAGCCCGTGCCCGAGGCCACGCCCGAGACCCATGTCATCGAGTTCCGAGCGGCGGAGCATCTCATCGAGGCGCGTGACCCACGCGGTGCGGTGAAGCTGCTCGACTCGGTCATCTCGGCCCATCCTGAGAACACGGCCGCGCGGCTGCTGCGCGCCCGCGCGTTCTTCCTGGGCGCGCAACTGCGCTCGGCGGAGATGGAGTTCCAGACCGTGCTGGAGCGCGAGCCCGACAACGCGTTCGCGCACTTCGCACTCGGCCGTACGTTGCAGCGCGCGTCCCGTGGGGACGAGGCACGCCGTCACTTCCGGCTGGCCGCCGCGCTCGATCCGCGGCCCGACTTCATCGAGGCGGCGAACTTCGACCCGCCCCGCGCGGCGGGCTGAACGCCGGCCCCCCTGTCCGGGCTCCTGTTCCTCCGATCCCTCTGCTCCCTCTGATCCTTCCGTGTACGGCCGTGGGTACGGCCACGTCGTGATGCCGCTAGGGTGTCCGGCTGGGCCGTACCCACACGTATGTGCGGGCGGCCCGGAACGTACGGGCACCTACGGGCATCCGCGCGCGGTGACGTGCGGTGAGGTGACACGTCAGAGCAACGGGGGAGGGCCGTTCATGGCCGCGTGGGTACGGGGACAGGGCACGGCGCGGGCCGGAGCACCCGGGTTCGGGGCCGGGGCCGGTGACCTCGGTCCGGGGCGGCACGGCCTCTCCGCGCATGCGCCGTCCCCGAGCTGGAAGGGGCGCGCGCTGGGCGGGTTCCTGCTGCTGGTGGCCCTCGTCTGCGCGGGCGTCTCCGTCTACAACGCCGCCCACGCCGCGGGCCTCGCGGGCCGCCACGGCACGCTCACCGTCGAGAACTGCTGGGTCGAGCAGGGGCGGCGGCACAGCAGTGACAAGACCATCTGCTCCGGCGTCTTCCGGCCGGCGGACGGATCGGCGCCGGACCGCGAGGCGACGCTGACGCGCGACCTCGCGCGAGGCGACACGGTGGAGGCGCAGCAGACCGCCAGGGGTTATCTGGCCACGGGCTTCGGTGAGACCTGGCGCTGGAACACCCTCTTCTTCGCCGGCTGGATCGCCGCGGGGATCGGTGTCGTCTTCGTCGCGAGCGGGATCTTCCCGCGGCGCGGCCAGGAGTCGGCCGTCACCGAGCGGATACGCGGGACGCGGTCGGCGGTGGCCGCGAAGTACCTCTGTCTCGGCGGTGTCGCGGGGGTCGCCGTGAGTCTCTATCTCACCTGGCTCTTCTGAGTACCCGGGCGAGAGCGGGTGTGCGGGCGAGTGGGTGGGCGGGAGAGCGGGTCAGCGGGTGAGCGGTGGCGGGATCACCGGCCGGATGTCTCCCGTGCCCACCGTGCGAGTGCCGCGAAGTCCGCGTCGCGCAGCCCGTGCCGCGCGTCGACGTGGTGCAGCAGCGCGGGGCCCTTGTGGGTGGCGGCCACGAACTGCCTCTCCCGCTCCGTGATCCGGTCGTCCACCCAGGCGAAGGGCCGCCCGGCCGCCCACTCCACGATGGGCCGCGCCTTCCAGAGCAGCAGGCCGGGCTCCTCGGCGCGGAACATCCTGGGCCACTCGATCACGGGCAGCTCGGGCAACCCCAGCACGGGGCTTATGCACTCGTTCGCGTCGTGCGTCCAGGCGGTGGCCCACACCAGTTCGCACGGCAGTCCCGCCAGCAGCCCCCCGTGCTCGGCCTTCAGCCACACCCGCAGCGTGGCCGCCTTCCTGCCCGGCACGGAAGGGTGCCGTTCCAGCCATCCGGTGGGGCGGAAGCGGTGGGTGGTGTAGCCGCGGGGCCGTAATCGCCACCGTGCGGCGAAGGGGTTCAGCGGCCCGTCGACGTCCAGCAGCAGCAACGGTCGTTCGCCCATGCCCGTGCCCATGCATGACGCGTACCCCGTCACGGGAGGAAAGCCAGCGGGGCGGCCGAGAAGGAGCGATCGACTGCCGGGCGCGGGCCGGGGCGCATACGGTGAGGGGATGGACATCGACGCCGCCGTCACCCTCGCCTCCGCCGCCGCTGGTGGCGCCGCCACCGCCGCGGGACAGAGCGCCTGGCAGTCCCTCGTCTCCCTCGTGCGCCGCGACGGGCGCACGCCCGCACCGGACGGGCCGGACCCCGCCTCCGTCGACCCCTCGAACGAGGACGCCGTCCGCGTCCTCGTCGGGCACATCGCCGACCGCGCACGGGACGACGGGGCGTTCGCGGCGGACCTCATCCGCTGGGCGGAGGCACATCGCGCCTCGATCCAGGTGGACAGGGCCGAGGTGCACAACACCATCTCGGGCAACGCCAAGATCAGCGGCAACGTCATCATGGCCCGCGACATCCAGGGCGGCATCAACTTGGGCTGAGCCCCCCACGCCCCGCCTCTGCTCTTGCCCCGCCCTGCTCATCCGCGCACGTCAGAACGGTGCGCCGGGTCCGTAGACTCGGGAACCGGAACCCGGAACGGGGCCGGGCGAGCACGGGCGGAACGTAAGACGCAAGACGTAAGGCGTGAGGCGTGAGGGAACGGTGACGGTGCGTACGTCGGGGCCGGGGGATGAGCGGCCCGCGAGTGACGTGCTCACGCGCTGTGCGGTGGCCTTCCTGCCGGGCGACCCGCCGCGCGAGGGCCGGTTCGCCTTCTGGAGCCCGGACGGCACGCCGCCTCCCGACCACGCCGGGGGCGAGCGGTCCGACCTCACCGTCGTCGCACGGACACCGGAGACCGGGGAGGACGACAGGGGCCGGGAGGGCGACGGGGCGGGGGCGGACGGGGTACGTGCCGTGACCGTGCCCGCGCTCCTGCTGCCCGTCGCCGACGCCGTACCCCTCCTCGTACGGGCCCGGCTCGCGCCCACGCCCGCGCGCCCCGTCGCGCATCCGGCCGCCGCTGCCTGGGGAGCGGCGGCCCTGCACGCGCTGCATCTGGTGGCGCGGGGTCGGCTGCTGCCCGGTCTGACGGGCGGGGACGCCGACGCCTGGCGGGCCGGTCCGCTGGAGAGCGACGACATCGCGTATCTGCGGGCCGTCGCCGCGGCCATGCCCGCCGAGGCCCACGCCGTGCCGCTGCCGCACGCCGCCTTCCCCGGCGGCCCACGCTCCTCGCGGGAAGCGGCGGCCACGGGTCCGCCGCGACTGCCCGCGCCGGAGGCGCTCGTACGGGCGCTGCTCGACGCCGTCGCCGACACCCTGCCCCGTACGCCCGCAGGGCCCGCCGCCGTCGGCGCGCCCTTCGCCGCGCACGCGCCGCAGCGGCTGCCCCGCGCACGCGAGTGGGCCGCGGAGATCGCGGCGGGTGCCGACGCGGGCGTACGGATCTCGCTGCGCCTGGACCTCTCCGCACGCGATCTCTTCGACGGCGGCGCGGCACCGGAACCCCGCGCCCCCTCCGATCCCTCCGGCTCCTCCGACCCCTCGGCCCCCGCGGGGGCGGGCGGCGCGGACGAGTCGCACTCGGGCGCCGCTGCCGTCGTGCAGGTGCACAGCCTCGCCGATCCGACGCTCGTCGCCGACACGGCCCAACTGTGGGCCGACGAGGAGACGGCCGAGCGCTTCGGCTCCCGCGCGCGGGTCGAGACGCTGCTGACGCTGCGCCGCGCGGCCCGCGTATGGTCCCCGCTGGCGCGACTGCTGGACCGGCCGGTCCCCGACGTACTGCCGCTGACAGGCGACGAGGTGTACGACCTGCTGGGCCGGGCAGCGGCGAGGCTGGGCGCGGCCGGGGTCCAGGTGCAC
Source organism: Streptomyces sp. NPDC054796 (assembly GCF_053611545.1). Taxonomy (NCBI): domain Bacteria; kingdom Bacillati; phylum Actinomycetota; class Actinomycetes; order Kitasatosporales; family Streptomycetaceae; genus Streptomyces; species Streptomyces sp. NPDC054796. The sequence continues at coordinate 120,742 of NZ_JBSHAO010000007.1, read as the reverse complement.
TGGCCGCGTGAGCTGGCGCGGGAGCTGACGGCCACGGCCGTCGTACGGAGCCCGGCGCCCGGCTCGGCGGCCGACGGCTTTGGCTTCTTCGACACCGACGAACTCCTCCAGTTCCGCTGGCAGCTCGCGCTCGGCGGCGAGCCGCTGACGGAGGAGGAGATGGACGCGCTCGCCGAGGCGCACCGGCCTGTCGTGCGGCTGCGGGACGAGTGGGTGCTCGTCGATCCCGCGCTCGTGCGCAAGGCGCGCAAGCGCGACCTCGGCCTGCTGGACCCGGCCGACGCGCTGGCGGTCGTGCTGACAGGCGAGGCCGAGGTGGACGGGGAGCGCGTCGAGGCGGTGCCGGTCGGCGCGGTCGCGCGGCTCCGCGAGCGGCTGACGGCCGAGCCGGGACCCGTCGCGGCGCCCGAGGGGCTGCGTGCCACGCTGCGCGACTACCAACTGCGCGGTCTGGCGTGGCTGGACCTGATGACCTCGGCCGGGCTGGGCGCCTGCCTCGCGGACGACATGGGCCTGGGCAAGACCGTCACTCTCATCGCGCTGCATCTGCGACGGGCCCAGGCGCGACGGGATCAACGGGATCGGGGGCAGGCCCGTGAGGGGGCGGGTGCCGCGACCCTCGTCGTCTGCCCCGCCTCGCTGCTCGGCAACTGGCAGCGCGAGATCGAACGCTTCGCGCCCGGCGTGCCCGTGCGGCGCTTCCATGGGCCCGAGCGCTCCCTGGAAGGGCTGGCCGGAACCGGAACCGGAACCGGAGCCAGAACGGGCGAGGGTTCCGGTACGGAGGAACCCGGCTTCGTCCTCACCACGTACGGCACCCTCCGCACCAGCGCAGCGCAACTCGCCGCGCACGACTGGGGCATGGTCGTCGCCGACGAGGCCCAGCACGTCAAGAACCCCCGGTCGGCGACGGCCAGGGCACTGCGGACGGTCAAGGCGCCGGCGCGGGTCGCCCTCACCGGGACGCCCGTCGAGAACAACCTCTCCGAGCTGTGGGCCCTGCTCGACTGGACGACGCCGGGGCTGCTCGGCCCGCTGACGACGTTCCGCGCGCGGCACGCGCGCGCCGTCGAGGGCGGCGAGGACCCCGACGCGACGGCGCGGCTGGCCCGGCTGGTGCGGCCGTTCCTGCTGCGGCGCAAGAAGTCGGACCCCGGCGTCGCGCCCGAGCTGCCGCCCAAGACCGTCACCGACCACCCCGTCGCGCTCGGCCGCGAACAGGCCGCGCTCTACGAGGCCGCCGTGCGCGAGACGCTCGCCCGCATCGAGGAAGCGGAGGGCATGGCCCGGCGCGGCCTGGTCATGAAGCTGCTCACCTCGCTCAAGCAGATCTGCAACCACCCGGCGCAGTACCTGCGGGAAGCGGCCCCCGGCGCCACCGCGCGCTCGGGGAAGCTGGAACTCCTCGACGAACTGCTCGACACGATCCTCGCCGAGGATGGCGCCGTCCTCGTCTTCACGCAGTACGTGGAGATGGCGCGCCTGCTGGCCACGCACCTCGCGGACCGCGGCATTCCGGCCCAACTGCTGCACGGCGGCACGCCCGTCGCGCGGCGCGAGCAGATGGTCGACGCGTTCCAGGCGGGCGAGGTGCCCGTCTTCCTCCTCTCCCTCAAGGCGGCGGGCACGGGCCTCAACCTCACCCGTGCCGGGCACGTGATCCACTACGACCGCTGGTGGAACCCGGCCGTCGAGGAACAGGCCACGGACCGCGCGTACCGCATCGGGCAGACCCAGCCCGTACAGGTGCACCGGCTGGTCAGCGAGGGGTCCGTCGAGGACAAGGTGAGCCAACTGCTGGAGGCGAAGCGGGAGTTGGCGGACGCCGTGCTGGGCGGTGGCGGCGAGGCCGCGCTGACCGAGCTGACCGACGCGGAACTCGCCGATCTCGTCTCGCTGCGGAGGACATGATGAGAGACGGCTCCCTGCCCCCGGCCTCCGCCCCGCGCTCGTCGGCTTCCCCGCCCCCGCCCCGGCCCTCGCGCTCGTCCCCGTCGCGGACTCTCGCGCCGGATCCCGGCAGCCGCGGCCCGTTCGCCCGGTCGTGGTGGGGGAACGCCTGGGTGCGGGCGATGGAGGAGGGCTCCTCCATCGACCCCGGCCGCCTCTCGCGGGGACGTACGTACGCGCGCGGCGGAAACGTCGACGCGATCACGGTCACGCCCGGCCGGATCGTGGCCCAGGTGCACGGCAGCCGTTCGCGCCCCTACCGCGCCGAGGTCCGGCTCCGCACGTTCGGCGACGCCGAATGGGACGCCCTGCTCGACGCGGTCGCCGCCCGGCCCGCCCGTATCGCGGCGCTCCTCGCGAAGGACATGCCCCGCGATCTGGTGACCGCGGCCGAGGAGGCGGGCGTGCGGCTGCTTCCCGACGCCAGGGAACTGGACTGGCGCTGCTCGTGCCCCGACCGGGGCCACCCCTGCAAGCACGCCGCCGCGCTCTGCTACCGCGCCGCGCACTTCCTGGACGCCGACCCCTTCGTCCTGCTGCTGATGCGTGGCCGCGAGGAGAGCGAACTCCTCGACGAACTGGCCCGCCGCAACACGGCGCGCGCCGCCGGCGCGCCGCCGTCGTCCTCGCATGCGGAGGGCGTCGGCGCCCGCGAGGCGTTCGCGACGGCGGTCCGCCCGCCGCTGCCCGACCCGCTTCCGGTTCCCGAGGCGCCGGGCCAGCCGCCCCTGTTCCCCGACGCTTCCGATGCCGCGGGTGCCGCCGATGTGCCCGAGGGCTCCGGTGCCGCCGGTGCCGTCGGTGTCGCCGGTGCCGTTGATGTGCCGGAACCGGCCGCGCTCGAATTCCTGGCCACGGACGCGGCGGCCCGCGCCCACGCCTTCCTCGCGGGGACGGTCAGGGCGGCGGGGACGCCCGGGTCGGCCGGGGCGGACGTCGGGCCCGGTGACGACGGGTCAGTGGACGCGCCGCCGCCCCCGGACCCCTTCGCACGGCTGTCCCCCTGGCACGACGCGGTCCGGCTGGCGGCGACCCACCCCCACCTCACCGGCCGCCGCACCTTCTCCCCTCTCTTCGCGGAACTCGCCCGCGCCACGGGGCACACCGCGCAGGACCTCGCGCGTGCGGCTGCGGCCTGGCGGCAGGGCGGCGCGGCGGGCCTGGCGGTGCTGGAGGACGCGTGGGACCCGCCCGCCGGTGGCTTCGACCGTGCGCGCGGGGCGCTGTCGGCCGCTGACCTGCCCCGTATGACCATCCGCCGCAACCACCTCACCGACCCCACGGGCACGTTCCAGCTCCGCTACGGGAGAGACGGCCGCTGGTACCCGTACCGCAGCGAACCGGCCCGCGACGACTGGTGGCCAGAAGGTCCCGCCGACGACGATCCGGTGGGCGCGCTCACGGGCTTGCTGGACGAGTGAGCGGCGAACGCGAGGCGAGGGCGGGGCGGGTCGAGCCCGCACGTCCACGTATCGCACGTATCCCACGTACCCCACATATCGCCTGGTGAGCAGGGCCTTCACCCCCGACTTCTCTTCTGGCACGCTGAGCGCTTCGACCGGACCTCACCGTTCCACGGGCCCGGCCGTGCCTCTCGTCCACGCCTCGCCCTCGCCCCTCGCCCTCGCCCCTCGTCGCCGCGTACAGGAGCCGCCGTCATGAAGCGCGCCGCCACGTTGTCCGCCCTCGCCTGTCTGCTCGCCGTGACCGGCGCGGCGCCCTCGGCCCCCGCGCCGTCCCCGGGGCCCTCCGCTTCGCGGGACGCGTCGGTCAACGCGGCGAGCGCGCGGAAGGGACACGCCTCCCTCCTCGATACGGTTCCCGAGCGCGGGCTCCTGCGCGTGTGCACGACGGGCGACTACCGCCCCTTCACCCATCTCGACCCCGAGAAGGGCACGTACAGCGGCGTGGACATCGACATGGCCCGCGATCTCGCGACGAGCCTCGAAGCCAAGCCGAAGTACGTCGCGACGATGTGGGCGAAGCTCGTCGACGACCTCTCGTCGGGCAAGTGCGACATCGCCGTGGGCGGCGTCTCCATCACGCTCCCGCGCGCCCGCGACGTCTACTTCAGCGAGCCCACCCGCGAGGACGGCAAGACGCCGATCGTGCGCTGCGAGGACAAGGACAAGTACCAGACGCTCCAGCAGATCGACCAGCCCGGCACCACGGTGATCGTGAACCCGGGCGGGACGAACGAGCAGTTTGCGCGCGACAACATCAAGCAGGCGACCATCAAGCTGCACCCCGAGAACACCACGATCTTCCAGGAGATCGTCGAGGGCCGCGCCGACGTGATGATGACCGACGCGAGCGAGACCCGCTACCAGGCCAAGATCCACCCCGAGCTGTGCTCCGTCCACCCCGACGAGCCCTTCACGTTCTCGGAGAAGGCGTACGCGCTGCCGCGCGGGGACGAGCAGTTCAAGGAGTACGTGGACCAGTTCGTGCACCTCGCCACGCACGACGGCACGTACAAGAAGTACGAGGACGAGTGGATGAAGTGAGGTCTGGCCGTTCTGCCGTTCTGGTGTCCGGCGGCCCGCCGGGGGAGCGGGGCGCGTGCATCATGGGCGGATGCCGTTCGAACCGATCACCTGGGAGCGCCTGACCGAATCCCTCGCCGACCGCGTCGCGGCGACGAAGACGGGGGACGGCGGGCCCTGGCTACGGGTCGCGCTCGACGGCGCACCGCCCGCGCGCCCAGCCCGCCTCGCGGAACGCCTCGCCGAGGCACTGCGCGTACGGGGCCGTCCCGCGCTGACGGTCGCGGCCGACGGTTTCCTGCGCCAGGCTTCGCTGCGGCTCGAATACGGCAGGCGGGACCCCGACGCGTACTACGACCTCTGGTACGACACGAGTGCGCTGTGGCGCGAGGTCTTCAACCCCCTGGACCCGGGCGGGAGCGGCCTCGTGCTCCCCGACCTGCGCGACCCGTCGACGGACCGGGCCACCCGCAGCGACCGCGTACGCCTCGCCGAGGGCGGGGTACTGCTGCTGCACGGGCCGCTGCTGCTCGGCCGCTGGTTTCCGTTCGACCTGTCCGTCCACCTGAAACTGACCCCCGCTGCGCTGGAACGGCGCTCCGAGGAGAGCGCGCGCTGGACGCTGCCCGCGTTCGCCCGCTACGAGGAAGAGGTCTCCCCGGAGACCACCGCCGACGTGGTGATCCGCGCGAACGATCCCCGTCACCCCGCGTGGAACGCACAGGGCGAGTGAGGTGCGCGGGTCAGCGCCGTGAGGGGGCGCGCTCGGCGTCGATCTCGCTCCGCAGCCCCGCGAGATAGCGCCGCGCCTCCGCCTCTTCTCCGGCCCGCGACTCCGGCGACTGCCGCTCGTACTCGTGCCGGGCCGCGCCCACCCGGTCCGCGAGCGCGTCCGCGTAGACACCGACCCGTACGGCTTCCCGCAACCCCATCCGCCCGGCGAGCACCTCCCGCGCCATCTCCCCCAACGCGCCCCGACTCCCCCCGCCCCCACCTTCCGCCAACCGCTCCAACGCCCGCCTCAACGCCCGCGCCCGCACCTGATCCCCTCCGGTGAGCGGCAAGAACTCAACATCCTGAACCTGCAACGCTTCCCGCCCGGAAGCGTCGTTGCCCTGCGCCATGTGTCAGCTCCTCGTGGGGACGGCGGGGTGGTCGTATGCGGTGCCGGGGACGGGGAAATCGGTCAACTGGCTCGCCAGCGCGGAACTTGATCCTTGAATGAGGAAAACGCTTCCGTTGACCGCGTTCTGAGCCTTGGCGATGATCTTGGTGAGCTGGCCCCAGTGTTCGATGAGACGGGCAATATGCACGGACGCCACGCCGTACCCGACTGCGGCACCAACACCGGTCCAAGAGAGGAGGGATCCTTCCGCTAGGAGGATCGCAGTGATGATGGCGTCGTCCACCAGCGCCAACAGAACCCCTTTGGCGGCCTCGGCGCCGGAGTAGACGGCATGGGTGATGCTCAGATACTGCGCGGATAATTCCGAAAGGGGATGGTCGTAGTCGTCCACTTTCCCCCGGAGGGATTCGAAGTAGAGATACGCCGAGTCTGCGGCATTTCCGTGCCAGCTCGCATCTATTTCGCGATTCCCTGAGCCCAGGTTGGTGGAGATGTCACCGCACATCTTGCCGAGGTTCTTCCATGCGTCAGCGCATCTCCCGAAGGATTCCCAGTCGCCGGAGAAACAATTGACGATCTCGTCGACCGGATTGAAGCCGAAGGCGATTTCGTAAACTTCCAGCACCCATGCCGATGGGCTGAGTGCGTCGCTTACGTCGTTGAAGGTGTCGAGGGCACCCCGTGAGAACTCATCAGGTGGCTTGGGTGGCGTCAGTCGCGATGTCGGTTCAGTGGTGTCGCGGAATCCAGTCATCGTTTTTCCGTTGGGTACGTGGCGTCAACTCGGCGGGCCACATCGATGTCGGTGGTTCGGTAGTACGTGCCCGTACGCGAGAGTTCGTTGCTGCAAGCGTTCAGAACCGTGGCCAAGCGCGTCAGTGCTGATGTGACATCGTCAACGACGGCGTTGTGCGGGCTGAGGAGAGTCTTGAAGATCCCTTCGTGCCAAGCCTCGATGGACGTGTGCTTTTCGATGTATCTGAGCCCGTCGGTGATGTCGTCTTTTGCGCGGCTCACTAGGTGTGAGAAGGAGGTGAGGTCGGACGGTTCAACTTCAAGCCTCATGCCAGCCCTTGGAATTGAGGGACGGGTAACGCGGCACGCGGGGAGATGTGTGCTGCGGGCGATGTAGGTTACACGCCATGCTGGATGACAAAGATGATCTCGGTAAGGAGTTCGCTCGCTCCCCGCTGTCGAACCCGCTGGTTCAGGGCGTCTACGAGGATGCTCAGCGGCGTATGCGGTGGAACGCGACGGCACTCGTGGTGTTGCTTTCAGCAATGGGGGCCTGGGTACCTTTGTTCGGTGCCATCGTTGGTGACCGCCCCGTCCTGCTGCCTGCAATCGGCACCTTGTTGACGCTGCTGGCGCTATATCTGGGGATCGTTGGATGGCGCAAGAAGAAGTGGAGGTACACCTTGGGGGCCAATGTCTTGGCGGCTACGTGGGTGGTCCCGCTCCTTGCGTTGCGTGCGCTGTGGTGAATTCCGGTCCTGCTCCAGAAGTGATGGGCTTGTCACTGGATAGAGGTTCCCCTGGTCTCATAACTAGCCCGAACGGGTGACCCTCCGCACCGCCCCGGCGCCCGGTGCGAACCGAGGGTGGGCGCAACCTCGGCGTGCGGGGCTTGGGGATAGCTTGCAGGTATGGATCATGTGAGCGACCAGATGCAAGGCGTTGGCGCGCTGCCCGGGCAGAGTGGGTATGCCGCGACGGCGGAGATCGCGCCGCGTGCCGTCGGGCAGGTGCGGACCACCTACGCGCCGGATCCGGACGGGGACCCGGACCCGGGGGAGATCGTGTGGACGTGGGTGCCGTACGAGGAAGGGGACGGCCGCGGGAAGGACCGGCCCGTGCTGATCGTGGCCCGCGAGGAGCGCGGGACCGTGCTGGCCGTGCAGTTGACGTCCCGTCAGCGCGACGGTGACCCGGACTGGCTCCCCCTCGGCGCCGGACCGTGAGACCGGAGCGGCCGGGACTCGTGGGTCGGCATCGACCGCGTGCTCCGGATCCACCCCTCGGGCATGCGCCGCGAGGCATGCGCCCTGGACCGTGCCCGGTTCAACCGCGTCGTCCACCGCCTGCAACAGGTCTACGGCTGGCGGTGACCCCCTGATCCCTCGCCGTACTCGCGAGTACCGACTTGGTCAAAGGGGCGCGCGCAGGGGTGCGCGTCTCTAGCATGGGGCGGCCACATGTGTGTTCATTGTGTGACGGTTCCTTGTTTGTGAAGCGGTCTCCCGCGTAAGGATGGCGATGGGGCGATGGTGATATCGGCGGTGGCGGTTCCGGTCGACGCGTTCTCGTACGGGCTGGTGACGCCGCTGGCGGCGTACGCCGTGGCCTGCCTGGGCAGCGCGTTAGGACTCAGATGCACGGCGCGGGCGCTGAGCGTGGACCGCTCGGAGCGGAAGGGCTGGCTGACGCTCGGCGCCCTGGCGATCGGTACGGGCATCTTCGCGATGCACTTCATCGCGATGATGGGCTTCACGGCCCAGGGCGTCGACATCGGTTACGACTTGCTCACGACGTACGCCAGTCTTCTCGTCGCCGTGGTCGTGACCGGCGTCGGTGTCTTCCTCGTCGGATACAAGGGGCGGAACTCCGGTGCCCTGCTCGGCGGTGGGGCGATCACCGGTCTCGGTGTCGCGGCCATGCACTACTTGGGCATGGCGGGGATGCGAATGTCGGGCGAGGTCGTCTACGAGACCGGCACCGTCGTGCTCTCCATCGGTATCGCGGTCTTCGCGGCCACGGCCGCGCTCTGGTTCGCGACGTCCGTGAAACTCTTCGGCTCCGCGCTCGGCGCCGCCCTCATCATGGGCGTCGCCGTCAGCGGCATGCACTACACCGCCATGGAGGCGGTGTCGGTTCACATCCACGGGTCAGGGCTGGGCGGAGGCGGCACCTCCGTCATTGGCACGCTGACTCCGATCCTCATCGGCCCCGTACTGCTGCTCCTGTTCGTCGCGCTCTTCGTGAGCCTCGACCCGATGATGGAAAGGGACCGACGCCGCCAGTGGGGGAGCAGGCCGGGAGAGACCACCGGTGAGAAGCTGGAGTGGACACCGTTCGAACGGCGTTGACCAGCCCGACCAGCCCCGACCAGCACGCGCGTCACCCGCCACCCGTCACCCGCCCCACCCGTCACCGTGAACAGGGGATGAGAGCAGCGATGACCACGCCGCAGCAGCCGCCACCGCAGCAGCCGTCACCACTGGAGGACATGCCGGAGGACTGGCAGCGCGCGCTCGCGGTCGTCGCGCATCCCGACGATCTGGAGTACGGGGCAGCGGCGGCCGTCGCCGAGTGGGTCGAGGCCGGGAAAGAGGTCACGTACCTGCTGGTCACGCGGGGCGAGGCCGGGATCGACGGGCTCGCGCCCGACGAGTGCGCCACCGTGCGCGAGGCCGAACAGCGGGCGAGCGCACGGGCCGTCGGCGTCTCGGCGGTCGAGTTCCTCGGGTACCGGGACGGCGTCATCGAGGAGGGCCCGGCGCTGCGCGAGGACATCGCGGCAGCCGTACGCAGGCACCGGCCCGAACTGGTCGTCACCATCAACCACCACGACACATGGGGCGGTACGTACTGGAACACCCCCGACCACCGTGCGGTCGGCCGCGCCGTGCTCGACGCCGTGGGCGACGCGGGGAACCGGTGGATCTTCCCCGGGCAGTTGGAGCGCGACGGTACCGGCACCGGCACCGGCATCGGCACGTGGGGCGGGGTGCGCTGGGTCGCCGTCGCCGCGTCTCCGTACGCGACGCACGCGGCACCGGTCGGCGACAAGGCCGTCGAACGCGCCGTCGCCTCGCTGGCCGAGCACCGCGCGTACCTCACCGCGCTCAGCGACGAGGATCCCGTGGCCTACGCGCGCTCCGTCGTCGACCGAGGGCTGGGCATGGGCGCGGAGCGCTACGGCGGACGGCGGTGCGTCTCCTTCCAGTTGTATCCGCGGTGAGCCGTTGGGGCCGGACGGGGGGTCGGACAGGGCCGGAAGGGGGTCGGACGGAGCGCTACGGGCCGGTTCACGGCCGGATTCGGGCCCCGCGAGATTGACACGACCGGGGGACGGCGAACGGCCTAGCGCTGGGCCGCCCGGGTTACCCGTGCCGTCTCAGGGCGAGGAGCGCGAGGGCGGCGACGGGGAGGAGCAGCGCCGCTCCCATCACGTTGAGCCACCCGTATCCGGCCTGCGCGACGACGAGCCCGGAGAGGGCCCCGCCGACTCCGGCACACGCGTTCATGGTGAGGTCGGAGAGGCCCTGGGCCGCGGCGCGTGTCGCCTGGGGTACGGAGTCGGTGAGCAGGGCCGAGCCCGAGACGAGGCCCGCCGACCAGCCGAGGCCGAGGAGGAAGAGCCCGGCCGCCGACTGGACGTGGCTGCCGTCCGACGTCCCCGCGAGGGCCGCGGCGCAGACGAGCAGCGCGAGGGCCAGGAAGATGACGCTGAGCCGTCCGATGCGGTCGGCGAGCCAGCCCATCAACGGCGAGAACGCGTACATCCCGGTGATGTGGCCGCTGATGACGAGGCCGATCAGCTCGATTCCGGCGCCGTGGTGACCGAGGTCGACCGGTGTCATGACCATGATCGAGACCATGGCGGTGTGCGAGCCCGCGATCGTGGCGAGGGCGAGGCGGGCGCGCGGGGAGGCGGCGACTGCGGCCAGCCCGGCCCGCAGCGAACGCTCCTCCGCGCCGGTGCCGACGGTGCCGGTACCGGTTCCTGCCTCCGCACTGCCCGTCTCCGCCGGGTGAGCCGTCTCCGCCGCCGCGTGGGCCGCGTCTGCCGCGGCGAGCGCGCGGGCCGTGAGCAGGGGGTCGGGACGCAGGAGTACGTGGACCAGTGCGGCGGCCACGACGAAGACGCCGGTCGCCCACAGGAAGGGGCCAGCGGCGGCCGGTATGCCGAGGCCGGCGACGCTGCGCCCGGCCGGAGCGGCGATGTTCGGGCCGAGTACTGCGCCGATGGTCGTGGCCCAGACAACGGTGGAGATCGCCCTTCCCCGCTGGTCGGGCTCGGCGAGATCGGCCGCGGCGAAGCGGGCCTGGAGGTTGGCGGAGCTGCCGGCGCCGAAGGCCGTCATGCCGCACAGCAGGAGCGGGAAGTTCCCGAGGGCGGCCCCGACCACGACGACCGCGCCGCCGACAGCCCCGATCAGATAGGCGAGGGTGAGTCCGGGACGACGGCCCCGCGCCGCCATCAGCGAGGCGAGCGGCAGCGACAGCAGCGCGGTACCGATCACCGACGAGGTGGAGGCCAGCCCGGAGACCGCCTCCGAGCCGCCGATGTCCTTGGCCAGCACGGCGGCCAGCGCGATGGCCGTCGCCACGCCGAGGCCGCCCAGGATCTGGCTGACGATGAGCACGGCGTTCGTACGGCGCCGCAGCGCGGGGAGGTCGGCCCATGAGGGGAGTCCTGGCACGCCCGGCAGCTCGCGTGGACCGGGTGCGCCGGGCGGGCCGGGTGGGCCAGGTATGGCCGCTCCGGTGGCCGGATCGACCGCGTCCGCCGTGGGGGTCGCCGGGTCCGAGGCGCTGCGGCCGGTGCCGGGGGAGGGGCGTGCGCCCTTGCCTATGTCAGGAGTGTCGGCCTCGTGATGGGTGTCGGTCACGGCGGGAGTCTGTCACCGAGGAGCGTGCGCAGGCCATGCTTTTGCCGCCCGTCCACACGTTCTGCCTCCTCGGCGCCCGCTCCGGCCCCGGGCGCGCCGCGCGGTCAGGGCCGCCGCGGGGCCGCTCTCCGTGCGGTGGAGGTGGCGGGGGCGGGGCGGCCTCCGGCCTCCGCCGCGGCCCGGCGGCGGCACTCCCCGGCCAGTGCCGGATACGCGGCGGCTATCGCCCCGTACATCCGCCCGCGCAGCACCCGCGTGCCCTCGTCCCTGCTGTCGGTCGTCGGCAGGGCCTCCAGCAGGGAGTGCCGGTCACCCAGCAGCTCGTACAGATAGCGCACCTGCCAGCGGGCCAGCGCTGCCGGATCCGCCGTGTCCACCGTGGCGGGGCTGGGGACGTGGCCCCAGCTGTCGGCGGCGCGCTGCGCGTCCCGCACGTTGCGGTGCTCGACCGCGCGGCGCGCCAGCTCGCCGGGGGAGAGCCGCGGCAACTCCATCGGCGCCGTCCTGACCGCTTCGAGCGCCCGCTCCCTGCGCCGGTCAGCGGCCCGCCGCAGTGCCTCGCCGCGGCGTCGGCGCGCCGTGCTCGTGCGCGCGAAGACGGGATCGCGTTCGGCCTCGTCGACCCGCGTCGTGAGGTACAGCTCCATGGGCTCCGTCCGGTCGGGCCCGCCGAGCAGAGCGCGTATCAGTCCGGGCGTCCAGCCCCGTGCCTTGAGCGTGTCCAGCGAGCAGAAGGTGACCGCCCGCTGCCGCTCCACCGCGGACGCCCCCTGCGACGACCGCCCCTGTGAGGGCCGACCCTGCGACGACCGTTCCCGCGCGGGCGGCTCAGCGCTGGGCCGCAGCCGCGCGGGCTCGTACGGCGAAGGAGCGCGCCGCACGGGGGCGTGCTGCGTGAACGCTGAACGGGGCACCGTCATGATCCGTCCTCCTCCGGGCCGTGGCGGCCGTACCAGCCATGGCACACGAGCGGCGCCCACCACGCGACCCGGACCACGCGAACCCGGACCGCACCCCCAGAGACCGGAGCCTCGCCGATCCGGCTCAGAACAGCGGTTCCGGCAGCAGCCCCTCCAGGGCCAGGAGCGTGCGCTTGGTCTCCAGGCCGCCGCCGAAGCCGCCTATGCCGCCGCCGCTCTCGACCACGCGGTGGCAGGCGACGACGACCGGCAGCGGATTGGAGCCCATGGCCGCGCCCACCGCACGCGCCGCGCCCGGTTCCCCGACCCGGTCGGCGAGGTCCTGATAGCCGACCGTGGCGCCGAAGGGGACGGACTCGTGCAGCGCGTGCAGAACCCGTGCGTTGAAGCCTCCGGACAGGGACCAGTCCAGGTCCACGGTGAAGGCGCGCAGCTCGCCGCGGAAATACGCGTCGAGCTGGGAGGCGGCCTCGCCGAGGACGGCGTCCGCCGGGTCCCGTATCTCCTCCGGGCCGGGGCCCTCGGCGCCCGCGGGCACCGCCCCGCCCGGGACTGACCCCCCCTGCACCGCCCCGCTCCAGGGCCTGGGCTCGCAGGCCAGGCGTCCCGCCAGTCGGGTGAGCGCCTTGTCCGCCGTGGGCGCGTCGGCGTGGAAGACCACATTGACCAGGCCCTCGCCGGTCGCGGCGAGCAGCAGCGGCCCGAGGGGGGTGTCCCGTACCGCCCACGCACAGGAACGGGCCGTGCTCGCCGTCGTCTCAGTCATACGGGAACCCTAGAGCCGCCCACTGACAAGCGGCTCCCGGGCGGCCGGGGGACGGCCCCGGAGCGGATCCGGAACGGCCCCTTCCCGGCTGTTGCCCGTATTGGCGGTCCGGATCAGCCGCCGGTCTCCTGCCGGATGACGTCCGGATAGTTGGAGATGATCCCGTCGACACCCGCGTCCGCGACCTTGCGGGCCGTGGCCGCGTCGTTCACCGTCCAGGCGTACGTCTCCAGCGGCTTGCCGTGGGGGCCCTTCACGCTGTGGATGGCGTCCACGTACTCCTTGGACACGGTCGTGTACTTCGGGTTGATCTGGTCGGCGAAGCCCGCGTAGGTCTTCAGCTCGTTCTTGGGCGGGTTGCCGAGGAAGCCCGTCTTCAGCGCGGGCTTCAGGCCGTGGATCTTCTTGACCGAGTCGGCGTTGAAGCTCTGGACGACCAGCTTGCTCTTGAGGTGCCGTCCGTCGAGCCAGCCCTTCTTGGTCAGCTCCTTGAGCACCTGGGCCTCGATCCCCGGGTACAGCTCGGGCGCCTTCAGCTCCATCAGCAGCTTCTGGCCGTTACGGGTGACCCGGTCGAGGTACTGGTCCAGCGTGGGGACCTTCTGGTTCTGGTAGCTCGCGCTGAACCAGCTTCCCGCGTCGAGCTTGGCGATCTCCTTCGACGTGAAGTCGGAGACGTTCCAGGGGGAGCGGTCGGGGAAGACCTTCTCGGCGTTGGTCGTACGGTCGAGCGTCGTGTCGTGCATCACGACCAGCTTGCCGTCCTTCGTGCGCTGCACGTCGTTCTCGACCCAGCTGATGCCCAGCTTGTGGGCCTTGTCGACCGCGGCGAGCGTGTTCTCGGGAGCGTGGCCCGAGGCACCTCTGTGGGCGACGGTCGTGGGTGGCTCTGTCTTGTCGGCCCGCTGAGGGGCGGCGTGGGAGGGACTGGCGGAGAGGATGAGTGCGGACATACCCAGGAGAGCGCCAGTGGTGGCGGCTACGGCAGGGCGCATCGACATTCGGGACTCCTCGCGATCGACCGTGCACGGACAGCGAAGAGGATTCCCGTTGCGCGATACACGAAAGCAGAAGCGGAGTGGCCGTGATGTGAACGTATAGCGTCCGGGACTCACCTCGCGCGAGGTCGATGTCAGTGGCGAGTCGTACGGTGGATCGCATGCGGCCCCAAACCCAGATCGAACGCAAGGTTGCGCCCTTCGAGGTCGTCAGCCCCTACCAGCCCAGCGGTGATCAGCCGACGGCCATCGCCGAGCTAGCGCAGCGCGTCGGCGCAGGTGAGAAGGATGTCGTGCTGCTGGGCGCGACCGGCACGGGAAAGTCGGCGACCACCGCCTGGATGATCGAGAAGCTCCAGCGCCCCACCCTGGTGATGGCGCCGAACAAGACCCTGGCCGCCCAGTTGGCGAACGAGTTCCGCGAGCTCATGCCGAACAACGCGGTGGAGTATTTCGTTTCCTATTACGACTACTACCAGCCGGAGGCGTACGTCCCCCAGACGGACACCTACATCGAAAAGGATTCCTCCATCAATGAGGAGGTGGAGCGGCTCCGGCACAGCGCGACGAATTCGCTGCTGACGCGCCGGGACGTAGTCGTCGTCGCCTCCGTCTCCTGCATCTACGGTCTGGGCACGCCGCAGGAATACGTAGACCGGATGGTGCCGCTCAAGGTCGGGGACGAGGTCGACAGGGACCAGTTGCTACGCCGTTTCGTGGAGGTCCAGTACACGCGCAATGACGTCTCGTTCACTCGCGGCACCTTCCGGGTGCGCGGCGACACCATCGAGATCTTCCCCGTCTACGAAGAGCTGGCCGTCCGCATCGAGATGTTCGGGGACGAGATCGAGGCGCTCTCGACGCTCCACCCGCTCACCGGCGAGGTCATCTCGGACGATCAGGAACTGTACGTGTTCCCGGCCTCCCACTATGTCGCGGGCCCCGAGCGGATGGAGCGCGCCGTCGCGGACATCGAGGCGGAACTGGAGCAGCAGCTCGCCTCCATGGAGAAGCAGGGCAAGCTGCTGGAGGCCCAGCGGCTGCGCATGCGCACGACGTACGACATCGAGATGATGCGCCAGATCGGCACCTGCTCCGGCATCGAGAACTACTCCCGGCACATCGACGGCCGCGAGCCGGGCACAGCCCCGCACACGCTGCTCGACTTCTTCCCGGACGATTTCCTGCTCGTCATCGACGAGTCGCACCAGACCGTCCCCCAGATCGGCGCGATGTACGAGGGCGACGCGGCCCGTAAGCGCACCCTGGTCGATCACGGCTTCCGGCTCCCCTCGGCGATCGACAACCGGCCGCTGAAGTGGGAGGAGTTCGTCGAGCGGATCGGTCAGACGGTCTATCTCTCGGCGACCCCCGGGCCGTACGAGATGTCGCGCTCCGACGGCTATGTGGAGCAGGTCATCCGCCCGACGGGCCTGATCGATCCCGAGGTCGTCGTCAAGCCCACCGAGGGGCAGATCGACGATCTGGTCCACGAGATCCGCACCCGCACCGAGAAGGACGAGCGGGTCCTCGTCACCACCCTCACCAAGAAGATGGCCGAGGACCTCACCGACTACTTCCTGGAACTGGGCATCCAGGTCCGCTATCTGCACAGCGACATCGACACGCTGCGCAGGGTGGAGCTGCTGCGCGAGCTGCGCAGCGGCGAGTTCGACGTGCTGGTGGGCATCAACCTGCTGCGTGAGGGCCTGGACCTCCCCGAGGTGTCGCTGGTGGCCATCCTGGACGCGGACAAGGAAGGCTTCCTCCGCTCGGGAACCTCCCTGATCCAGACGATCGGCCGCGCGGCGCGCAATGTCTCAGGGCAGGTGCACATGTACGCGGACAAGGTCACCCCGGCCATGGAGAAGGCCATCGACGAGACCAACCGCCGCCGCGAGAAGCAGATCGCGTACAACACGGAGCGCGGCATCGATCCCGAGCCGCTGCGCAAGAAGATCGGCGACATCGTCGCCGACATCGCCCGTGAGGACATCGACACCGAGGAACTGCTCGGCTCGGGCTACCGCCAGGAGCGCAAGGGCGGCGGCAAGGACGGCGGCGGCACCAAGGGCAAGGCGCCGACCCCGGCCAAGTCGGCGGGCAAGGGCAAGGGCAAGAAGGCCAAGGGCGAGGAGGAGCAGCTCACCGACAGGCCCGCGGCCGAACTCGCCGAGATGATCGAGGAGATGACGGAGCGGATGCGCGCGGCAGCCGCGGATCTCCAGTTCGAGGTCGCCGCGCGCCTGCGCGACGAGGTGGGGGAGCTCAAGAAGGAGCTGCGGCAGATGAAGGAGGCGGGGCTCAAGTAACGCGCGTGAGCACGCCCGGCCCCCGCCCGTACCTGCGGAGTGTTGCAAGAACGACACAAAGCGGGACGGGCGGTCCGGGCCCCGCGCGCGCATGCGTAGGGTGCGGTGCGTGACAGCCGTCGGCTGCGACGGCGGCCAGCCATGTCGAGAGGGGAACGCACGTGACGGTCAACTTGTCCAAGGGGCAGGCGATCAGTCTCCAGAAGAGCGACGGAGGCACGCTGAACGCGGTGCGCATGGGCCTGGGCTGGAAGTCGGCGCCGCGCCGCGGCCTGTTCGGCAAGCGTTCCAAGGAGATCGACCTGGACGCCTCGGCCGTGCTGTTCGCCGACAAGCAGCCGGTGGACGTCGTCTTCTTCCGCCACCTGGTGAGCGACGACGGCTCGGTCAAGCACACCGGTGACAACCTGGTCGGCGGCGCCGGCCAGGGCGGCGACGACGAGGCGATCATGGTCGACCTCCAGCGGGTGCCGGTCCACATCGACCAGATCGTCTTCACGGTGAACTCCTTCACCGGGCAGACCTTCGCCGAGGTCGAGAACGCCTTCTGCCGTCTCGTCGACGAGACCAACGGCCAGGAACTGGCGCGCTACACACTGACCGGCGGCGGCCAGTACACCGCCCAGATCATGGCCAAGGTGCACCGCCAGGGCAGCGGCTGGCAGATGACGGCGGTGGGCAACCCCGCCAACGGGCGTACGTTCCAGGACCTGATGCCGGCGATCCTGCCGCACCTGTAGAACCGGCCCGCGCGGGCGCCACGAGGGGGGACGTGAGGATGACGGCCGAGCTTGTCCGGGGGCAGAACCACCCACTGCCGGAGACCCGCCTGGAGATCCGGATCTCGGCGGGGAAGCCGGTCGTGGCGGGGGCGAGCCTGAACGACGAACAGGGGCGGGTCCGCGAAGCGGAGTGGATCGCCCACCCGGCACAGCCGCGCCTCCCCGGCCTGGAGGTCTCCCGCCAGGCCGCCGCCGACCACCGGCTCGCCGTCGATCTCGGCGCGCTGCCCGCCGACGTCCACCGGGTGAACGTGCTGCTCGCACTGCCCGCCGGAGTCGGCGGGCCCGCCTCCTTCGGCACCCTCGCCGCGCCCTTCGTCGCCGTCACGGGGCTGGAGGGCGACGAGGTCGCCAGCTACACCGTCACAGGTCTTGACGCGGAGTCGGCTGTCGTGGCCGTCGAGCTGTACCGCAGGCAGAACGCCTGGAAGGTGCGCGCCGTCGGCCAGGGGTACGCGGGCGGTCTCGCCGCCATGCTCGCCGACCAGGGGTTGCCCCAGGCGGATGAGCTGGCCGCCACGATCAACGAGGCCGTCGCCGCGGGCCTGGCCCGCTCCGTCGCGCCCCCGGCGGGCCCGCCCGGCGCGGCCCGCGCCCGCAGCGGCGCCCACGCGTCCTCCGGCCACACCAGCACCCAGGCGGGTGCGGGCCAGGGAGGCGGAGGCGACCCGGCCACCGGAGGCGCCACGGCCGGTAGCGGCGCGCCAGGAAGCGGCGCGGGGACGTCGTCCGCCGACGCCTCCCTCGGCGCACCGGGACCAGGACCGGTCCCCGGCGCGGCCTCCGGCTCGACTCCCGGCGCGGGTGCCGCCCCCGCCGCCACGGGGCCCGGCGGCCCGATCGACTACCAGCACCCCGGCCGCCGCCCGGCCGCGCCGCCACCGCCACCGCCCGCGCCGCCCGCCGCGCCGCCCACGAGCGGCGACCCGCACGCCCCCGTGGCCGGAGACGCCGCCGGGTGGTCGATGGAGGAGCGGCTCTACAACCAGGTCTGGGGCATGTTCGAGGACCTGGCCCGTACGGTCGCCGCGTACCGCTCGGCCGTGGACTTCGCGGAGTCGCGGCAGGAGCAGGAACTGGACCAGGTCCTCTCCGACCCCCGCACCCGGGTCGGCCCCGTGGCGGACGCGGCCCGCAAAGAGGCGGGGGACAAGCACGCCCGCCTCGTCGAGCAGGCCCGCGCAGTGCTCGACCGCGACGTTGCCCAGCTGGCCGCCGAGTCCGAGGTGGTCGAGCCCGCGCTGCCGCCCGCCTTCGCGGGCTGGGACAACCCCGTGTGGCAGACGTACCAGGTGCCCATGGAGGTGCCGATGGCGATGCGCCTGGGGGACCTCAGCCTCACCGAGAGCGAGGCGGCCGGGCTGCGCATCCCGATGCTGGTGCGGCTGCCGATGGAGCGCGGGCTGTGGATCGACAGCGGCCGTGAGCAGGGGACCGCCGACGCCTCGCTCGCCGACGCGGACGAGCTGCGCCGCCGGGCAGCGCTGGCCGGAGCGGCCATCGCCGCGCGGCTCGCCGCCGTCTACCCCGTGGGGGAATTCACGCTCCATGTGATCGACCCGGCCGGAACCGCGGCCCCCGCCCTCGCCCCGCTCGTGGACAGCGGCGTGCTGGCCGAGCCCCCGGCAGCGGGCGCCGCCGGGGTGGCCAGGACGCTGGAGCGGCTGACGCAGCGCGTGGACCTGGTGCAGATGGCCGTGCGCAGCGGCGCGGCCGACGCGCTGCCGCCCGACCTCGACACCGCGGAGCAGTTGCTGATCGTCCACGACTTCCCGCACGGGTTCGACGATCGCGCCGTCACCCAGTTGCGCTACCTCGCGGACGAGGGCCCCTCCGTCGGGGTCAACCTGATGCTGATCGCCGACCGCGAGGACGCGCGTGCCTACGGCCCGGTGCTCGATCCGCTGTGGCGGGCCCTGCTGCGCGTCACGCCTGTGGCCAGCAGCCACCTCGCGGATCCCTGGGTGGGACACGCGTGGACGTATGAGCCCTCAGTGGCTCCGGACCACAGCCAGGTGATCCCGCAGGTGCTCGGGAGGGTCGCCGCGGCCCGGCGCGCCTACGGGCGCTGAGCGTGCTGAGGCCGCTCTGACCAGGGGTTCCATGCCCCGTCCCGTTCCCCCGTACGGATGCATGGTCGTGCCCTCTACCTGCGCTCTTTACTATTGCTTGGTATTGCTTTACTGTTCCTTGTGCGGAGGGGAGTATTCCCAGCCTCGCGGCGTTCTCGTCAATACGGATCGGCTCGTCCGATCCCGGGACGTCGGTCCAGCGGCGTTTGTCACTGGGCGGAAGAGACCTCCGGCCCATGCGAACATGCAAGCCGGAGGTTGCGTTCATGGACGTGTCCCTATCGGTCTGGGTGCTGACCATCGTTGGTCTGTGCGCCCTGATCGCCGTCGATTTCTTCATCGGGGGCCGTAAGCCCCACGAGGTCTCCCTCAAGGAGGCCGGAACCTGGACGATCGTCTGGATCGTCCTCGCCGCGCTGTTCGGCGTCGGCCTCTTCCTCTTCGGAGGCGCGCAGTCCTCGGGAGAGTTCTTCGCCGGTTACATCACGGAGAAGTCGCTCAGCGTCGACAACCTGTTCGTCTTCGTCCTGATCATGGCGAAGTTCGCGGTCCCCTCCATCTATCAGCAGCGGGTGCTGATGGTGGGTGTGCTGATCGCGCTGGTGCTCCGCGCCGTCTTCATCGCGGCGGGCGCCGCGATCATCTCGACCTTCTCCTGGGTCTTCTTCATCTTCGGCGCCTTCCTCATCTGGACCGCCTGGAAGCTCATCCAGGAAGCACGGGCTGGCGAGGAGGACGAGGAGTGGGAAGAGGGCCGCCTGATGAAGGCCGTCGAGCGCCGCTTCCCGTCGACGAACAAGTACCACGGCACCAAGCTGTTCATCGTCGAGAACGGCAAGCGGCTGATGACGCCGATGCTGCTCGTGATGCTGGCCATCGGTACCACCGACATCCTGTTCGCGCTGGACTCCATCCCCGCGATCTTCGGTCTGACGCAGGACCCGTACATCGTCTTCACCGCCAACGCCTTCGCCCTCATGGGTCTGCGGCAGCTCTACTTCCTGATCGGCGGCCTGCTCAAGAAGCTGGTCCACCTGTCCTACGGGCTGTCCGTCATCCTCGGCTTCATCGGCGTCAAGTTGGTGCTGCACGCCCTGCACGAGCTGGGGGTGCACGTCCCGGAGATCAGCATCCCGGTCTCGCTGGGCGTGATCTGCGCGGTGCTCGTCGTCACCACCATCACCTCGCTCATGGCCTCCAAGAAGCAGGCGAAGGCCGAGCAGGCGGAGCAGGAGAAGGCCGGCAAGGAGAACGTGGACGCGTCGTAACGTCCCGTCCGTCCGTACGGCCGCCCCGCCGTACGGCCGCGCGGCGCACGCGCCGCATGGGGCGGCGGGAGGATCCCTCCCGCCGCCCGTCGGCGTTTCCGGTGCCCTTCCGGCCCTTCCGGCTCCGGATCACCGGATCAGCGCGCGACGACCACCCGGCGCTCCGCGCGTTCGCCGTTCACCGTTACGGCGAGGGTCACCGTGCCGGGGCGCAGGGCGGTCAGGACGCCTGTGTCGGGGGAGTAGGAGGCGACACAGCGCCCCTTCTTCCCGCTCCCCTTCACGCACAGGCCGCGCGAACCCGACCAGTCGGCGCTGAGGGGCCAGGCGACCGGTACGGCGCGGGCCGCCGCGCCCTCGCCCTGGAGGACGGTCGCCGGTGTCTTCGCCGAGTCCCCCACGGACAGCTCCGACGGCGCCTCAAGGGTGAGGCCGTCCACATGGGCCCGCGTCTGCGCGGAGATCCAGCCCCCGGAGCCCGAGCCCGAGCCCGAACCGGAATCTGGGCCATCGCCGTCCGTCCGGGGCGTGCCCCGGTCCACGCCCAGCATCGACCACCCCGTGAACCCGCCCGAAGCGGCCCCCGCTGCCGGCGCCTTGCCGGAGTTGCCGTTGACGAGATACGGGACGCCGTCCACCCGCGAGGCGTCGAAAGCTCCCGCGTGCGCGCCGATGAGGACGGCGCCCTTGCCCGTACGGTCCTGGAAGTCGCTCAGCCAGTCCTCCAGCAGGTCCGCCTCCATCCGGTCGGAGAGCTGGCTCGCCGACTGGCCGGTCGGATCGCGCGGCGGGACGTGCTGGAGCACCGCGACCGAGCTGACGGAATGGTCCTTCGCCGCCGAGTCCAGCGCTCGCCGCAGCTCCTGGAACTGCGCGTACCCGCCGCCGCGCACCGTCAGGGACGAGGTGTCGAGGGTGACGAAGCGGGTGCCCTTGTGGTCGAAGGTGCGCTGCGTGGGACCGAACTCACGGACGAAGTTGTCTATGCTGCCGCCCATGACCTCGTGGTTCCCCGGTACGTAGTACCAGTCCACGGCGTCCCCCAGCTCCTCCTCCAGTATCGAGCGCGCGAACTTGAGGTCCTCGGGCGAGCCCTCGTCGACGAGATCGCCGTTGATGACGACGAAGTCGGGCTTCGCCGCGCGGATCTCACGCAGGGTGCGACGGGCCTGCCGCACCAGCGGGCTGTCCGGCGCGCGGGCGACGAACTGGGCGTCCGACATGACGGCGAAGCGCCAGTCGCGGCCCTGGGTGTCGGCGGCGGTCGAGATCAGCGGGTCCTTGTGGCGCGGCGTCGCGGGCAGATCGACGTCCGGCGGGGTGCGGGCCACCAGCTCGTCGAGCACCACGTCGCCCGTGTACTGCTCGGCCGGCCGGGTCTCGGCCAGATAGAAGCGGTACACGCTCACCGGATACGCGACCGCCTCCGGAACGGGGAACGTGACCTCCTGCCAGCCCGTCCAGTCGACGTTCGCGCCGCGCAGCACATGGTCCGTGCCCATCGCGTCCTTGAGGTGGAGGGAGGGCCAGGCGCCCTTGCCGTCGCCCTTGACCCACATGGTGAAGCTCTGCGGCTGCCCCTCGACGGGGATCTGCGCCGGAGGCGTGGCGTAGGCGGCGCGGGTCGCCGTTGACCTGCCGAAGTCGTAGCGCATCCGCAGCCCGGTGCCCGTGTGCCCCTCGGGCTCAGCGGCGAGGGAGCCCTCGGCGCGCGCGGCGCTGAACTTCCAGCTCCCCGCGTCGTCGAATCCCGCGACCCGCTGATCGTGCAGCCCGACGGTGACGGCGAGCCGCGTCGTACGCCCCTTGACCGTGACGTCGACGACCCCCGAAGCGGCCTCCTGACCGGGACGGGCCTTGACGGTGAAGCCCCCGGCGGCCGTGTCGGGGGTGATGGTGAACCGCGAGCGGTCGTAGTCCAGCCGCACATCGGCCGGTTCCACCGGGGCGCTCGTGCCGCCCGCGTCGTAGCCGAGGATCCCGAAGGAGCCCTCGGCCTGCGCGTCCGCGAGGCCCACGCGGTCACGGGTGGCGCGTACGCGGTCCAGCTCGCCGAGGACCTCCAGCTCGGCCTGGCCCTTCGCGCGCCCCTGATGGGCCGTCACCTCGGTGCTGCCCGTGCGGCGGGCGTGGAAGACCCCGGAGGCGTCGGCGCGGCCCACGGCGGGGCGCTCGGCGCGCCAGTCCGGGGTGCCGTCGGCGGGGCCGTACGTCTCGTCGTAACCGGCGGCGGTCAGCTTCCTCGTCAGCCCGGGGAAGACCCGCTCGGGGTGGCCGCCGGGGACGTTGTCCGTCGTCGGCGCCCGCTCGGGGTCGGCTGCCGTCTCGACCCAGAACCCGGCCAGCCGTCCGCTGCCCTCCGGCGCGGTCAGCGCCAGCCCGTTGGGCACCGCGCGCTCCTCCCCGTCCGAGGGGGAGTTCTCCAGCTGGGGCTCCCCGGCGCCGGGCTCGCGGGCGAGCAGGGTGGAGGAGCCGCCGCCGTCGAGGTTCAGGGCGTTGTACGCGCCCAGCTCGTCCATCATCCGGCCCAGCTCGGTGAGGGTGACCCCGCCCGAGGCCGCCTGCCGCCCGTCCACGGTCAGGACGTGCATCGTCGAGCCGTCCTTGGAGAAGCCGACGGCGGTACGGGGCGCCGCCGTGTTGTTCGGCCCGCCCTCCCAGTCCTGCGGCTCGCCGTCCACGACCAGCAGCCCGCGCCCGCCGACGGCCGTACGCGGCACGGGGCTCCCGTCGTCCGTCCGCACGTGGTACTCGACCGAGACCGGATCGCCGGGGTCCAGGGAGTCCAGGGTCTTCGCGCCGACGTCGCGGCCGACGAGCACCGTGGCGCCCTCCTCGATCGGCCCCTTGCCGGGCGTTTCCGCGATGGAGGTCACCTTGCCGTCCTTGACGGTCACCTCGGCGGTGTCCGCGGCGCCGTCGGCCGTCATCGCGCGGTCGGCGTCGCCCCACTGGGAGTTGTACGCGCCGATGCCGTTGCCCGGCACGTTGGCCGCGTTGTAGCCGCCCAGCGGTTCCTTGCCGTCGGGGAGGGTGAGCGTGCCCTCGAAGTAGAGGTCCAGGACGCGGCCAGCCGCCTCGGGGCCGATGCCCACGGCGGCGGAGTTCCCGGCAGCGGGGGAGTGGGTGGGCTCGCCCTCGCGCAGGCCGGGGCCGAGCGGGGCGCCCGTCTCGTTGATGTCGAAGAAGTCGGCGTTGAGGGAGGCGACGGTACGGCGGCCCTCGCCGGGGTCGTGCTGCTTGGTCAGCTCGCTCACGGTCTTGCGCTGGGAGACCTTGCCCGAGGAGAGGTAGTCGGTCCGGGTGCCGCGCGTGCCGCTGCCGAGTTCCAGGCTGAGGGCGTCGGCCCGCAGCCACTTGTCGGGCTCCAGCCGTTCGAAGGAGGTGAGCGTGGCGCCGGGTGCGACGGGGCGGCTCTCACGGGACAGCTCCATGCTGTCGCCGGCCGTGCCCGGTGCGGTCGTGGTGCCTGGGGTGGCCGGTGCGGTCGCCGTGCCCGGAGTGGTCGCGGCGCCCGTCGAGGACGTCGCGAGAGATGCCGCTTCGGGCGCGGGCCGATCGGGTGGCGCGACGGCTCCCGCGGGTGCCGCCAGCCCCGCCGCGAGCGCGGAGACGGCCGTGGCGGAGAGCAGGGAGCGGGTGAGGAGTCTTCTTCTTCTGTGTGCGTGGATCTGGGTCTGAGTCACAGCATCCCCCACAAACACGTGTGTTCCATGCGCTTCCTGCGCACAGCGCGGCACAGCGTCCCAAGGGGGACCGGTCTACACCAGAGGCCGCGCGAGAAAACGGTGCGAACAACACGCCGCGTGTATCTGACGGTTGAGTCATTCCCGCGCCGGGGCGCGTACGCCCCCGCCTGCGGGGGAACTGCTGAGCGGCGGCGCGGAGGGCTGCGGGGAAGCGCCGGTGGCATGGTCGCAAACATTGCGGGACACGACATGAAACGGATTCTGCCGAGCGAGTCACGACTATCTGTGCACGTCTTTTGAACGCAATGCCCATGTCGCTTGCGTAGGTCCACTCCCGGGCGAGACGGTTTCCGTTCATCGAGCCCCAGAGAACGAGCCCATAGAGAGCCGCATCAGGTGATCACCCGCACCGCGGGTGGCGCCCGCTGTGACGTCCTGTCGTGAGGTCGTCCCAATGCCCGCACCCCGTCCCTCGCGGTCAGCCGCATCTCTGCTGCCGTACTCCGACCTCGACCTCTCGGACCTCTGGCGCGCCGTCACCGACAGCGCGCCGGGGCCGGTGCTGGCCGTGGACGGGTCCGGACTGGTCATCCTCGCGAACGGACACGCGCAGGCCGCGTTCCCCGGGCTCGCGCCCGGCAGGCCGCTCACGGAGGCGTCGATTCCGCACTGGCTGACCAGGGCGTTCCTCGCACAGCGGGAAGGCGGGACGGGGCGGAGCCCCGACGAGGTGCGCGGACGCCTCGCCGACCGCTGCGTCAGAGCGCGGCGGCGTCCCCTCGGCCGCGGCGGCGACGCGTGGTGGCTGACGGAGACCGACGAGGGAGCGGCACGCCCGGGGCGCACAGGGGCGGTGGCCGAGCACGAGCGGGCCGAGTACGAGCGGATGGCGTTCCTGGCGGACGCGTTACAGAGCCTGGTCGGCTGCTTGCGCCCTGACCGGTGCAGGGCGTCGATCGCCGAGCTGGCGGCGGGGCGGCTCGCTGATGCGGCCCTCGTCGTCACCAGCCACCGCGAGGGGCGCCTTTTGACGGTGACGTCGGCTTCGGCGTCGGTGGCGGCGTCCGCTTCGGCGTCGGTGGCGGCGTCCGCTTCGGCTTCGTCTGCGGCTGCGGTGTCGGGCTCGGCGTCGGCCCCGGCTTCGGGTGCGGGATCCGCTTCGGGTGCGGGCTCTGCGTCGGGTGCGGGCTCCGCCCAGGAGCACGCCCAGGAACCCGGCCGGGCGCGGGCCTCGGGACGCGCGGCCGAACGGACTGTGAGCGCCCACTCGCGCGACGTCCCCGGCCTGGCGGAGGCGCTGACCGGAGCGCCCCCGGCGCGCTCCGGCTGGACCGACCCCGCGCACCTGCCGTCCTGGGTGCCGCCCGAGGGGTTCGGCGAGGTCGGCGACTTCGTCGTCGTCCCCCTGGTGAGCGGCCTCGTCCCCGCCTCGGCGCTCGTGCTGCTGCGGAGCGCCGAGAAGGGCGCCGGCTTCGACGAGGACGGCGGCTTCAGCGAGGACGAGGTGCTCTTCGCGCGGCTCTTCGCCACACGCGCGGGCTCCGCGCTCTCCGCGGCCTGCCTCTACGCCGAGCAGGCCGCGGCGGCCGACGTCCTGCGCGAGGGACTGCTGCCGCCCGCGCTCCCGGACGATCGCGACGGTCTCGACCTTGCGGGCTCCTACCGGCCGGCGCTCGCCCTCGGCGGGGTCGGCGGCGACTTCTACGACCACTACCCGCCCGCCCCCGGCACGCACGAGAGCACCGTCGTGCTCGGCGACGTGTGCGGCAACGATCTCGAAGCCGCCGCCGTGACCGGCCGGGTACGTCACACGCTGGCGGCCCTGCGCCAGTGGGAACAGCACGACCATCCGCGTACCCTGCGCGCCCTCAACGGCGCCCTGCTGAGCGCCGGCTGCCCGCGCTTCGTCACCCTCGTACTGGCCTCCGTGACGCCGGTGCGGCAAGGGGAGGGCGGCCTCGCGCTGCGGCTGACCACGGCCGGGCATCCGCCGCCGCTGATCGTCCGGCGGGAGGGCCGGGTGGAGGAGGCGGCGACGGAGGGGACCGTCCTCGGCGTGTTCGACGAGATCGAGGCGACCAGCTTCGAGACGACGCTACGACCCGGAGAGAGCTGCCTGCTCTACTCCGACGGCATCACCGACGCTCGCGGCGGCCCGACCGGCCGACGGCTCTTCGGCGAAGAACGGCTCGGCCCGGTCCTGGAGACCTGCGCGCGGATGACCTCCGCGGCGCTCGTCGAACGGGTGCAGAGCCAGGCCATGCAGTGGCTGGAGGGCCAGCAGCACGACGACATGACCCTCGTGGCCATCACCGCTCCCTTCCGCGTGTGCGACGGCGTGCCTCGTGCACGAGCGTGACGACGCGGTCGGGGCCGTAAGGAGGGAAGATGTTGAGACCCGATGAACGATGAAGAGAGTTCGGACGTAACCGGTCCGTCTGGAGGGTCCGCGGGAGCTGCGGAGTCCTCGGCGTCCGCAGCATCCTCGGCGTCCGCGGCGGGCCCTGACGGAGCGACGCTGGAAGCGCGCGTCGCGGAGTTCGTCGCCGCGGTCTCCGAGGGCGACGAGCACACCGCACTCGGCGTGGTGAACGGCGCCCTCGAAGCGGGCACGGAGCCGGAGGACGTGCTCCTGCGGATCATCGCGCCCGCGCAGTACCGCGTCGGCGAGGACTGGGCGGCCGACCGGATCAGCGTCGCGACGGAGCACGTGGCCACCGGCATCAGCGACCGCGCCGTCGCGGCGGTCGCGGCGACCCGCTCCGCGCCCCGCGCCTGGTACCGCGGCCGTATCGCCGTGGCGTGCGTCGAGGGGGAGTGGCACGCCCTTCCGGCGCGCATCCTCGCGGAGGTGCTGCGGCTGCGGGGCTGGCGCGTGGACTTCCTCGGCGCGCATGTGCCCGGCACCCATCTGATCGACCATCTGCACCGCACGGGCGCGCATCTCGTCGCGCTGTCGTGCTCGCTGCCCGTCCGGTTACCCGCCGCTTACGTCGCCGTCTCGGCCAGCCAGGAGGCGGGCGTCCCCGTGCTGGCGGGCGGCGCTGGATTCGGCCCCGACGGGGAGTACGCGCGGACGCTGGGCGTGGACATGTGGGCGCCCGACGCCGTGACGGCCGCCTCCCGGGTGCACGACGAGTGGCCGGTGCTCGGAGGCACGCGGGTGCCGGATCTGGCCCACCTGGAGGATCAGGAGTACGCGCTGCTGATGCGGGACCGGCACCGTCTGGTGGCGGACACGCTGGCCGCGCTGCCCGCGCGCTTTCCGGCCATGAAGTCGTACACGAGCCATCAGATGCGGTGCACGGAGGACGACCTCTCCTACATCGCCGAGTTCCTGGCGGCTGCGCTGTACGTCGACGACCAAGCCCTGTTCACGCGCTTCCTGCTCTGGACGGCGGACATTCTGGAGGCCCGGAACGTGCCGGTGGTCTCGCTGCTGGAGGCGCTGGACCTGATGTCCCTCTCGTTCCGGGACTTCTTCCGGGCCGGCGCGGTGGTCGACGCAGGGCTGACGGCGCTGCGGGGACGGGAAGCACGGGAAGCACGGGAACAGGGAGGGGAGCGGGGCGGGGGAGGGCCGATGGGCGCGGGCTGAGGACCGCGCCCCGTCCGCCGCGTCAGTAGCCCCCGCCGGAACTGGAACCGGAACCCGAACCGGAACCGGATTCGGGGCCCGCCACGAGCTTGCCGTCCTTCTCCCGTACGGGAACCTCGGGGAGGGGGTTCGTGGCGGGACCTCTGATGACCTCTCCCGTGGTGACGTTGAAGCGGCTGCCGTGGCAGGTGCAGTCGCCCTCCTCCTTCTTGACCGTGGACAGTACGCAGCCACGGTGCGTGCACACCGCGCTGAACGCCTTGAACTCGCCCTTCGACGGCTGGGAGAGCACGAGCTTCTGCTCGCGGAAGAGTTTCGCCCCGCCGACGGGGACCCCGCTCGCGGGGCCGAGGTCGACGGGGGCCGTGGGGGTCGCGGTGCCCTTGGCGGGCTGCTCCTCCCCGCCGCCGGAGGAGCCGGAGCAGGCGGTGACGGCGAGGCCGAGTCCGGCCACCGCCGGCACGCGCAGGACGGTACGGCGCGGGGTCTGCTGATCGTTGATCGTCACGCTCCGTACGATACGTCACCGTCTGTGGTGGAGTGCTCCCGCGCCGACGCATCCGGCACCGCGTCCCGCCACGCCCCACCCGCCCCGGAACGCGAAGGGTCCCGTCGTGCCGCGACACGACGGGACCCCTATGCCTCTACAGACTCACGACCGCTTGCGCGCCGCCGTCGTCTTCTTCGTGGTGGCCTTCTTACCCGTGGTCTTGCCCGTGGTCTTGGCAGTGGCTGCGGTGGCCGTCTTCTTGGCCGCCGCCGAGGTGGCCTTCTTGGCGCTCGCCTTCTTCGCGGGCTTGCGGCCCGCGCTCCGCACCGGTGTCGCGTCGCTCACGCGGTCGCCCAGGAGGTCCCGCAGGAACTTGCCCGTGTGGCTGGCCGGGACGCCCGCGACCTGCTCCGGGGTGCCCTCGGCGACGACGAGACCGCCGCCGTTGCCGCCCTCGGGGCCCATGTCCACGACCCAGTCCGCCGTCTTGATGACATCGAGGTTGTGCTCGATGACGATCACCGAATTGCCCTTGTCGACCAGGCCCTCCAGCACCGTGATCAGCTTCCTGATGTCCTCGAAGTGCAGCCCGGTGGTGGGCTCGTCGAGCACATAGACGGTGCGGCCCGTGGACCGCTTCTGGAGTTCGCTGGCCAGCTTCACCCGCTGTGCCTCGCCACCCGAGAGGGTGGGCGCCGACTGGCCGAGCCGGACATAGCCCAGACCCACGTCGTTCAGCGTGCGCAGATGGCGGGCGATGCCTGGCACCGCCTCGAAGAAGTCCAGGGCCTGCTCGATCGGCATGTCCAGGACCTCGGCGATGTTCTTGCCCTTGTAGTGGACCTCCAGGGTCTCCCGGTTGTACCGCGCGCCGTGGCAGACCTCGCACGGGACGTAGACGTCCGGGAGGAAGTTCATCTCGATCTTGATGGTGCCGTCGCCCGAGCAGTTCTCGCAGCGCCCGCCCTTGACGTTGAAGGAGAAGCGCCCCGGCAGATAGCCCCGGACCTTCGCCTCCATGGTCTCGGCGAAGAGCTTGCGGACGTGGTCGAAGACACCGGTGTACGTCGCGGGGTTGGAGCGCGGCGTACGGCCGATGGGCGACTGGTCCACGTGCACGACCTTGTCCACCAGATCGTCGCCCTCGACGCGCTTGTGGCGTCCGGGAACGCTCTTGGCGCCGTTCAGCTCGCGGGCCAGGTGGGTGTACAGGATGTCGTTGACCAGGGTGGACTTGCCCGAGCCGGAGACACCGGTGACGGCCGTGAGCACACCCAGCGGGAAGTTGACGTCGATGTCCTGGAGGTTGTTCTCGCGGGCGCCGTGGACGGTCAGCCTGCGCTGCGGGTCCACGGGGCGGCGCACGTCCGGGATCGGGATCTGCCGCTTGCCGGAGAGATAGTCGCCGGTCACCGAGTCCCCGTTGGCCAGCAGCTCCTTCAAGGTGCCGCTGTGCACGACCTTGCCGCCGTGCTCGCCCGCCCCTGGACCGATGTCCACGACCCAGTCCGACGCCTTGATGGTGTCCTCGTCGTGCTCGACGACGATCAGGGTGTTGCCCAGATCGCGCAGCCGCACCAGGGTCTCGATCAGCCGGTGGTTGTCGCGCTGGTGCAGCCCGATGGAGGGCTCGTCCAGGACGTACAGCACGCCCACGAGGCCCGAGCCGATCTGGGTGGCCAGCCGGATGCGCTGGGCCTCGCCGCCGGAGAGGGTGCCCGCCGCGCGGTTGAGCGTCAGATAGTCCAGGCCGACGTCCACCAGGAAGCGCAGCCGCTCGTTGACCTCCTTGAGCACCCGCTCGGCGATCTTCTTCTCGCGGGAGTTGAGCGTCATGCGGCCCAGGAATTCCGAGCACTCGCTGATCGACATCGCGGAGACATCCGCGATCGACTTCTCCTGCACCGTCACCGCGAGCACGATCGGCTTGAGCCGCGTGCCCTCACAGGCCGGGCAGGGCACCTCGCGCATATAGCCCTCGAAGCGCTCCCGGCTGCTGTCGGTCTCCGCCTCCTGGTGGCGTCGCTTGACGAACGGCACGACGCCCTCGAAGGCGGTGGTGTAGGCCCGCTGGCGCCCGTACCTGTTGCGGTAGCGCACCTCGATCTGGGTCTTGTGCCCGTACAGCAGGGCCTTCTTCGCACGCTGCGGCAGGCCCGCCCAGGGGATGTCCGTGCGGAATCCGAGAGCGTCGGCCAGGGCGCCGATGAGACGGCCGAAATAGTCGCGGGTGTGGCCGTGGGACCACGGGTGGAGCGCGCCCTCGTCCAGGGACTTGTCCTCGTCCGGGACGACCAGCTCCGGATCGACCTCCATCCGGGTGCCGATGCCGGTGCACTCGGTGCAGGCGCCGAACGGGGAGTTGAAGGAGAAGGTGCGCGGCTCCAGCTCCTCGAAGGACAGATCGTCGTACGGGCAGTAGAGGTGCTCGGAGTACATCCGCTCGCGCTGCGGGTCGTCCTCGTCGAGATCCACGAAATCGAGGATCACCATGCCGCCCGAGAGGCCGAGCGCGGTCTCCACGGAGTCCGTGAGGCGGCGCTTGGCGCCGTCCTTCACCGTGAGGCGGTCGATGACCACCTCGATGGTGTGCTTCTCCTGCTTCTTCAGCTTCGGGGGCTCGGAGAGCTGGATGGTCTCGCCGTCGACCCGCGCTCGGCTGTAACCCTTCGTCTGGAGCTCGCTGAACAGATCGACGAACTCGCCCTTGCGCTCGCGCACCAGTGGCGAGAGCACCTGGAAGCGGCTGCCGGGCTCCAGGGCCAGCACCTTGTCCACGATGGCCTGCGGCGACTGCCGCGCGATCGGGCGCCCGCACTCGGGGCAGTGCGGCTTGCCGATGCGGGCGAACAGGAGCCGCAGATAGTCGTAGACCTCGGTGATCGTGCCGACCGTGGAGCGGGGATTGCGCGATGTGGACTTCTGGTCGATGGAGACTGCCGGTGACAGTCCCTCGATGAAGTCCACATCGGGCTTGTCCATCTGGCCGAGGAACTGCCGTGCGTACGCGGAGAGCGACTCCACGTAGCGCCGCTGGCCCTCGGCGAAGATCGTGTCGAAGGCGAGCGAGGACTTCCCCGATCCCGAGAGCCCGGTGAAGACGATGAGGGAATCGCGAGGGAGGTCGATCGAGACGTTCTTGAGGTTGTGCTCGCGAGCGCCACGGACGAGAAGACGGTCGGCCACGCCGGTTGGCACCTTTCGTGTGAGAACGGGGCGCCCTCGACTGCGCGGGAGCCCCCGACCAAGAGTATGGGTGGCGTCGTCCGAATGTCCTTGGCTTCCGGTCGACACTGCCCTTCGAGCCTATAGCACGTGCTTTCGATTTACGGTCCCCTTCGCCACCTTCCACCCGAAGGAGTGCCCCCACTAACTTGGGGATCATGACTTCTCCCGCGCACGACTCCGCTCTCGTACGGGAAGCCACCGGCCGCCTCCT
Organism: Streptomyces sp. NPDC054796; assembly: GCF_053611545.1. Taxonomy (NCBI): domain Bacteria; kingdom Bacillati; phylum Actinomycetota; class Actinomycetes; order Kitasatosporales; family Streptomycetaceae; genus Streptomyces; species Streptomyces sp. NPDC054796. The sequence goes on along the minus strand of NZ_JBSHAO010000007.1, from coordinate 89,231 downwards.
CGCCGCCACCGCCGCGCTGGGCGACACGGACGTCGCCGAGCCCTCCCTGCTGCCCGGCTGGACCCGCGGCCACGTCCTCGCCCACCTCGCGCGCAACGCCGACGCGCTGGTCGAGGTGCTGGGCGGCCGGCCCATGTACGCCGACGGCGAGACCCGCGACGCCGACATCGAGCGGGGCGCCGCGCGGCCCCTCGCCGCCCACCTCGACGACCTGCGCCACACCTCCGCGCGCCTCGACGGCGCGTTCGCCGCGCAGCGCGACGCCGTGACGGGCGCCGCCACACCGGCGGCCGCGGACTGGGACCGCGCCGTGGAACTGCGCAACGGCGTGCGGGACACCGCCGCTTCCCTGCCCTTCAGGCGCTGGATCGAGATCGAGCTGCACCACGTGGACCTCGGTATCGGCTATGGCTTACAGGACCTTCCCGACGCCTTCGTCGGCCGGGAGCTCGCCAACATGGCCGCGCGCTTCCGCGGCCACCCCGAGATTCCGCTGCCCCTGGAGCTGCGCGCCGAGGGCGGCGGCCACTGGGAGACGGGCGCGACCGGCGGAGAACCCTTCGTGATCACGGGATCCGCCGTGGCACTCGTCGGCTGGCTCACAGGGCGTACGCCCGGAACCGGCCTCTCCGCGAGCGGCCCTCTGCCAACACTTCCGCCACTCTGAACTATTCCCGGCTGTTCCCGTCGGGCGCCGGGCGCCGGGCGCCGGGCGCGGCTCCCTCCGGGGACGGCCGGAAGCGGCGGCACGTACCGGCGACGGGGACCCGACAGCCCAGGGGGCGGGCATTAGGCTGGGCGCATGGCTTACAGCGGAGCGGTGAAGGTCGGCGGACCGGCGGACGTGCACGAGCTGACCAGCCTGATGATCTCCAAGGTCGCGGTCGGCCCCATGAACAACAACGCGTATCTGCTGCGCTGCCGGACGACCGGCGAGCAGCTGCTGATCGACGCGGCCAACGAGCCGGAGACGCTGCTGCGCCTCGTCGGCGAGGACGGCCTCGCGTCCGTCGTCACCACCCACAGGCACGGTGACCACTGGCAGGCGCTCGAAGAGGTCGTGGCCGCGACCGGCGCCCGTACGTACGCGGGGCGGCACGACGCCGAGGCCGTCCCGGTGCCGACGGGCGTCCTCGTGGACGACGGCGACACGCTGCGGGTCGGCGAGGTCGAGCTGACGGCACGCCACCTCGTGGGGCACACGCCGGGCTCCATCGCGCTCGTCTACGACGACCCGCACGGCCATCCGCATCTGTTCACCGGCGACTGCCTGTTCCCCGGCGGCGTGGGCAACACCTTCGGGGACGCGGACGCCTTCGTGAGCCTGCTGCACGACGTCGAGACCAAGATCTTCGCCCAACTCCCCGACGAGACCTGGGTGTACCCGGGCCACGGCGACGACACCACGCTGGGCGCCGAGCGCCCGCACCTGGCGGAGTGGCGCGAACGCGGTTGGTGAGTCGCGGCACGCGGCCGACGGGTCTCCTGGCGGGGCCCGTCGTCACACCCCGCCAGTAGGGTGTGAGGCATGGCAGACCCCTCCAGCTACCGTCCCAAACCGGGAGAGATCCCCGACTCGCCGGGGGTCTACCGTTTCCGTGACGAGCACCGTCGGGTGATCTACGTCGGCAAGGCGAAGAGCCTCCGCTCCCGGCTGGCCAATTACTTCCAGGATCTGGCCAATCTCCACCCGCGCACGCGCACCATGGTCACCACCGCGGCCTCCGTCGAGTGGACGGTGGTCTCCACCGAGGTCGAGGCGCTCCAGCTCGAATACTCCTGGATCAAGGAGTACGACCCCCGGTTCAACGTCAAGTACCGCGACGACAAGAGCTATCCCTCCCTCGCGGTGACGATGAACGAGGAGTATCCCCGTGTCCAGGTCATGCGCGGCCCCAAGCGCAAGGGGGTGCGCTATTTCGGGCCCTACGGGCAGGCGTGGGCCATCCGCGAGACCGTGGACCTGATGCTGCGGGTCTTCCCCGTGCGCACATGCTCGGCCGGTGTCTTCAAGCGCTCGGCGCAGATCGGCCGCCCCTGCCTGCTCGGGTACATCGGGAAGTGCTCGGCCCCCTGCGTCGGCCGTGTCAGCCCCGAGGAGCACCGCGAACTGGCCGAGCAGTTCTGCGACTTCATGGCCGGGCACACCGGCTCCTATCTGCGCCGCCTGGAGCGGGACATGCAGGAGGCGGCCGAGGAGATGGAGTACGAGAAGGCGGCCCGCCTGCGCGACGACATCGACGCGCTCAAGCGCGCCATGGAGAAGAACGCGGTGGTGCTGACGGACGCCACGGACGCCGATCTGATCGCGGTCGCCGAGGACGAGCTGGAGGCGGCCGTCCAGATCTTCCACGTGCGCGGCGGCCGGGTGCGCGGGCAGCGCGGCTGGGTCACCGACAAGGTGGAGGACGTGACGACGGCCCAGCTCGTCGAGCACGCGCTCCAGCAGCTCTACGGCGAGGAGAGCGGGGACGCGGTCCCCAAGGAGGTGCTGGTCCCCGCGGTGCCCGAACCGGCGGAGCCGATCACGCAGTGGCTCGCCGGGCGCCGGGGCTCCGGCGTCAGCCTGCGCATCCCGCAGCGCGGCGACAAGCGGGCGCTCATGGAGACGGTGCGGCGCAACGCGGAGCAGTCCCTCGTGCTGCACAAGACCAAGCGCGCCTCGGACCTGACGACGAGGTCGCGCGCGCTGGAGGAGATCGCCGAGGCGCTGGAGCTGGACTCGGCGCCCCTGCGCATCGAGTGCTTCGACATCTCGCACTTCCAGGGCGACGACGTGGTGGCCTCCATGGTCGTCTTCGAGGACGGGCTCGCGCGCAAGAGCGAGTACCGCCGCTTCCAGATCAAGACCTTCGCGGGCCAGGATGACGTGCGGGCGATGCACGAGGTCATCAGCCGCCGCTTCCGCCGCTATCTCCAGGAGAAGCAGAAGACCGGCGAGTGGCCCGAGGGCGACGCCGCGGGTCCCGGCACCGAAGCGCTGACGGCCCCCGCGCCCGGCCCCGGGACGGGCCCTGAGAGCAACGGCTCCGGACCCGTCGCCGTCGAGGAGCTGGAAGGCCCCGCCACCGGCAGCAGGGACGAGGACGGCAGGCCGAAGAAGTTCGCCTACCCCCCGCAGCTCCTCGTGGTCGACGGCGGCCAGCCGCAGGTCGCCGCCGCCCGTGCGGCCCTGGACGAGCTGGGCATAGACGACGTCGCCGTCTGCGGCCTCGCGAAGCGCCTCGAAGAGGTCTGGCTGCCCGGCGAGGACGATCCCGTCGTGCTGCCCCGCACCAGCGAGGGGCTCTACCTCCTCCAGCGCGTACGGGACGAGGCGCATCGCTTCGCGATCACCTACCAGCGCAGCAAGCGGACGAAGGCGCTGCGGACCGGGCCCCTCGATGCCGTCCCCGGTCTGGGTGAATCCCGCAAGCAGGCTCTGATCAAGCACTTCGGCTCGGTGAAGCGGCTGCGCGCGGCCACGGTGGAGCAGATCTGCGAGGTGCCAGGCGTGGGCCGCAAGACGGCGGAGGCGGTCGCCGCGACGCTGTCGGGGGCGGCACCTGCCGCGCCCGCCGTGAATACGGCGACCGGTGAGATCGTTGACGAAGAATGACCGTAAAACGGTTGAAGAGGAATGACCGTAAGACGACGGGGGGACCAGAGCATGAGCACACAGCACGAGCGTGAGCCCGAGCGGCGCACCGACGAGCAGGGCGAGAGCGGAGACGGAGTCCAGGTGAGTACGGGCACGCCGGCGGAGGCCGAAGAGGCGACGATCCCCGAGCTGGTGATCATCTCCGGGATGTCGGGCGCGGGACGCAGCACGGCGGCCAAGTGTCTGGAGGACCTCGGCTGGTTCGTCGTCGACAACCTCCCGCCCGAGCTGATCCCGACCATGGTCGATCTCGGCGCGCGTTCGCAGGGCAACGTGGCCCGCATCGCCGTCGTCGTGGACGTCCGGGGGCGCAGCTTCTTCGACAACCTCAAGCAGTCCCTGTCGGATCTGGCCGCCAAGCAGGTCAAGCGCCGGATCGTCTATCTGGAGGCCAGCGACGACGCCCTGGTGCGCCGCTTCGAGTCCGTGCGCAGACCGCACCCCCTCCAGGGGGACGGCCGGATCGTGGACGGCATCGACGCCGAGCGTGACCTCCTGCGCGAGCTGCGCGGCGACGCCGATCTGGTCATCGACACCTCCAGCCTCAACGTCCACGAGCTGCGCGCCAAGCTGGACGCCCAGTTCGCGGGCGACGAGGAGCCGGAGCTGCGCGCCACGGTGATGTCGTTCGGGTACAAGTACGGGCTCCCCGTGGACGCAGATCTGGTGGTGGACTGCCGCTTCCTGCCCAACCCGCACTGGGTCCCCGAGCTGCGCCCGTACACGGGCACCAGCGAGGAGGTCTCGAACTACGTCTTCAACCAGCCGGGCGCCAAGGAGTTCCTCGACCGCTACTCGGAGCTGCTCCAGCTCATCGCGGCGGGCTACCGCCGCGAGGGCAAGAGATATGTCACCGTCGCCGTCGGCTGTACGGGCGGGAAGCACCGCAGCGTCGCCATGTCGGAGAAGCTGGCGCGGAGATTGTCCGACGAGGGTGTGGAGACCGTGGTCGTGCACCGGGACATGGGACGTGAGTGAGGCGTATGCCGCGTAGGACGGTCCGGCTCCGGCGTCTGGTCGGCCCGCGCGGTGCCCAGCCCAAGGTGATCGCGCTCGGCGGAGGGATGGGCCTGTCCGCCTCCCTGACGGCCCTGCGCCGCATCACGGGGGATCTGACCGCCGTGGTCACGGTCGCCGACGACGGGGGCTCCAGCGGGCGTCTGCGGGACGAGCTGGGCGTGCTGCCCCCGGGTGATCTGCGCAAGGCACTGGCGGCGCTCTGCGGCGACGACGACTGGGGCCGCACCTGGGCCGAGGTCATCCAGCACCGCTTCGAGAGCAAGGGCGATCTGCACGAGCACGCGGTCGGCAATCTGCTGATCGTGGCACTGTGGGAACAGCTGGGCGATCATGTCCAGGCCCTCGATCTGGTCGGGAAGCTGCTGGGCGCGCACGGCCGGGTGCTGCCCATGTCGGCCGTGCCGCTGGAGCTCCAGGCGCTGGTGCGCGGCCATGACCCGGCCGAGCCCGAGGCGCTGTCCACGGTGCGCGGGCAGGCGACGGTGGCCCTGACCCCCGGCGAGGTCCAGCAGGTGCACGTCGTGCCGCACGACCCGCCCGCCGTGCCCGAGGCGGTCGAGGCGGTCATGGACGCCGACTGGGTGGTCCTCGGGCCAGGGTCCTGGTTCTCGTCCGTGATCCCGCACCTGCTGGTGCCCGAGCTGCTCCAGGCGCTGACGGTGACGAAGGCCCGCAAGGTCCTCGCACTCAACCTCGCACCGCAGCCGGGAGAAACAGATGGTTTTTCCCCGCAGCGTCATTTGGAGGTTTTGGCCCGACACGCACCTAAACTCGCCTTCGACGTGGTGCTGGCCGATCAGGACGCCGTGCCCGACCAGGATTCTCTGCGCGAGGCCGCACAGCGGCTCGGCGGGACGGTCGAGCTGGCTCCCGTAGCGGCGCCGGACGGTCTTCCCAGACACGACCCAGAGCTGCTGGCCGCCGCGTACGACCGTATTTTTCGGATGCATGGAAGGATCGGCCCATGGCGATGACGGCTGCGGTGAAGGACGAGATCTCCCGGCTCCCCGTCACCCGGACCTGCTGCCGGAAGTCCGAGGTCTCGTCGATCCTGCGCTTCGCGGGCGGCCTGCACCTGGTGAGCGGGCGCATCGTGATCGAGGCGGAGCTGGATACGGGCATCGCGGCCCGCCGGCTGCGCAAGGACATTCTTGAGATCTTCGGACACGCCTCCGACCTGGTGGTGATGGCGCCAGGAGGACTGCGGCGCGGCAGCCGTTACGTCGTACGGGTGGTGGCGGGCGGCGATCAGCTCGCCCGGCAGACGGGGCTGGTCGACGGCCGTGGCCGCCCGATCCGCGGACTGCCCCCGCAAGTGGTCTCGGGGGCCACCTGTGACGCCGAGGCGGCGTGGCGCGGGGCCTTCCTCGCGCACGGCTCGCTGACGGAGCCGGGGCGCAGCTCCTCGCTGGAGGTCACCTGCCCGGGGCCGGAGGCGGCCCTCGCCCTGGTCGGGGCCGCGCGGCGGCTCCAGATCGCGGCCAAGGCGCGCGAGGTGCGCGGCGTGGACCGCGTGGTGGTCCGTGACGGTGACGCGATCGGCGCGCTGTTGACGCGTCTTGGCGCCCACGAGTCCGTCCTCGCGTGGGAGGAGCGGCGGATGCGCCGCGAGGTCCGCGCCACGGCGAACCGGCTCGCGAACTTCGACGACGCGAACCTGCGCCGCTCGGCCCGCGCGGCCGTCGCCGCCGGGGCGCGTGTGCAGCGCGCGCTGGAGATCCTGGCGGACGACGTGCCCGAGCACCTGGCCGCCGCGGGCAGGCTCCGCATGGACCACAAGCAGGCGTCCCTGGAGGAGCTGGGCGCGCTCGCCGACCCGCCGCTGACGAAGGACGCGGTCGCGGGCCGCATCCGCCGCCTGCTGGCCATGGCGGACAAGCGGGCACAGGACCTGGGCATCCCCGGCACGGAGTCCACCCTCACCGAGGAGATGGTCGGCTAGGGCGCTCCGGGACTCCTGGTCCGGGCCCGGGATTCCGGGCCCGTAGACCGCCCGACAGCGTGGTCGGACGGTGCCGTGAGGGCGGTGGACAGGCCGTGACCAGGCCGTATGAAACCGCCCTCGGTCCCCGTGCGGGGGCCGCCCGGCCGATGTCACCTCCGCCGCCCATGCGCGGTAGGGTCGGACATGGTCGGGGACATCCCAAACAGCTTTCGCCGGTGTCCTCACCGGCGTACCAACGAGGAGATCGGTTCGTGACGATCCGCGTAGGCATCAACGGCTTCGGCCGCATCGGACGTAACTACTTCCGCGCGCTGCTGGAGCAGGGTGCGGACATCGAGATCGTCGGTGTCAACGACCTGACCGACAACGCGACCCTGGTGCACTTGCTCAAGTACGACACCATCCTGGGCCGCCTCAAGCACGAGGTCAGCCACACCGACGACACCATCACGGTGGGCAACCAGACCTTCAAGACCATGGCGGAGCGCGACCCGGCCCAGCTTCCCTGGGGCGAGCTCGGCGCCGACGTCGTGATCGAGTCCACCGGCATCTTCACCAAGCGTGACGACGCGGCCAAGCACCTGGCCGCCGGTGCGAAGAAGGTCCTCATCTCGGCCCCGGCCAAGGACGAGGACATCACCGTGGTCATGGGCGTCAACCAGGACAAGTACGACGCCGCCAACCACCACGTGATCTCCAACGCCTCCTGCACCACCAACTGTGTGGCGCCGATGGCCAAGGTCATGGACGAGAACTTCGGCATCGCCAAGGGCCTGATGACCACGGTTCACGCCTACACCAACGACCAGCGCATCCTGGACTTCCCGCACAAGGACCTGCGCCGCTCCCGCGCCGCCGCCGAGAACATCATCCCGACGTCGACGGGCGCCGCGAAGGCCACCGCGCTGGTGCTCCCGCAGCTCAAGGGCAAGCTGGACGGCATCGCCATGCGCGTCCCGGTCCCCACGGGCTCCGTCACCGACCTGGTCCTGGAGCTGGACCGCGAGGTCAGCAAGGACGAGATCAACGCCGCCTTCCAGAAGGCTGCCGAGGGCCAGCTCAAGGGCATCCTGGAGTACACCGAGGACCCGATCGTCTCCTCGGACATCGTCAACTGGCCCGCCTCCTGCACCTTCGACTCGTCGCTGACGATGTCGCAGGGCAAGCAGGTCAAGATCGTCGGCTGGTACGACAACGAGTGGGGTTACTCCAACCGCCTCGTCGACCTGACCACCTTCGTGGGCGGTCAGCTCTAAGCTCTGATCGCTGCTCAGCGACCACAGCGCCGACAAATGGCATGACCAGGGCTCGCAGGGCGCTACGGCGCGCCCGGCGAGCCCTGTTCCATGAGGGCCTGACCGCAAGGAGTCAGTAAGCATGAAGACGATCGATGATCTTCAGGTCGAGGGGAAGCGGGTCTTCGTCCGCGCCGATCTGAACGTTCCGCTCGACGGCGGCACCATCACCGACGACGGCCGTATCCGCGCCGCCGTCCCCACCATCCGCAAGCTCGCCGAGCGCGGCGCCCGTGTCGTCGTCGCCTCGCACCTGGGCCGCCCCAAGGGTGCCCCGGACCCGCAGTTCTCGCTCGCACCCGTGGCCAAGAGGCTCGGTGAACTCCTCGGCAAGGAGGTCGCGTTCGCGGCCGACACCGTGGGGGACAGCGCGAAGGCCACCGTCGGCGCCATGGCCGACGGCGGGGTCACGCTGCTGGAGAACCTCCGCTTCAACGCGGGCGAGACCAGCAAGGACGATGCCGAGCGCGGCGCGTTCGCCGACGAGCTGGCCTCCCTCGCCGACCTCTACGTCGGCGACGGCTTCGGTGCCGTCCACCGCAAGCACGCCTCCGTCTACGACCTCCCGGCGCGCCTCCCGCACGCCGCGGGCGGGCTCATCGCCACCGAGGTCGGGGTGCTGAAGAAGCTCACCGAGGACGTCAAGCGCCCCTACGCGGTGGTGCTCGGCGGCGCCAAGGTCTCCGACAAGCTCGGGGTCATCGACCACCTGCTGGAGAAGGCCGACCGCATCCTCATCGGCGGCGGCATGGCGTACACCTTCCTCAAGGCCAAGGGCTACGAGGTCGGCACGTCGCTGCTCCAGGAGGACCAGGTTCCGGCGGTCCAGGGGTACCTCAAGCGTGCCGAGGAGCGCGGCGTGGAGTTCGTGCTCCCCGTCGACGTGCTGGCGGCCGCTGAGTTCCCCGACCTGAAGACCAAGGCCCCGGCCAACCCGACGACGGCCGCCGCCGACGAGATCCCCGCGGACCTCCAGGGCCTGGACATCGGTCCGGAGACCCGTAAGCTCTACGCCGCGAAGCTCGCCGACGCGGCCACCGTCTTCTGGAACGGCCCGATGGGTGTCTTCGAGCACCCCGACTACGCGGAAGGCACCAGGGCCGTCGCGCAGGCGCTGCTCGACAGCCCGGCCTTCACGGTCGTCGGCGGCGGCGACAGCGCGGCTGCCGTCCGCCTTCTGGGCTTCGACGAGAACGCATTCGGCCACATTTCAACCGGCGGCGGCGCCAGCCTCGAATACCTCGAAGGCAAGACGCTTCCCGGCCTCGCCGCACTGGAGGACTGACCCACCGTGACTGCTTCACCCCAGGGCCGTACCCCGCTGATGGCGGGCAACTGGAAGATGAACCTCAACCACCTCGAGGCCATCGCGCACGTCCAGAAGCTCGCCTTCGCGCTGACGGACAAGGACTACGCGGCCGTCGAGGTCGCCGTCCTGCCGCCCTTCACCGACCTGCGTTCCGTGCAGACCCTGGTCGACGGCGACAAGCTGAAGATCAAGTACGGCGCCCAGGACGTCTCGGCGCATGACTCCGGCGCGTACACCGGTGAGGTCTCCGGGCCGATGCTGGCCAAGCTGAACTGCTCGTACGTCGCCATCGGCCACTCCGAGCGCCGCCAGTACCACGGCGAGGACGAGCCGCTGGTCAACGCCAAGGTCAAGGCCGCGTTCCGGCACGACGTGACGCCGATCCTGTGCGTGGGCGAGGAGCTGGAGGTCCGCGAGGCGGGCAACCACGTCGCGCACACGCTGGCCCAGGTCGACGGCGCGCTCAAGGACATCCCCGCGGAGCAGGCCGAGACGATCGTGATCGCCTACGAGCCGGTGTGGGCCATCGGCACCGGCAAGACCTGCGGCGCCGAGGACGCGCAGGAGGTCTGCGGCGCGATCCGCGCGCGCCTCGCCGAGCTGTACAGCCAGGAGCTGGCCGACAAGGTCCGCATCCAGTACGGCGGCTCCGTCAAGTCCGGCAACGTCGCGCAGATCATGGCGCAGCCCGACATCGACGGCGCCCTCGTCGGCGGCGCCGCGCTGGACACGGACGAGTTCGTCAAGATCGTCCGGTTCCGTGATCAGTAGCGAATGACGGCGGGCGCCCGCCCGTCGTAGTCTGTCGGGGGCCGGACGTGCTGTCCGGCCCCCGCACATACCCGAAGCTCCCACGCTTCGTCCTCACCCGTAAGCGTCCCGTCAACAGTCCGAGAGAGTTGGTCCAGCCGTGGTTATGGGGTTCTCAATCGCCCTCATCGTCTTCAGCGCCCTGCTGATGCTGCTGGTGCTGATGCACAAGGGGAAGGGCGGCGGCCTCTCCGACATGTTCGGTGGCGGCATGCAGTCCTCCGTCGGCGGCTCCTCGGTCGCCGAGCGCAACCTCGACCGGATCACGGTCGTGGTCGGGGTGATCTGGTTCGTGATCATCATCGCGCTCGGCCTGCTGATGAAGTTCAACAGCTGACCCCCGCTCGCGAAACGCCGTAGAACTCCGCAGACCTCGCAGAGAGCTGCCCCGTGGGCGAGGACGCGGCCTATCATGAGGCTCGCGTCCCGAGCCGACGCAGTAACTCGGGTCACTGGACGCGCGTTGGGCCCTACGTACACTAGGGCGCCCGCAGCGGAGCTGCTTGTCGATGCTCCGCGGCACCGTGAGGCAGGGAGTTACGACCGTGGCAAGTGGCAACGCGATCCGGGGAAGCCGGGTCGGAGCGGGGCCGATGGGGGAGGCTGAGCGAGGCGAGTCCGCACCACGCCTCCGCATCTCCTTCTGGTGCTCGAACGGGCACGAAACCCAGCCGAGCTTCGCCAGTGACGCGCAGATTCCGGATACCTGGGACTGTCCGCGCTGCGGATTCCCGGCCGGCAAGGAACGGGAGAACCCGCCGGACCCGCCGCGTACGGAGCCGTACAAGACCCATCTCGCCTACGTCAGGGAGCGGCGCAGCGACGCGGACGGCGAGGCGATCCTCGCCGAGGCGCTGGCCAAGCTGCGGGGCGAGATCTGATCCCCGGATCAGCCCGTGGACACACTCTTCGAAGACGGCCCGGCCGCCACCGCCCCACGCGGTGCGCGGCCGGGCCGTCCATCATTTAGGTTGGAGTGCGGCGGGGTACGTACGAGAAGAATGGGCTGATTTCGCAGATGAACGCAGAAGGCCGCACCCGGCTCGACCGGATGCCCGAGTGGAACGCGCTGGCCAAGCACCGCGAGGAGTTCGGCGACACCCACCTGCGCCAGCTCTTCGCGAGCGACGCGAGCCGGGCGGAGCGGTACGGCGTGCGCGTCGGCGACCTGCATCTGGACTACTCCAAGAACCTGGTCGATGACGACACCCTACGGCTGCTGCGCGAACTCGCGGGCGCCGCCGGGGTCGCCGAGCTGCGGGACGCGATGTTCCGCGGCGAGAAGATCAACGTCACCGAGGACCGCGCCGTCCTGCACACCGCGCTGCGCACCCCCGAGTCCGCCGTCGTCGAGGTCGACGGCGAGAACGTGGTCCCCAAGGTGCACGCGGTGCTGCGGAAGATGGCGCTCTTCGCCGACAAGGTGCGCGACGGGCACTGGACGGGCCACACCGGCCGGCGCATCAGGACCGTCGTGAACATCGGCATCGGCGGCTCCGACCTCGGCCCCGCGATGGCCTACGAGGCGCTGCGCCCGTACACCCACCGGGAGATGGACTTCCGGTTCGTGTCGAACGTCGACGGCGCCGATCTGCACGAGGCCGTGCGCGATCTGGACCCGGCCGAGACGCTGTTCATCGTCGCGTCCAAGACGTTCACCACCATCGAGACCATCACCAACGCGACGGCGGCCCGCCGTTGGCTGCTGGACGGACTCGGCGGCGACGAGAGCGCGGTGGCCAAGCACTTCGTCGCCGTGTCGACGAACGCCGAGAAGGTCGCGGAGTTCGGCATCGACACGGACAACATGTTCGAGTTCTGGGACTGGGTCGGCGGGCGTTATTCGTACGACTCCGCCATCGGCCTCTCCCTCATGACCGCCATCGGGCCGGTCCACTTCGGGGAGATGCTCGCCGGGTTCCACCTCGTGGACGAGCACTTCCGCACGGCGCCGTTCGAGGAGAACGCGCCGCTGCTGCTGGGGCTGCTGGGCGTCTGGTACGGCGGCTTCTTCGACGCGCAGTCGCACGCGGTGCTCCCCTACAGCCACTACCTGTCGAAGTTCACGGCCTACCTCCAGCAGCTCGACATGGAGTCCAACGGCAAGTCGACGGACCGTCAGGGCCGCCCCGTCGGCTGGCAGACGGGCCCCGTGGTCTGGGGCACGCCGGGCACCAACGGGCAGCACGCCTACTACCAGTTGCTGCACCAGGGCACCAAGACGATCCCGGCCGACCTGATCGGCTTCGCCCGCCCCGTCGAGGAGCTGGGCCCGCTGGCCGGGCAGCACGACCTGCTGATGGCGAACCTCTTCGCGCAGGGCCAGGCGCTGGCCTTCGGCAAGACCGAGGAGGAGGTGCGGGCCGAGGGCGTGGCCGAGGAGCAGGTGCCGCACCGCACCTTCCCCGGCAACCGGCCGACGACCACCATCCTCGCCGAGGAGCTGACGCCGAGCGTGCTGGGGCAGCTCGTCGCGCTGTACGAGCACAAGGTCTTCGTCCAGGGCGCGATCTGGAACATCGACAGCTTCGACCAGTGGGGCGTCGAGCTGGGCAAGGTGCTCGCCAAGCGGATCGAGCCCGCGCTGACCGAGGGTGCGGCCGTCGAGGGGCTCGACGCCTCCACGGCGGGGTTGGTGGCGCGGTACCGGGAGCTGCGGGGGCGCTGAGCGCTGCGCTTTGCGGGGTGCGTTTGAGGGGGTGCGGCTGGGGGGGTGCCCCCTGGCGTGCTTCGCGGGGTGCGGGTGTGTGGGGGCTGGGCGCGCAGTTCCCCGCGCCCCTGGGGTGGGTGCCTCTTGGGGTGCTTTGGCGGCTGCGGGTGCGTGGTGGCTGGGCGCGCAGTTCCTCGCGCCCCTTGCGGGGCGCGGCTCCCGCGTCGAGCCGCACGAAAACGAAAAGGAGCGCGGGCCCTGGATCAGGGGCCGCGCTCCTTCTTGTGCTGACGGTGCTACGACAGTGTCGGCGGGTACAGGTCGCGCGGGAGCTGGGACGCAGCGGGCTCGTCCAGGAGCCACAGCGTGCGGCTGCGCCCGTAAGCGCCCGCCGCCGGGGCCTGGATCTCGCCAGCCCCGGAGAGGGCGAGGGCCGCCGCGTTGGCCTTGTCCTCGCCGGCCGCCAGCAGCCACACCTCGCGCGCGGCCCGGATCGCCGGAAGCGTGAGCGAGACACGCACGGGCGGGGGCTTGGGCGCGCCGCGCACGCCGACGACCGTGCGCTCGGTCTCCCGCGTGCCGGGGTGCTCGGGGAAGAGCGAGGCCACGTGCGTGTCCGGGCCGACGCCCAGCATCAGCACGTCGAAGGAGGGCACGGGGCCGTGGTCCTCGGGCCGTGCCGCGGCGGCTAGCTCGGCCGCGTACGCCTCGGCCGCCGCCTCCACGTCGTCGCCGTAAGGACCGTCCGAGGCCGCCATGGCGTGCACCCGCGCGGAGTCGAGCGGGACGGCGTCCAGCAGGGCCTCGCGGGCCTGTGTGTGGTTGCGCTCCGGGTCTCCCTCCGGGAGGAAGCGCTCGTCGCCCCACCACAGGTCGATACGGGACCAGTCGACGGAGTCCCGCGCGGGGGAGACGGCCAGCGCGGCGAGCACGCCGTTGCCGTTCCTGCCGCCCGTCAGCACCACGGAGGCGCTGCCGCGCGCGGACTGCGCGTCCACGACGCGGGCGAGGAGCCGCGCGGCCGTCGCCCTGGCCATCTCCTCCTTGTCGTGGTGGACCACCACCTGGGGCGCGCCGGTCACTTGGCGGGCGCCTTCTTGGCGGGAGCCTTGGCCGCGGTCTTGGCGGGTGCCTTCTTGGCGACGGGCTTGCCGCCGCCCTTGGCGCCCGTGTCCGCGTCCGCCTTCGCAGCCGACGTGGCCGACTCCTCGGACGGCGCGCCGTCGGGCGTGACCGTCGTGGAGGCGCCGTCCCGGCCGTTCTCCCGGTGCAGCTTGTGCACGCCGAACTGGACCGCTTCCGCGTACGCCTCGTCCGGGTCGAGCCGCCGCAGCTCCTCGGCGATCAGCTCCGCCGTGGTACGCCGGTGCAGCGCCACATGGCGGTCGGGCTGTCCGGGGACGGCCAGCTCGGCCAGGGAGCCGTCGGCGCGGTCGAGGCAGATCTCGCCGTCGCTGGTCTCCATGCGCACCGCGGTGATGCCGGGCCCGTCGGTGATCTTGCGCTCGACGGGGACGTTCAGCCGCTCGGCGAGCCAGAGGGCCAGCAGCTCGGTGGAGGGGTTGTACTCCTCGCCCTCGACCGAGGCGCCGACGATCTTGCTGTGCTTCTGGTCCAGTGCCGCCGCCAGCACGCTGCGCCAGGGCGTGATGCGCGTCCAGGACAGGTCGGTGTCACCCGGCGCGTAGGTCTCGGCACGCAGACTGAGCGCGCCGACCGGGTCCTCCGTCGCCGCCGCGTCGGTGATGCGGCGCTGCGCGAGCCCGCCGAGCTTGTCGTCCGAGGGGTGCTCGGGCGCGTCCTCGGGCCACCAGACGACCACGGGGGCGTCCGGGAGCAGCAGCGGCAGGACGACGCTGTGCGAGTGCGAGGCCAGCTCGCCGTGCAGCCGCAGCAGCACGGTCTCGCCCGAGCCCGCGTCGACGCCCATGCGCACCTCGGCGTCGAGCCGGTGCTGCGCGCGGTCGCGCGGCGAGCGCCCCGGGCGCCGCACCACGACGAGGATGCGCGACGGGTGCTCCTTGGACGCCTCGCTGGCAGCCTTGAGCGCGTCGTAGTGGTTGCCCTCGTCGGTGACGATGACGAGGGTGAGGACCATGCCGATGGCGGGCGAGCCGGTGGCCCGGCGCGCCTTGACCAGGGCGTTGTTGATCTGGCTGGACGTGGTGTCCGTGAGGTCGATGTTCATGGCCGACGCCAGCTCCGTCCGTCGCGTGCGAGCATCTCGTCGGCGGCCTGGGGACCCCAGGTCCCGGCGGAGTACTGCTCGGGCTTGCCGTGCTTGTCCCAGAACTCCTCGACCGGGTCGAGGATCTCCCAGGAACGCTCGACCTCCTGGTGGCGCGGGAAGAGGTTCGCGTCGCCCAGCAGGACGTCGAGGATGAGGCGTTCGTACGCCTCCGGGCTGGACTCGGTGAAGGACTCGCCGTAGGCGAAGTCCATCGTCACATCCCGGATCTCCATCTGGGTGCCCGGCACCTTGGAGCCGAACCTGATGGTGACGCCCTCGTCCGGCTGGACGCGGATGACCAGGGCGTTCTGGCCCAGTTCCTGGGTGTCCGTGGCGTCGAAGGGGGAGTGCGGCGCGCGTTGGAAGACGACCGCGATCTCGGTGACGCGACGGCCCAGGCGCTTGCCCGTACGCAGGTAGAACGGCACTCCGGCCCAGCGCCGGTTGTCGATCTCCAGCCGCATGGCGGCGTACGTGTCCGTCTTCGACCTGGGGTCGATGCCCTCCTCTTCGAGGTAGCCGCGGACCTTCTCGCCGCCCTGCCAGCCCGCCGCGTACTGGCCGCGGACGGTGTGCTTGCCCAGGTCCTTGGGCAGCCGGACGGAGTTGAGGACCTTCAGCTTCTCGGTGAGCAGCGCCTTCGCGCCGAAGGAGGTGGGCTCCTCCATGGCGGTGAGGGCGAGCAACTGGAGCAGGTGGTTCTGGATCACGTCACGCGCGGAGCCGATGCCGTCGTAGTAGCCCGCGCGACCGCCGATGCCGATGTCCTCGGCCATGGTGATCTGCACGTGGTCGACGTACGAGCGGTTCCAGAGCGGCTCGAACATCGTGTTGGCGAAGCGCAGCGCCAGGATGTTCTGGACGGTCTCCTTGCCCAGGTAGTGGTCGATGCGGAAGACCTGGTCCGGCTTGAAGACCTCGTGCACGACCGCGTTCAGCTCTTGCGCGCTCTTGAGGTCGTGGCCGAAGGGCTTCTCGATGACCGCGCGCCGCCAGGAGTCGGGGGACTCCGGGCTGCTCTCGGACAGCCCGTGCTTCTTGAGCTGCGAGACGACGGTGGGGAAGAACTTCGGGGGTACGGAGAGGTAGAAGGCGAAGTTGCCGCCCGTGCCCCGGGACTTGTCCAGCTCCTCGATGGTGGACTTGAGGGTCTCGAACGCCTCGTCGTCGTCGAAGACGCCCGGGACGAAGCGCATGCCCTCGGCGAGCTGCTGCCAGACCTCCTCGCGGAAGGGCGTGCGGGAGTGTTCCTTCACCGAGTCGTGGACGACCTGCGCGAAGTCCTCGTCCTCCCAATCGCGCCGGGCGAACCCGATGAGGGAGAAGCCCGGGGGCAGGAGGCCGCGGTTCGCGAGATCGTAAACAGCGGGCATCAGCTTTTTACGTGACAAATCGCCCGTGACGCCAAAGATCACCAGGCCCGACGGCCCCGCGATGCGCGGGAGCCGCCGGTCCTGTGCGTCACGCAGCGGGTTGGCTGCGTTGCTCAACTGGCTTACGCCTCCTTCGGGGCGAGGCGCTTCAGCTCGGCCTCGGTGGAGGAGAGCAGGTCGTTCCAGGAAGCCTCGAACTTCTCCACGCCCTCGTCCTCCAGTACCTGGACGACGTCGTCGTAGGAGATCCCGAGCTTGGCGATGGCGTCCAGCACGGCCTGCGCGTCCTTGTAGTGGGACCGCACGGTGTCGCCGGTGATCTCGCCGTGGTCACCGGTCGCCTGGAGGGTGGCCTCGGGCATGGTGTTCACGGTGTTGGCGGTGACCAGCTCGGTGACGTAGAGCGTGTCCGGCAGCGCGGGGTCCTTCACGCCGGTGGACGCCCACAGCGGACGCTGCGCGTTGGCGCCCTTGCGCTCCAGCTCCTTCCAGCGGTCGGAGGAGAACGCCTCCTCGTACGCCTGGTAGGCGAGGCGGGCGTTGGCGATGGCCGCCTTGCTCTTCAGTTCCTTGGCCTCGTCGGTGCCCACGGAGTCGAGGCGCTTGTCGACCTCGGTGTCCACGCGGGAGACGAAGAAGGACGCCACGGAGTGGATCTGCGAGAGGTCGATGCCCAGCGCTGCGGCCTTCTCCAGACCGGCCATGTAGGCGTCCATGACGGCGCGGTAGCGCTCCAGCGAGAAGATCAGCGTGACGTTGACGCTGATGCCCTTGCCGATGACCTCGGTGATGCCCGGGAGGCCCGCCTTGGTGGCCGGGATCTTGATGAAGGTGTTCGGCCTGTCCACCAGCCACGCGAGCTGACGGGCCTCGGCGACGGTCGCCCGCGTGTTGTGCGCCAGACGCGGGTCCACCTCGATGGACACGCGGCCGTCCTTGCCGCCGGTGGCGTCGAAGACGGGGCGGAGGATGTCCGCCGCGTCCCGCACGTCCGCGGTGGTGATCATGCGGACGGCCTCTTCGACGGTGACGCCGCGGCTGGCCAGGTCCTGAAGCTGCTGCTCGTAGCCGTCGCCGGACGAGATGGCCTTCTGGAAGATGGTCGGGTTGGTGGTGACGCCCACGACGTGCTGTTCGTCGATCAGCTCGCCGAGATTGCCGGACGTGATGCGCTTGCGCGACAGGTCATCCAGCCAGATCGCGACGCCTTCGTCGGAGAGGCGCTTGAGTGCGTCTGTCATGGGAATTGCATCTCCTGCTGTGTTGGAGCTTGAGGCTTGTCGGTTACGGGGCGGGATCGCCGCCTCAGCGGGCAGCCGCTTCCAGGGACACCCGGGCCGCCTGGGCGACGGCCTCGGTGGTGATGCCGAACTCGCGGTAGAGCGTCTTGTAGTCGGCGGAGGCGCCGTAGTGCTCCAGCGACACGATGCGGCCCGCGTCACCGACGAAGCGGTGCCAGGTCAGACCGATCGCGGCCTCGACCGCGACACGCGCCCGCACGGCTGGCGGGATGACGCTGTCCCGGTAGCTCTGGTCCTGCTCGTCGAACCACTCGACGCACGGCATCGAGACGACCCGCGTCGGCACGCCCTCGGCCTGGAGGACGTCGCGCGCCTCGACCGCGAGCTGGACCTCGGAGCCCGTGCCGATCAGTACGACCTGCGGGGCGCCGCCCTCGGCCTCGAAGAGCACGTAGCCGCCCTTGGCCGCGTCGGCGTTCGCCTCGTACGTCGGCACGCCCTGACGGGTCAGCGCGAGGCCGTGCGGCGCCGGCTTGGCGGCGTGCCGCTTGAGGATCTCGCCCCACACGATCGACGTCTCGTTGGCGTCAGCGGGACGGACCATGTTGAGACCCGGGATGGCACGCAGCGCCGACATGTGCTCGACGGGCTGGTGCGTGGGGCCGTCCTCGCCCAGGCCGATGGAGTCGTGCGTCCACACGTAGGTGACCGGCGCCTTCATCAGCGCGGCCAGCCGCACCGCCGGACGCATGTAGTCCGAGAAGGTGAGGAACGTGCCGCCGTAGACGCGGGTGTTGCCGTGCAGCGCGATGCCGTTCATCGTCGCGCCCATGGCGTGCTCGCGGATGCCGAAGTGGACGGTACGCCCGTACGGGTCGGCGCCCGGCAGCGGGTTGCCCTCCGGCAGGAACGAGCTCTTGTCGAACGAGGTGTTGTTCGAGCCCGCGAGGTCGGCGGAACCGCCCCACAGCTCGGGGATCACCGGGCCCAGCGCCTTGAGTACCGCGCCGGACGCCTTACGGGTGGCCTCGGAGCCGCCCGCCTCGAAGGAGGGCAGGTGGTCCTCCCAGCCGTCGGGCAGCTTGCCCGCGCTGACGCGGTCGAACTCGGCCGCGCGCTCCTTGTTGGCGGAACGCCACGCCTCGAACCGCTTCTCCCAGGTGGCGTGCGCCTCACGGCCGCGGTCCACGGCCTTGCGGACGTGGGAGAGGACCTCGTCCTCCACCTGGAAGTGCTTCTCGGGGTTGAAGCCGAGGAGCTTCTTGGTCTCCGCGACCTCTTCCTCGCCCAGCGCCGAGCCGTGCGCGGCCTCGGTGTTCTGGGCGTTCGGCGCGGGCCACGCGATGATCGAGCGGGCCGCGATGAAGGACGGGCGCTCGGTCTCGGCCTTGGCGGCCTGGATCGCCTCGTAGAGGCCCTTGGGGTCGAGGTCGCCGTTCGGCAGCTGGTCGACGCGCTGGACGTGCCAGCCGTACGCCTCGTACCGCTTGAGGGTGTCCTCCGAGATCGCGGTCTCGGTGTCGCCCTCGATCGAGATGTGGTTGTCGTCCCACAGCATCACGATGTTGCCGAGCTTCTGATGACCCGCCAGCGAGGACGCCTCGGCCGAGATGCCCTCCTGGAGACAGCCGTCGCCCGCGAACACATAGATGGTGTGGTCGAAGGGGGACTCGCCGGGAGCGGCGTCCGGGTCGAAGAGACCGCGCTCGTAGCGCGCGGCCATCGCCATCCCCACGGCGTTGGCGACACCCTGGCCCAGCGGGCCCGTCGTCGTCTCGACGCCCGCGGTGTGGCCGTACTCGGGGTGACCGGGGGTGCGGCTGTCCCACGTACGGAACGCCTTCAGGTCGTCCAGCTCCAGGCCGTAGCCCGTCATGTAGAGCTGGATGTAAAGCGTCAGGCTGGAGTGCCCCACGGAGAGGACGAAGCGGTCGCGCCCCGCCCAGTCGGGGTTCGAGGGGTCGTGCCGCATCAGCTTCTGGAAGACCAGGTACGCGGCCGGTGCGAGGCTCATGGCCGTGCCGGGGTGGCCGTTGCCGACCTTCTGCACGGAATCCATGGCCAGGACTCGGACGGTATCGACGGCCCGCTGGTCAAGTTCGGTCCACTCAAGGTCTGTGGTGGTCGGCTTGCTGCTCACCCTGCGTCAGGGCTCCTCTCCACATGTCGATGGCCGGTGTGTTGTGCTCACCGGACGGTGTCGAGCGTACCCCTGCCGGGGTGCGCACTCTTTCGAGTGCTCGCAGTGTGGTCACCCGACGCTCCGGGCAACCAAAACCGGACAAGAGGTATTCCTGGCCGGTGCGTCACCGCGTGTCCACCTCCAGGCTGCCGGGAGGCCGCCGCCTTCGCCTGTCGAGAGCGCGGGACGGACCGCGCGACGGACTGCGTCGGGCCGCGCGTCGGACCGCGCGACGCTCAGTGAGGCGCACCGTGAGGTGGCACGCGGTGTACCCGGCGCAAGGGCGCGCCACACTCCGTGAAGCTCTGGCGCCTCCCCCTCCGGAGGGAGCGCGCGGCGGGCGGCCGACCCCCGCGCGGGCGCCGGGCCGCCTCCTCAACACGGGGTGACCCCCGCGCC
Source organism: Streptomyces sp. NPDC054796 (assembly GCF_053611545.1). Classification (NCBI taxonomy): domain Bacteria; kingdom Bacillati; phylum Actinomycetota; class Actinomycetes; order Kitasatosporales; family Streptomycetaceae; genus Streptomyces; species Streptomyces sp. NPDC054796. The sequence continues at coordinate 69,137 of NZ_JBSHAO010000007.1, read as the reverse complement.
GAGCGGCGTATGGCGGGCGTCTAAAGTGGCGTGGTACGCGCGAGCTTCACCCGGCCTTCACGTTGTCCGGGCTCGCTAGTTCTTGAGTCGATCAGGGGTGTTCGTGACGGCCGTCGAATCCCGTCCCGCAGGGGTGCTCGGCAGCAGCACCGGCCGTTGGCCGTTCAGGGCCAGGGTGATGGCGTTCATCGCGCTCACCAAGCCACGGATCATCGAGCTGCTGCTCATCACGACCATTCCGGTCATGTTCCTCGCCGCCCAGGGCGTGCCCGACCTGTGGCTGGTGCTCGTCACCTGCGTGGGCGGCTATCTGTCGGCGGGCGGCGCCAACGCGCTGAACATGTACATCGACCGCGACATCGACGCGCTGATGCACCGCACCGAGCAGCGCCCGCTGGTCACCGGCATCGTGAGCCCCCGTGAGGGCCTCGTCTTCGGCCTCACCCTGGCGGTCGTCTCGACGCTCTGGTTCGGCCTCCTGGTCAACTGGCTCTCCGCGGCCCTGTCGCTGGGCGCCCTGCTCATCTACGTCCTCGGCTACACGATGATTCTCAAACGCCGCACGGCGCAGAACATCGTCTGGGGCGGCATCGCGGGCTGCATGCCGGTGCTCATCGGCTGGTCCTCGGTCACCAACGAGGTCAGCCTGGCCGCGGTCGTCCTCTTCCTGGTCATGTTCTTCTGGACGCCCCCGCACTACTGGCCGCTGTCCATGAAGGTCAAGGACGACTACGAGCGGGTGGGCGTCCCGATGCTCCCCGTCGTCGCGGGCAACCGCGTGGTGGCCCGCCAGATCGTGGTCTACAGCTGGGTCATGGTCGGCGTCTCCCTGCTGCTGTGGCCGCTGGGCTACGTCGGCTGGTTCTACCCCGCCGTCGCCGTGCTGGCCGGTGGCTTCTGGCTCTGGGAGGCGCACGCGCTCCAGGCCCGCGCCAAGGCCGGGACCACGGGGGCCAAGCTCAAGGAGATGCGGCTCTTCCACTGGTCGATCACCTATGTGTCGCTGCTGTTCGTCGCGGTGGCCATCGACCCCTTCCTGCGCTGAGCCCACCCGCGGCGCTCGCGCCGGGCAGCGCACCCGCACCAGCACCAAGAGAGGGGCCGACCCCCCGGCGGGGCGGGCCCGCTGGGCGTCGGCCGCGGGGGGGGTGTTGGGGGGGGGACGGGGGGTGGGGGGGGGGGCGCCGTGA
>NZ_JBSHAO010000007.1:0-67937 GCF_053611545.1 Streptomyces sp. NPDC054796 | reverse complement strand
CGGTCGCCCCGGTGCCCCCCCACGCGCGCTTCCCCCCCCCGCGGCCCCCCCGGCGGGGGGGGGCCCAAACCCCCCCCCCGCGGGCCCCCCCCCCCCCCCCACCACCAGCCCGGGCCCCCCCCGCGGGGGGGGGGGGCCCCTCTTCTCTTCGGCCGCGACGGGGTTGTAGGGGCCGTACCGGGTGTGTGGAGCGGTACGGCCGTACGGGTGCCGGGGTCGGGCGGGTCAGGTGTTGGACGGGCCGCCGATCTGGATACCTGCCATCCGGGTCCACTCGTACGGGCCCGTGCGCACCTTCTCCGCCATCTCGCTGTCGAACGTCTCGCGCAGGGTGAGGTCCGCGCGCTCGGCGGCCTCTCGCGCGGTCTCCACGGACGGCGCCATCAGGTCGCCCCAGGTGCCGTCGGAGCCGACCAGCACGATGCGGGCGCCGACCTGCCCCACATAGGCGATCTGTCCCTCGGCGCTGCCGCCGTGGCTCTTGGCGAACGCGGTGATCTCCTTGGCGAGCCGGGCCGCCCGCTTGCTGCTGTCTGCCATGCACACGATGCTACCGGCGGGTATATCGGCTGGCGACGCCCTCGCCGGGCGCGAGACGGACGACACACCCGTATGGGGCGCCCGCCACCCAATCCGCCTCCGGCCGTTAGTCCCACTGGGACGAGGAGGCGCGATGACCGCAGGTTCCGGGGGGAGGCCGCGATCTCTCCCGGTTTCACCGTGGGAGATGCCCCAGGCCACCGCCGGGCTGTTCCCCACCGTCGCGGGCGGCCCGTACGCGCTCGTCGACCAGCACAACTTCGGCGTGCTCCACGAGGAACTCGGCCTCGGCACCTTCGAGACCCACCTGGCCGCCGCCGTAGGCGGCGCCGCGCCCCGCAGCGGCACTTTCTTCGACAGCCGTCTCGGCTTCGCGCTGCGCCGCTGGTGCCCGCCGCTGCTCGGCCTCGAACCCCACTGCTCCCCGGCCCGCTATCTGGCCAGGCGCAGGGAGCTGGGCGCGTTCGCCGCGGGGCGCACGCTGCTGCGCGGCAGCGGCATCGGCTGCTTCCTCGTGGACACCGCCACCCCGCCGGACCCGGTTCCGGCCCCGGCCCCCGTCCCGGCGTGCACGCCCGACCGGCACGGGCTGACCTCACCCGACGAGCTGGCCGCCGCGGCGAGTGCCACGGCGCGCGAGGTGGTCTGCCTGGAGACCCTGGCCGCGCAGGTCGCCGACACCTCGGGCTCCGTGCGGTCCTTCGTCGCCAACACCGCCGAGGCCCTGCACAGCGCGGCCCGCGAGGCGGTGGCCTTCACCTGCGACGCGGGGTTCCACGAGGCCAGGGCGCCCGTGCTGGCCGAGGTCCAGCGGGCCGCCACGCGGTGGCTGCGGGCCCGCGCCGAGCGCCAGAACGGCGCCCGACGCCATGGCCCGCACGCCCGGCCGGCGGACTACGGGGACTACGGGGACTACGAAGGCCACGGCGCTTACGGGAACCGTACGGGTGGCACGGACCGCTCCCGCTCGCGGCCCGCCGTCGCCGCCGTGCCCCCGCCCCGTGCCGGGGGGCCGGCGCGTGACGGGGAGTGCGGGACGGCGCACCACGCGCTGCGGAGCGAGCCCGCGCTCGTGCGGCATCTGCTGTGGAGCGCCCTCGTCACGGGGCGGCCTGTGCGGCTGCGCTGCGGCGACCCCACGCCGCTGGAGGGGTTCCTACGCGCCAGCTCCGGGCTCGGTACCGAGGTGGTGCTGCTCGCGCGGCGCCCGCACCACCGTGCGGCGGCCCGGCTGGCCGCCGCCTTCCCGCACACCTACGCGGACGCGGGACCGCGCCCCGCCGAGACGCTGTACGAGGCACCGTTCGGCAAGCTGCTCTTCTCCTCCGAGGCCCGCGCGCTGCCCGAGCTGTACGTGGTACGGGCGCGCGCCTTCGCGGGCGAGCTGGAGCGGCTGCTGGGGGAGTGGGTCGGCGAGGGCTTCTGCACCCGCACGGACGCGGCGCGCATCGCCCGCCAACTGGCGGGCGGCACGGCGCGGCGCGTCTACGGCCTGGACGGGGCGGACGGTCCTGACGTGGCCGCGGGCTGATCCGTCGCCGGGCCGGGGGCCGAACCGGAACCGGAACCGGAGCCTTCGGGGCGCGCGTCCTCGGGCCCGGGTCCGGGCCGTGCGTCCTCGGGCTCCGAGGGCGCGGGAACGGTGGCCCCGGCCCCCTTCGTGCTCGTCGTGCTCGTCGTGCCCGTGGGCTCCATGGGCAGCGGCGCGCCGCGCTCGCGCAGCGAGAGCAGCAGCCGCAGCACGGCGATCCACACGAGCGTCGAGCCCAGCAGGTGGATGCCCACCAGCAGTTCGGGCAGGTCGGTGAAGTACTGCACGTAGCCGATGACGCCCTGGGCCATCAGGACGAGGAACAGCTCGCGCGTGCGCCGCCTGGGCCCCGCGGGAGCGTCCACGGCCCGCAGCACGAACCAGACGGCGAGCGTGAGGGCCACGACGATCCAGGCGAGCGCCGCGTGCGCCTGCGTGACCACCTTCGGGTCGAAGGGCATGCGCGGGACCTCGCTGCTGTCGCCCGCGTGCGGCCCCGACCCCGTGACGGCCGTCCCCACGACGATCAGCGCGCCCGCGAAGACGGCGAGCCCGATCACGAGCTGCTTCACCGGCCTGCCCACCAGCGGACGCGGCTCGGCGTCGCCTTCCCGCGCCCTGAGCCAGGTCACCGCCGTGAGGGTGAGCAGCGTGCTGGCGAGCAGGAAGTGTCCGGCGACGGTCCAGGGGTTCAGCTCGGTCAGCACCGTGATGCCGCCGATGATGCCGTTGGCCACGACGAGCCAGAACTGCCCCCAGGCGAGGCGGCTGAGGCCCCTGCGCTTCGGCTTGGCGGAGCGCGCGGCGACGATGGCCCAGCCGACGGCGGCGCTGAGCACGTACGTCAGCATCCGGTTGCCGAACTCGATCGCGCCATGGATCCCCATCTCGGAGGTGGCGACGAGGCTGTCACTGCTGCACTTGGGCCAGGTGTCGCACCCGAGCCCCGAGCCCGTCAGCCGCACGGCGCCGCCGGTCACGACGATGAAGACGCTCATGAGGAGGGCGGCCAGCGTGGCCCGCTGGAGGGTCCGCTGAGTCGGGGTCCAGCGGGCGGCGACGTACGCGACGGGGTTACGTACGAGTTCGAGCAATTTCGGCACGCGCCCATCGTACGGGCGTGCTTGTGCGTGCTTTCACGAGGGGTGCGGGCCGGGTGTCCCAGGGGGCGAACCCCCTGGGGAAGGGGTCACTCCCACTTGAAGAACCGCGCCGCCGCGCCCAGCCCCAGCACCGCCCACACGGCGAGGACGCCCAGATCGGCCCACGGCGTGCCGGAGCCGTGCTGGAGCACGTCGCGCAGGCCGTCGGAGAGGGCGGAAACGGGCAGCAACTGGAGGACGCCCTGCACGGCGCCGGGGAACTTCTCCAACGGCACGATGATCCCGCCCGCGACCAGCAGCAGGATGAAGACCAGGTTGGCGGCGGCGAGCGTCGCCTCCGCCTTGAGCGTCCCGGCCATCAGCAGCCCGAGCCCGGAGAAGGCGGCCGTGCCCAGCAGGAGCAGGAGCAGCACGGACAGCGGGTTGCCGTGCGGCGACCAGCCCAGCGCGAGGGCGACCACGGTCAGCAGGACGAGCTGGAGCACCTCGATCACCAGGACCGCGCACGTCTTCGCCGTCATCAGGCCCCAGCGGGGGAGCGGCGAGGCGCCGAGCCGCTTGAGCACGCCGTAGCGCCGCTCGAAGCCCGTCGAGATCGCCTGCCCGGTGAAGGCCGTGGACAGCACGGCCAGGGCGAGGATGCCGGGCGCCAGGAAGTCGACACGCCCGCCCTGGCCGCCCGCCGTGTCCACGGGGACGTCGATGATGTCGACGGCGCTGAAGAGCACCAGCAGCAGGGTCGGGATGACGGCGGTGAGCAGCAGTTGCTCCCCGTTGCGCAGCAGCATCCGGGTCTCCAGTGCCGCCTGCGCCGCGATCATGCGGGGCAGCGGCGCGGCACCGGGCCGTGGCGTGAAGGTTCCGGATCCGGCGCTCATGACCGCGACTCCTTGGTGTGGCAGGCGTGCCGCGTCATGACCGCGGTTCCTTTCCCGTCAGCTCCAGGCTGCTGTTCTCCGGGGGACGACCCCCGGGCCCCCGGCCGGGGGTGTGGCAGGCGTGCCGCGTCATGACCGCAGCTCCTTTCCCGTCAGCTCAAGGAAAACGTCCTCAAGAGTGCGCCGCTCCACCGAGATGCGGTCGGGCATCACGCCGTTCTGCGCGCACCAGGAGGTCACTGTTGCCAGGAGCTGGGGGTCGACGGTGCCGGTGAGGCGGTAGCCGCCCGGGGTCAGTTCCGCCGCTGCCGTGTTGGCGGGCAGGGCCTTGAGCAGCGAGGTCAGGTCGAGTCCGGGGCGCCCGGTGAAGCGGAGCGTGTTCTCGGCCCCGCCCCTGCACAGCTCCTCGGGGGCACCCTGGGCGATGACCTTGCCCGCGTCCACGATGGCCACGTCGTCGGCCAGCTCCTCGGCCTCGTCCATGTAGTGGGTGGTCAGCACGACGGTGACGCCGTCGGACCGCAGCTCCCGCACCAGCTCCCAGGTGGCGCGTCGCGCCTGTGGGTCGAGGCCCGCCGTGGGCTCGTCGAGGAAGACCAGCTCGGGGCGGCCGACGACGGCCATGGCCAGCGAGAGCCGCTGCTGCTGTCCGCCGGACAGCCGCCGGTAGACCGTACGGCCGCAGCCTCCGAGGCCGAGCCGTTCGATCAGCGCGTTCACGTCCAGGGGGTGCGCGTGGAGGCCCGCCATGTGGCGCAGCATCTCGTGCGCGCGGGCCCCGGAGTAGACGCCTCCGCTCTGGAGCATCACGCCGACGCGGGGGCGCAGCAGGCCACTCTGCGCGACGGGGTCGAGCCCCAGTACGCGCACGGTGCCGCCGTCGGGCCGCCGGTAGCCTTCGCAGGTCTCGACCGTGGTCGTCTTGCCCGCGCCGTTGGGGCCGAGGATCGCGGTCACGGTGCCCTCTCCGACGGACAGGTCAAGACCGTCCACCGCGGTCTTCGCGCCGTACCGCTTCACCAGCCCCGCGACCTCGACAGCCGCTCCAGTTCGCATACGGGGAAGTCTAGGGAGCCCAGGTCAGTGCCTGGTTCGTGGGGCGGTGCGTAGCTCGTGGAGCGCCCGCCGGTAAGGGTGGCCTTACGTGATGCACCCCATTGCGGCAGGTCATGACCCCGCTTGCCGCCTTCCGGGGAATTACGCAACAATGGCGTTGTGAAAAAGAAGGGTGACGCACACGAGACGCTCCCGGAGGCCGCGACGGCCCCCGGCGGGCAGCCCGTGCCCGCGCCCCTCGACGAACAGCACGGTACGAGGAACAGGGTCGCGCGCTCCATTCTCGACAACGGGCCGTCAACCGCCGCCGAGCTGGCACTGCGACTCGAACTCACCCAGGCGGCCGTGCGCCGCCACCTCGACGCGCTGGCCGCCGAGGGAGTGGTCGAACCCCGCGAGAAGCGGGTCTACGGCTCGCGCGGCCGAGGCCGCCCCGCCAAGGTCTTCGCTCTCACCGAGTGCGGCCGGGACGCCTTCGACCAGGACTACGACCAACTGGCGGCCGACGCGCTGCGCTGGATCGCGCAGACCGCCGGTGGCGGCGAGCTGGGAGACGCCGCCGTGGCCGCGTTCGCGCGCGCCCGCGTCGCAGCGCAGGCGGAGCGGTATCACCGCGCGCTGGAGCAGGTCCCGCCCGAGGACCGCGCCAGGGCGCTCGCCGAGGCCCTCACGCAGGACGGGTACGCTGCCACGGCGCGCAGCGCGCCCGCCTCCGCCGGAGAGCAGCTCTGCCAGCACCACTGTCCGGTGGCCCACACCGCCGAGCAGTTTCCGCAGTTGTGCGAGGCGGAGACCGAGGTCTTCTCCCGCCTGCTCGGCACCCACGTGCAGCGGCTGGCCACGATCGCCCACGGTGACGGGGTGTGCACCACCTTCATCCCGCAGATTCACGGCCAGGGGCACGCCCAGGCGCAGGCCCAGGCGCAGCCGCCCAGGACCACCAGCAAGACAACCGAAGCCACCACAGCATCTGTGAACACCGCCGGGAGGAACCCCGCATGACCTCTCCTACGGAGACTGCCCACCCCGAGCTCGAGGGTCTGGGCAAGTACGAGTACGGCTGGGCCGACTCCGACACGGCCGGTGCCACGGCCAAGCGCGGCCTCTCCGAGGATGTCGTCCGCGACATCTCGGGGAAGAAGAACGAGCCGGACTGGATGCTGAAGCTCCGGCTCAAGGGCCTGAAGCTGTTCGAGAAGAAGCCCATGCCCAACTGGGGCTCGGACCTCTCCGGCATCGACTTCGACAACATCAAGTACTTCGTGCGGTCCACCGAGAAGCAGGCCCAGAGCTGGGAGGACCTGCCGGAGGACATCAAGAACACGTACGACAAGCTCGGCATCCCCGAGGCGGAGAAGCAGCGCCTGGTCGCCGGCGTCGCCGCGCAGTACGAGTCCGAGGTCGTCTACCACCAGATCCGCGAGGACCTGGAGGAGAAGGGCGTCCTCTTCCTGGACACCGACACGGCGCTGCGCGAGCACCCGGAGCTGTTCCAGGAGCACTTCGGCACCGTGATCCCCGCCGGTGACAACAAGTTCGCCGCGCTGAACACCGCGGTGTGGTCCGGCGGCTCCTTCATCTACGTCCCGCCGGGCGTCCACGTGGACATCCCGCTCCAGGCCTACTTCCGGATCAACACGGAGAACATGGGCCAGTTCGAGCGGACGCTGATCATCGTCGACGAGAACGCCTACGTGCACTACGTCGAGGGCTGCACCGCGCCGATCTACAACTCGGACTCGCTGCACTCCGCCGTCGTCGAGATCATCGTGAAGAAGGGCGGACGCTGCCGCTACACGACGATCCAGAACTGGTCGAACAACGTCTACAACCTGGTCACCAAGCGTGCCGTGGCCTACGAGGGCGCGACCATGGAGTGGGTCGACGGCAACCTCGGCTCCAAGGTCACCATGAAGTACCCCGCCGTCTACCTCATGGGCGAGCACGCCAAGGGCGAGACCCTGTCCGTCGCCTTCGCGGGTGAGGGGCAGCACCAGGACGCGGGCGCGAAGATGGTGCACATGGCGCCCCGCACCTCCTCCAACATCGTCTCCAAGTCGGTGGCCCGCGGCGGTGGCCGCACCTCGTACCGCGGTCTCATCGAGATCGCCGAGGGCGCCGAGGGCTCCAAGTCCAACGTGCTGTGCGACGCGCTGCTCGTGGACACCATCTCGCGCTCGGACACCTACCCCTACGTCGACGTCCGCGAGGACGACGTGACGATGGGCCACGAGGCGACCGTCTCCAAGGTCAGCGACGACCAGCTCTTCTACCTGATGAGCCGCGGTCTGTCCGAGGACGAGGCCATGGCCATGATCGTCCGCGGCTTCGTGGAGCCGATCGCGAAGGAGCTGCCCATGGAGTACGCGCTGGAGCTGAACCGGCTGATCGAGCTCCAGATGGAGGGCGCGGTCGGCTGACGCCGTCCCGTCGTCCCCGTCGCGCCGCGGGCTCCCGCGGAACGAAGACCACAGGCCCCTGTTTTCAGAAAGTGAGCACCACGACAGCCATGGCTGAGGCTCAAAACATTTCGGTCGGTTCGAACACCACCGGGTCGATCGCGGTGGCGGCCGAGTCCACCGTCGCTACGCGGATGAGCGCGCCGCCGTCCTTCGACGTGGCGGACTTCCCGGTGCCGCACGGCCGCGAGGAGGAGTGGCGCTTCACTCCGCTGGAGCGGCTCAAGGGGCTGCACGACGGCTCGGCCGAGGCGTCGGGCTCGCTGAAGGCCGAGATCTCGGCGCCCGACGCGGTGACGGTCGAGACCGTCGCGCGCGACGACGCCCGGATCGGCCGCACCGGCAAGCCCGTGGACCGGGTCGCCGCGCAGGCGTTCTCCTCCTTCGAGAAGGCCACGGTCGTCTCGGTGCCCAAGGAGGCCGTGCTGGAGGAGCCCGTCCGGGTCACCCTGCACGGCGAGGGCGGCGTCTCCTACGGACACACCGTCTTCGACGTCGGCGCCTTCGCCGAGGCCGTCGTCGTCATCGACCACACGGGTGACGCGGTGCGCGCCGCCAACGTGGAGTTCCACGTCGGCGACGGCGCCAAGCTCACCGTCGTGTCCGTGCAGGACTGGGACGACACCGCCGTCCACTGCTCGCAGCACAACGCGCTGGTCGGCCGGGACGCCTCGTTCAAGTCCGTGGTGGTCACTTTCGGCGGCGACGTCGTCCGCCTCCACCCGCGCGTCAACTACGCGGGTCCCGGCGGCGAGGCCGAGTTCTACGGCCTGTACTTCACCGACAACGGCCAGCACCAGGAACACCGCCTCTTCGTCGACCACGACACGCCGAACTGCCGGAGCAACGTGGTCTACAAGGGCGCGCTCCAGGGCGAGGCGGCCCACGCCGTGTGGATCGGCGACGTGCTGATCCGCAAGGAGGCCGAGGGCACCGACACCTACGAGCTGAACCGCAACCTCGTCCTCACGGACGGCGCGCGGGTCGACTCGGTCCCCAACCTGGAGATCGAGACCGGTGAGATCGTCGGCGCGGGCCACGCCTCGGCCACGGGCCGCTTCGACGACGAGCAGCTCTTCTACCTGATGGCACGCGGCATCACGGAGAAGGACGCCCGGCGCCTCGTCGTCCGCGGCTTCTTCGCGGAGCTGGTGCAGCAGATCGGCCTGCCGGACCTCCAGGAGCGTCTGCTGGCCAAGATCGAGACAGAGCTGGAAGCGACCGTATGAGTGCCGCGTCCTACGTGCGCGCCACCGCGCTCAGCGAGCTGGAGGACGACACGCCCAAGCGTGTCGAACTCGACGGCGTGCCGGTGGCCGTGGTCCGTACGGAGGGGCAGGTGTTCGCCATCAACGACATCTGCTCCCACGCGAACGTCTCGCTCTCCGAGGGCGAGGTGGAGGACTGCCAGATCGAGTGCTGGCTGCACGGCTCCAGCTTCGACCTGCGCAGCGGCAAGCCCTCGGGGCCGCCCGCGACGCGCCCCGTCCCCGTATACCCCGTAAAGATCGAAGGGGACGACGTGCTCGTCTCCGTCACCCAGGAGTCCTGAAGTCCCCATGGCAACGCTTGAGATCAACGACCTGCACGTTTCCGTCGAAACCGAGGGCGGCCCGAACGAGATCCTGCGCGGCGTCGACCTGACCGTGAAGCAGGGCGAGACGCACGCGATCATGGGTCCGAACGGCTCCGGCAAGTCGACGCTCGCCTACTCCCTGGCCGGTCACCCGAAGTACACCGTCACCGGCGGCTCGGTGAAGCTCGACGGCGAGGACGTCCTGGAGATGTCCGTCGACGAGCGCGCACGTGCCGGTGTCTTCCTCGCCATGCAGTACCCGGTCGAGGTGCCCGGTGTGTCCGTCTCCAACTTCCTGCGGACCTCCGCCACCGCCATCCGCGGTGAGGCCCCGAAGCTGCGCACCTGGGTGAAGGAGGTCAAGGAGGCCATGGAGCGGCTCTCCATCGACCCCAAGTTCGCCGAGCGCAACGTGAACGAGGGCTTCTCCGGCGGTGAGAAGAAGCGCCACGAGATCCTCCAGCTCGAACTGCTGAAGCCGAAGATCGCGGTCCTCGACGAGACCGACTCCGGCCTCGACGTCGACGCGCTCCGCGTGGTCTCCGAGGGCGTCAACCGCGTCCGCGAGGGCGGCGAGGTCGGCACCCTGCTGATCACCCACTACACGCGCATCCTGCGCTACATCAAGCCCGACTTCGTCCACGTCTTCGCCAATGGCAGGATCGTGGAGTCCGGCGGCGCCGAGCTGGCCGACAAGCTGGAGGAAGAGGGCTACGAGGAGTACGTGAAGGGGGGAGCCGCCGCGTGACACACCTGCCGGGCCTTCTCGACACAGAGGCGCTCCGTAAGGATTTCCCGATCCTGGACCGCACGGTCCACGACGGCAAGAAGATCGTGTACCTGGACAACGCGGCCTCCTCCCAGAAGCCGCGCCAGGTGCTCGACGCGCTGAACGACTACTACGAGCGGCATCACGCCAACGTCCACCGAGGTGTGCACGTCCTCGCTGAGGAGGCCACGGCGCTGTACGAGGGCGCGCGCGACAAGGTCGCCGCGTTCATCAACGCGCCCAGCCGCGACGAGGTGGTCTTCACCAAGAACGCCTCGGAGTCGCTCAACCTCGTGGCGAACATGCTGGGCTGGGCCGACGAGCCCTACCGCGTGGAGCACGACACCGAGATCGTCATCACGGAGATGGAGCACCACTCCAACATCGTGCCGTGGCAGCTGCTCTCGCAGCGCACGGGCGCGAAGCTGCGGTGGTTCGGGCTCACCGACGACGGGCGGCTCGATCTGTCGGCGGTCGACGAGATCATCACCGAGAAGACCAAGGTCGTCTCGTTCACTCTCGTCTCCAACCTCATGGGCACGGTCAACCCGGTCGAGGCCATCGTCCGGCGCGCCCAGGAGGTCGGCGCCCTCGTCGTCATCGACGCCTCGCAGGCCGCGCCGCACATGGTGCTGGACGTCCAGGCGCTCCAGGCCGACTTCGTCGCCTTCACCGGGCACAAGATGTGCGGTCCGACGGGCATCGGCGTGCTGTGGGGCCGCCAGGAGCTGCTGGACGACCTGCCGCCGTTCCTCGGCGGCGGCGAGATGATCGAGACGGTCACGATGAGCGCCTCGACATACGCCCCCGCGCCGCACAAGTTCGAGGCGGGCACGCCCCCGATCGCCCAGGCGGTCGGTCTCGGCGCCGCCGTGGACTACCTCTCGGCGATCGGCATGGACAAGATCCAGGCCCATGAGCACGCGCTGACGGAGTACGCGATCGCCAAGCTCAAGGAGGTCCCGGACCTGCGGATCATCGGCCCCACCACGGCCGAGGACCGGGGCGCGGTGATCTCCTTCACGCTGGGCGACATCCACCCCCATGACGTGGGCCAGGTCCTCGACGAGGAGGGCATCGCCGTCCGCGTCGGCCACCACTGCGCACGGCCCGTCTGCCTGCGGTACGGAATTCCCGCGACCACGCGAGCGTCGTTCTATCTGTACTCCACGCCCGCCGAGGTCGACGCTCTGGCCGAGGGGCTGGAGCACGTACGGAATTTCTTCGGCTGAGGCCGGAGGCGGACGGGACGGACGGATGTACGGGACGGGACGGACTGACTCGTGAAGCTGGATTCGATGTACCAGGAAGTGATCCTGGACCACTACAAGCACCCCCACGGGCGTGGCCTGCGCGAAGGCGACGCCGAGGTGCACCACGTCAACCCGACCTGTGGTGACGAGATCACCCTGCGGGTGCGGTACGACGGCGACACCGTCCAGGACGTCTCGTACGAGGGCCAGGGCTGCTCCATCAGCCAGGCCAGCGCCTCGGTGCTGAACGACCTGCTGGTCGGCAAGGAGCTGTCCGAGGCGCGTCGGATCCAGGAGACCTTCCTGGAGCTGATGCAGTCGAGGGGCCAGATCGAGCCGGACGACGCCATGGAGGACGTGCTGGAGGACGCCGTCGCATTCGCCGGTGTCTCGAAGTATCCGGCGCGTGTGAAGTGTGCTCTGCTGAGCTGGATGGCATGGAAGGACGCCACGGCCCAGGCACTGGGCGAGGACTCGGCGAAGGAGAAGACGGCATGACCGAGACCACCACCAAGCCCGCGAGCGAGGAAGAGGTCCGCGAGGCGCTGATGGACGTCGTCGACCCGGAACTGGGCATCGACGTCGTCAACCTGGGCCTGATCTACGGCATTCACGTCGATGATTCGAACGTGGCCACGATCGACATGACGCTGACGTCGGCGGCCTGTCCGCTGACCGACGTCATCGAGGACCAGGCGAACTCGGCGACCGAGGGCATCGTCAACGAGCTGAAGATCAACTGGGTCTGGATGCCCCCGTGGGGGCCGGACAAGATCACGGACGATGGGCGTGAGCAGCTCAGGGCGCTGGGCTTCAACGTCTGAGCGGCCGCGCGGGGCGGGTGCGGGTGCTGTTTCCGGCATCCGGTATCCGGTATCCGGCGCCCAGGGCCGTGGCCGGCCCCGGGGGGGGCGGGGCCCGCCCGGTGGGGGTGCGCGGGGGCGCGGGGGCGGGGGGGGGGGGGTGATTCGGGCCCCCGTCACCGGGTTCCCGGCCCCCTGGCCGGCGCCGGACGGCGCGGTGCCCGCGAACGGCCCTTTTCGTGTCCGCGTGTCCGCGTGTCCGTGTGCGGGGGGCATCGGCCTTTGTGTACGGGCGTACGCACCCTTGTGTACGCTCGTACGCATGATGTATGTGACGCTCGCGGGAGCGATCTTCGCCGAGGTGCTCGCGACCACGGCCATGAAGTACAGCGACGGCTTCAGCAAGCTGTGGCCCTCGCTGATCACGGCGCTGGGGTACCTCGTGGCCTTCGGGCTGCTCGCGCAGACGCTCAAGACCATGTCGGTCGGCACCGCCTACGCGATCTGGGCCGGGGTGGGTACGGCGGCCGTCGCCGCGATCGGCATGGTCTTCGTCGGTGAGCCGGTGACAGCGGCGAAGATCATCGGCGTGCTGCTGGTGATCGCCGGAGTCGTCGTCCTCAACCTGGGCGGAGCGCACTGATGCCGCGCCGCTACGACCCGGAGCGGCGGCAGCGCATCATCGACGCCGCGATCCGCGTCGTCGAGCTGAAGGGAATCGGCGGCCTCAGCCACCGCGTGGTCGCGGCCGAGGCCGACGTACCGCTGGGCTCCACGACGTACCACTTCGCCAGCCTGGACGATCTGCTGGTCGCCGCGCTGGAGCAGGTCACCAGCGAGCCGCAGAGCGCCGTCGAGAGCTGGGACGAGGAGCTGTCCAAGGAGGTACCGCTGGCCGACGCGCTGACGCGGCTGCTGGAGCAGTACACCTCGGGCGGGCGCGGACGGATCCGGTTGGAGTACGAGCTGTACCTCGCCGCGCTGCGCAGGCCCGCGCTCCAGCCTGTGGCCAGGGCGTGGCTGGACGAGATGTGCGAGGTGATCGGGCGCCACACGAAGGACGAGGGCACGGCGTGCGCCCTCGTGGCGATCATCGACGGGCTGCTGCTGCAAATGCTGCTCGCCGACCGCACCTTCGATCCCGAGGAGGTCCGGGCTGCGCTCGCCCGCGTCATTGGTTGAGGGGTGGGCGGGGCGGGCGGGGTTGGTCCGACGGAGGGGGCCGGGCCGATGAGCGCGGCTCGGGGCTCGGGGTCCGAGGGCGGCTCGGGCCGAGGTGGGGGCGGATGCCCGCATGGCAGGACCGGTTCGTCATCGTGGCGCGAATCCGGATAGCGTTCGACGTATGACCGAAGCACCCAGCACCAGTACCTCCGGAGCAGTCGCTGCCGGGCTCGCCACCGTCGCCGCCGACGGTACCGTCCTCGACACCTGGTTCCCCGCGCCCGAGCTGGCCGCCGAAGCCGGTCCCGCCGGTACCGAGCGGCTGAGCCCCGAGCGGGCCGCCGAGCTGCTGGGGGAGGCGGCGCCCAAGGCGCTGGGTCCCGACCCGGTGCGCGGGGTGGAGATCGTGGCCGTACGGACGGTCATCGCCTCCCTCGACGACAAGCCGCTGGACACCCACGACGTCTACCTGCGGCTCCACCTGCTCAGCCACCGCCTGGTGAAGCCGCACGGGCTGAGCCTGGAGGGCCAGTTCGCGCTGCTCGCGAACGTGGCCTGGACCACGCTCGGGCCTGTCGCCGTGGACCAGATCGAGCAGGTGCGGCTGGCCGCGCGCGCCGCGGGCAAGCAGGTGAACGTCACCAGCGTCGACAAGTTCCCGCGCATGACCGACTACGTCGCGCCCAAGGGCGTGCGCATCGGCGACGCCGACCGCGTCCGCCTCGGCGCGCACCTGGCCGAGGGCACCACGGTCATGCACGAGGGCTTCTGCAACTTCAACGCGGGCACCCTCGGCACCTCCATGGTCGAGGGCCGCATCAGCGCGGGCGTCGTCGTCGGCGACGGCTCCGACATCGGCGGCGGCGCGTCGATCATGGGCACCCTTTCCGGCGGCGGCAAGCAGACCGTCTCCATCGGCGAGCGCTGCCTCCTCGGCGCCGAGGCGGGCATCGGCATCTCGCTCGGCGACGACTGCATCGTCGAGGCCGGCCTCTACGTCACCGCGGGCACGCGCGTCTCGCTGCCCGACGGCAAGATCGTCAAGGCTGCCGAGCTGAACGGCGCGAGCAACCTGCTCTTCCGCCGCAACTCCACCTCCGGCAAGGTCGAGGTGCTTCAGCGCACCGGCTCCTGGGGCGGCCTGAACGAGGCGCTGCACAGCAACAACTGACGCACTCCCCGGAGTTCTCGCCGAGGTTCGCGGGGGCTCGCGGCCCCGGCAGGGGTTCCCGTCACCGCGCATGCCCGTAGGCCATAGGCTTACGGGCATGCGCGATCTTGCAGCGGGAGTACGGTACTTGGGCCGCGGACAGCGGTGGGTCTTGAGCCACGGGCGCTGGTTCGGCTTCGGGCTGCTGCCCGCGCTGGTCACGCTCGTGCTGTACGGGGTGGTGCTCACCGTCCTCGCCTTCTGGACCGACAACATCGCCGCATGGGCCACGCCCTTCGCCGACGACTGGTCCGAGGGCTGGCGCACCACCCTCCGCGCCCTGTTCGCCGTGCTGCTGTGGACGGGCGGACTGCTGCTGTCGGTGCTCACCTTCACCGCTGTGACGCTGCTCGTCGGTGACCCCTTCTACGAGAAGCTGTCCGAGCAGGTCGAGGAGTCCGAGGGCGGCTGCCCGGAGGGTGTCGACCGGTCGCTGGCCAGCGAACTGTGGATCTCCCTGCGCGACAGCCTCTATGTGCTGTGGCGCGCGATGCTCCTCGGCGTACCCCTCTTCTTCCTCGGCTTTGTGCCCGTGATCGGTCAGACCGTGATCCCAGTGCTCGGGTTCTGCGTCTCCGGGTTCTTCCTCACCCTGGAGCTGACGTCCGTCGCGATGCAGCGCCGCGAGATTCCGGTGCGGGAACGGCTGCGGGTACTGCGTGGCCGCAAGGCCCTCGCGCTCGGATTCGGGGTGCCCCTGGTGCTGTGCTTCCTGGTGCCCTTTGTCGCGGTGCTGCTGATGCCCGGCGCGGTGGCGGGCGCGGCACTCCTGGTCCGCGACGTGACGGGACACGACGACACGCCGAGGCACGACGGTATGGCGGACCCCGGCGGGGTGACGGGGCACGACGGCGCGACGGGCCCGGGCGGTCCGGCAGGGCAGGGCGGCGTGACGGGGCCCGGCGTCTACTGACCATGCCGGGCCGACGGCTCACCACGACGGGGCATCACGGCAAGGCGGTCGGTGCGGACGGATCCGCCGCCTTCACCAGGCCGTTCTCGTAGGCGACGATCACCAACTGCGCGCGGTCGCGGACTCCGAGCTTCGTGAGCAGGTGGCTCACATGTGTCTTCACGGTCGCCACCCCGAGATACAGGCGCTTGGCGATCTGGCTGTTGGACAGGCCACGGGCAACGAGCGTCAGCACCTCCCGTTCGCGTTCGGTCACGCCGTCCAGATCCTTGCCCAACAGCGGACAGGGCTCCGGGCGACGGGCAAACTCCGCGATCAAGCGCCGTGTCACGGCCGGAGCCAGCAGCGCGTCACCCGCGGCGACGACGCGGAGGGCGGCCAGCAACTCGCCCGGCGGAGTGTCCTTGAGCAGAAAGCCGCTGGCACCGGCGCGCAGCGCCGCGTACACATAGTCGTCCAGATCGAACATGGTCAGGATGAGCACCCGCGTGTCCGGCGTCTCAGGCGCGCCGCAGATCTGCCGGGTCGCCTCGATGCCGTCCATGTCGGGCATCCGTACGTCCATGAGGACGACATCCGGTGGGTCCTGACGTGCCAGCCGCACCGCTTCCTCGCCCGTCGCGGCCTCCCCCGTGACGGTGAGTCCGGGCTCGGCGTCGACCAGGACCCGCAGACTGCCACGCAACAGTGCCTGATCGTCGGCCAGCAGGACGCGGGTCGGCACGGGAGCGGGCTTCGGCGCGGAGCTGGATGCCAAGGCGGGTGCTGGACCTGACTCTGGACCTGGGCCCGACTCTGGACCGGGACCGTGACCTGGATTGGGTGCGGGGTCGTTGTCGGCCGACGCGTCCGCGTCGTTCACTGCGCCTCCTTGTACGGCAGGGTGGCGGTCACCGCGAAGCCGCCTTCGGGGCGCGGTCCCGCGGTGAACGTACCGCCGTATGCCGCGACCCGCTCCCGCATCCCGAGAATGCCGTGGCCACCGCCGGATTCGGACTGCTGCGCCGACCGCGCCGGGCAACGGCCGTCATCGGTCACCTGGATGCGCACCTCGCGCCCGCTCCCTTCGACCACCACGCGGCAGGGTGTCCCCGGTGCCGCGTGTCTGGCCACGTTGGTGAGTGCCTCCTGCACGATCCGGTGAACGGTGAGCCCTATCCCTTCCGGGAGCTCTTCCACCCCACGTATAGACAGCTCCGCGCCTGCCCGCTCCGCCAGTTCGGGCAGGGTGTCGGGGCCGGGTGCCGGACCGAGCGCGGACGGGGGCAGCCGTGCGCCGTCCGTCTCGGAGCGCAGCACGCCGAGCATCCGCCGCATGTCGGTGAGAGCCTCACGGCTGGTGGTCTCGATGACGCGCAGCGCGTCGTACGCCTCCTCGGGACGTGTGCGTATGACGTGGTTGGCGACGCCCGCCTTGACCGCGATCAGGCCCATGCTGTGAGTCACCACGTCGTGCAGCTCGCGGGCGATGCGCAGCCGTTCCTCGGTGACGGCCCGCTGCGTGAGGTGCTCGGCCGTACGCGCCGCGTCCGCGCGCCGCTGCCGGACGGCACGCCCCAGCTCCCACGCACCGAGCAGCGCCGCGAAGCCGAGCAGCAGCAGACCGGGGCCGCCCGCCCACCAGTACGCCGGCTCCGCGCGCACCGGCCCCAGCGCCGCGGCGACGCAGAGCAGCGCGATGGCGAGGGCGCGGAGCCACCGCTCCCACCAGCGGCGCAGTGAACTGGTGAGTGCGACGGTATAGAGCGCGAAGGCCGCGGGGAGAAGGGGATCCCACATCGCGTCCCTGGCCACCGCCAGCGCGGTCACCAGGACCACGGCGATGAACACCGGCAGCGGCCGGACCCGCCGGAGGGCGAGCGGCACGGTGGCCGCGACCATCAGCACGAGCTGCTCCCACGGCGGGGCCCCGCCAGACACCGGGCCGGACCCGGGCGTGGTCTCGGCTGGGCCGGTGGCAAGCAGCACGGCCGTGTACCCGGACACGATCACGCCGTCCACCACGATCAGCCGACGTCTGTTCAGCCATCGGGCCAAAATGGGGTATTGCTCTTCCACGTCCATTTTTCTCCCCCTGTTCACCGCAAGACCGTAGTCGCAGCGGACTGACCGCCGCTTCCGTCTCCGGGCTGTCCTCCCAGCTCCTCCTCGGGACGGATACGCGGGCTGCTTCGACGGGGTCGCTCAGCCTCTGGGCGGAGCTGTTTCGCTCCGGCTGTGGACTGATGTGCCGGGCCCGTTCGGTGCGGGATCGTCATCGGCATGATCGAAGTCTGCGAACTGACCAAGCGCTTCGGCCGGATCACCGCGGTCGACGGACTGTCCTTCCAGGTACGTCCGGGGCGGGTGACCGGCTTTCTCGGACCGAACGGCGCGGGCAAGTCCACCGCGATGCGCATGATGCTGGATCTGGACAGGCCCACCAGCGGCCATGTCCGCATCGAGGGCCTGCCCTATCGCCAACTGCGGGAACCGCTGCGCACGGTGGGCGCCCTGCTGGACGCCGGATCGGTGCACGGAGGGCGGTCGGCGCGTGCCCACCTGCGCTGGCTGGCGCGCAGCAATCGGATAGCCGGGCACCGGGTCAGCGAAGTCGTCGAGCTGACCGGGCTGGAGAGTGCGATCAGTCGGCGGGCGGGGAAATTCTCGCTCGGTATGAGACAACGGCTCGGCATCGCCGCGGCACTGCTGGGTGATCCGCGCGTGCTGCTGCTGGACGAGCCGGTCAACGGCCTCGATCCGGAGGGCATCCTCTGGTTCCGGGGCCTTATGAAGGCCCTGGCAGCCGAAGGGCGGACGGTCCTCGTCTCCAGCCACCTGATGAGCGAGGCGGCACTGACCGTGGACCACCTCGTCGTCATAGGCCGAGGACGGCTGCTCGCCGACACAAGCGCCGCCGAGTTCATCGACCGTCATACGCGCTCCTGCGTGCGCGTCCGCACACCTGAACCCGAGCGGTTACGCGAGGTGCTGACCGGCGCTGGCATCCGCGTCGAGGAAGGGGCCCACGGCAGCCTGGAGGCCATCGGCGCGGAACCGGCACGCATAGGCGAGCTGATCGCGGCACATGGCGTGACGGTGCACGAGGTGGCGCGGCAGACGGCGTCGCTCGAAGAAGCCTTCATACGGATCACCGGCGAGTCCGTGGACTACCGGGGCACGGACTGCCGCACAGCGACCACGGCAACGGGGAGGTGAGATGACATGCGGGACGACATGGCATTCGGACGGGCAGTGCTCGCCGCCGAGTGGATAAAGATCCGGAGCGTGCGGTCGACGGTCTGGGCCCTGGGGCTGGCCCTGGCCCTCAGCGCAGGTCTCGGCGCGCTGATCGCACGCAGCTTCCGCGCCGACATCGAGGATGTCGTGAACTTCCACCCGGTCGTCGCCGGGCTGTACAGCCTGACGATCGGACAGCTCGCCCTCGTGGTGTTCGGAGTGCTCCTCGTCGGTTCCGAGTACTCCTCCGGGACGATACGGGCCTCGCTGGCAGCGGTGCCGATACGTGGAGCGTTCTTCGGCGGCAAGGCGCTGGTGGGCGGGGTGGTGGCGCTCGGCGTCTCGGTGGTCACCGTGCCGGTCACGTTCCTCGTGGCGCAGGCGACCCTCGGGCCGTACGGCACCACGCTCGGTGCGGACGGAGTGCTGCCCTCGCTGATGGGTGCCTGTGTCTATCTGACGCTCATATGCGTGTTCTCCATAGGGGTGGCGACGCTGCTGCGCAGCTCGGTGGTGTCGCTGGGGATCCTGCTGCCGCTGTTCTTCCTCGGCTCCCAGGGGCTCGGAAACGTCCCGGTGCTGAAGAGCGTCCTCCAGTACTTTCCTGACCAGGCAGGCATGGTGCTCATGCGCATCGGCGGCCCGCAGGAGGATCCACGCTTCGGCCAGGACTACGGCCCATGGGGCGCGCTGGCGCTCGTGATGGCGTGGACGTCCGTCGCGCTTCTCGCCGGTTACGCGACGCTGCGACGCCGTGACGCCTGACCCCTTCGCGGTCGGCCTGCCCGCGGCGGGAGGGATGAGAGAGCGTGCCCCGTCACCTCCCCCGCCTCGGGTCATGCCCCTTGGGCTACGCCCCGCAGTCGGGTCAGGAGAGCGGAAGGCGGACCACCGAGGGGTCGTGATCGCTGGACTGGTCGTGGAATTCCGCGTTGATGTGGACGACGTCGTAGTCCACCCGGCCCGCGCCAGGGCTGGTCAGCACATGGTCCAGCGACTGCGAGTTCCCGTTGAACACATAGCCGTACCGCTCGTTCGCGGGCAGCCGGCTCATCGGGCTGGTCAGTGCGCGGCCCGCGCGCAGTGCGTCGAGAGTGGGGGAGAAGTTGAAGTCATTGAAGTCGCCCGTGGCGACGACCACCGCCTTGGGATCGATCGCACGCAGATCCTTCACGAAGGAGTTCACCAGCTTTCCCTGCTCGATGCGCTGCGGCTCGGAGTACCGGTTGGGTGGCTGGATGCGCCCCTCCAGAGGCTGGTCGCCCTCCAGGTCGCCACCGCCCTTCGAGCTGAAGTGGTTGGCGATCACGAAGACGGGCCGCCCACGGAAGCGGAACTCGCCCGCCAGTGGCTTGCGGCTCGCCTCCCATGCCGCGTCCTGCGGTGCGATGCGGCCGGGGGAGGCGGACAGGGCAGGGGCGCCGTCCCGCTCGACGGCCTGGACGGGGGTGGCCGCGTCGCCGCCCGGGCGGTCGGTGAAGGAGACCCGCTCGGGGTTGTAGAGGAAGGCGACGCGGATGTTGCCGCCGGGCTGGCCGCCGTCGGCGTTGTCGGCCGGGTCGATCTGGCGCCACTCGTACGCGGGCCCGCCCGCGTCCTTGATGGCGGCGGTCAGCTTCTCCAGCGTCGCGTCGGCGGCCACGGTGCCGTCGTCGGCCGGGCCCGTGTTGTCCTGGACCTCTTCCACGGTCACGATGTCGGGGGAGGCCAGGTTGGTGACGAGGGCGTCGGCGAGGCGGGTGAACTTGGCGGCGTCCGTCTTGGGGGAGAGGTTCTCCACGTTGTAGGTGGCGACGGAGAGTTCGTCCTCGCGCTGGGGGCGGGTCTTCTCGCGGGCGAGGCCGCGGTCCTTCAGCTCGCCGAGTGTGGTCGCGCGTATCGCGTAGCCGCCGAACTGGTCGTAGTCCAGGGGGCCCGCTGTGGTGCCCTTCAGCGCGTCGCCGACGTTCGCCTCGGGGAAGGGGCGCTCGGAGAAGGGGATGAGGGAGGAGACCTTCATCCGGGCACCGTTCTGCTGGGTGTACGAGCCGTAGAGGGTGCCGCCGCGCGGGGTGCGGTTCTCATGGGGGTCGGCGGTCACCCACAGCTCGTTGTACTGGGTCGTGGGGCCGGTGACCGGCGCGTTCCTGACGGAGGTGCGCATGCCTTCGAGGGACTCGTACAGGTCCAGTGCGTAGCTGTGCGGGCGCAGGGGGAGGGGCTCGATGTTTCCGTCGTCGTTCTTGGCGCGCGGCGCGTATCTGCCGGGGACGCGGTCGGCGTCGAGGTGTTCGGTGCGGGGCAGCCGGTTGCCGTGGGACTCCACGGTCCAGGTCGCCTTGGAGAGCTGGGTGAGGGACTGGCACCCGGAGCCCGCGCCGCCGGGGTAGAACTCGCTGACGTCGCCCGTGACGCGCAGCGCGTCGCCGACCGAGACATCGGGGGTGGTTCCGCCGGTGTAGATGAAGATCCCCTCACTGGTCGACGGGTCGTCGTCCGGTGAGGGGTCCTGGAGCCAGAAGCCGCGGGCCGAGCCGAAGCCGCGTATCGCGGTGACGACGCCGGGTACGTCCGTCACCCGCTCGCCCTTGAGGGGCGAGACGCGGGTGGGGCCCTGGATGTCGTGGACGCGGGTGCCCTCACCGGCTCCGCTCGCGGCGGCCGACGGGGTGGCCGACGAGGCGGAGGAGGGAAGGACGAAGAGCGTGGAACACAGCGCGGCGACGGTGAGCGCGCAGGTACGTGCGAGGCGAGACGACAACGGTCCCTCCGAGGGGGTGACGGACGTGGTGCCGGGCATTCTCTACGCGCGTAAAGTCTGCTGGCGAAACGGGAGTTGTCAAGGATGTGACGTATCTTCGGGGCCGGGCGGCCCGAGCGAGTCATTGGTAAGTGCACGATTCGGGCAGCGGGGGACAGATCCCGTCTACCCTGGGGGCCTTGCACCGTCCGTACCCCTGTAGGAGATGAACGCGCAGATGACCGGTGACGACCGTCCCACGATGCCGCCCGTACGGCTGCCTTCCGAGGCCGAGCTGGCACGGGACGCGCTCGCCGCGCCGCTCTTCTCGCGGGCCGCGAGGCTCGCGCGCTGGGCGGAGGCAGGGGTCCCCGTCGGTGCGGGCGGAGAACTGCTCTCCGACCAGCTCAAGGCCGCCGTGGAACACCTCGGCATCGGCGACGACGCGGAGGCGCCCGCGCTGGCGGCCGAGGCGTGGAACCTCGCCGTGGACACCGGGCTGCTGGAGGTCGACGAGGACGAGGAGAGCGGGAATCCGGAGTCCGGGGACGGGGAAGGGGACAGGCCGGTGCTGTCCACGGACGAGCCCGTGGGCACCGCGACAGCGGGCGAGGAACTGGAGCTGCTGACGGGCAAGGGCACCCCGGCCGAGGTGCTCGACCTGTGGCAGGGCGGCCTGGAGACCGTGCTCGCCGACGCGGCGACGCCCAGCTTCGAGGAACTGCTCGGCGGCCTGGAGAGCGCGGTCGGTGAGGACGGGCAGATCGACCCCGACTCCATCGACCTCGACTCCATGGACTGGAACCCCGAGGAAGAGGCCGACTTCCTCGACAGCGCCCTGGGCAACCTCTATCTGCTGACGGTCACCGACAGCGCCGTCGCCGGGGGCGCGATGGTGCCGCTGCCCGTCCTCGCCGCCTCGATGATCGTGCCCGAGGACATGGACGAGCCGACCGACGACGTCCTCGAAGAGGTCTCGGCGGCGATGATGAAGCTGGACGAGCAGTTCCGCATCCTGGAGCCGACGGGCCTGCTCGCGTACCAGCCCGTCGACGAGGCGCTGACGCAGGAGGCCGAAGAGGGTGGCGAGCTGCCGGAGGAGCTGGACGAAGAGGACGTCTCGCGCTACGGCATGGTGCGGCTGACCCCGCTGGGCCTGCACGGGGTGCGGGTGCGGATGCGCGACGCGGGGATCGAGGCGCCCGCGGTCGGCGATCTCGCGGAGGCGGACGCGCGGCGGCTGCTCGACGCGCTGCCGCTGTACTCGGAGGCCGACGCGCAGACCGAGAGCGAGACGTGGCTCGCGGCCCGTGCGCCCGTCGACGCGGCACGCGAACTCCTCGCCGCGGCACGCGGCGCCGACGAGGACGCGCCCGCGCGCCGCCTCGGCTGTCAGCAGGCGCTCTCCCTCGCGGGCGCCGACGCGGAGCCCGCGCTGCGCGAGGTGCTGGACGACAGGGAACTGGGCGGGCTGGCGCGGGTGTGGCTGGCCGAACGCGGCGCGGGGGACGTGCCGCAGCCCGACGAGGAGATGGTCTTCTGGCTGACCGTCGACACCATCGCGGCGCAACTGGCCATGGCGGGCGAGCCCTCCGAGTCGGACGAACTGCAAGGCCTGGTGCAGGGCCTGGTCGATCAGCACGCGGGGTTCTTCGACAAGGTGTGGAAGGTGGAACACCCCGCCACGGGTGACGTCCTGGAGGCCATGGGCCGCGTCCACCCCGACAAGCGCACCGCCAAGGAGGCCCGTAAGGCCGCCTTCAAGGCCCGCAGCCGCGCCTGACGCCTGCCTCCCCTCCGCCGTCCCGGGCCCCCGCCGGGGGAGAGGGGGACCGGGGAAGGCCGGAGGGGGCGTCAGACGCCGAAGCGGGTCGTGTGGCGGAAGGAGGACGCGGCTCCGTCGAACCCGTATGTGCCGCGGTAGGCGGGCGGGTTCTGGTATTCGCCGACGATCACCAGCGTGTCCGCGCAGGATCCCTGTCCTCCGGTCCGCTTCGCGTCCAGGCGCAGTTGCTGGCCGATGGACCCGCCGGTGATCTCCCAGGGCGCGCCGCAGATGCCGGAGGTGATCCGGCCGCCGGTCACCACGTGTGGATACGTGTTGGGGTTGTACGTCACCTCGATGGCGAACGTGACGGCGCCGTTGTGCAGCGCCAGCGTGTTCGTGACCTCCAGTGCCTCGCCCGTCACCTCCGTCTGCGGTGAGGCGAACGCCTCGTCCCGCGTCTTGACCTCCGCACCCTGCGGGTTGATGAAGCGGTGTTCCTTACGGGCGGCTGTGGTGCCGCCCTTCTTCTTCTGCGCGGCCGTGGCCATGGCGCGTCCCCCTTCCGGGACGGGGCGGTACGGGCAGTGCGGGCGGTACGGGGCCGGGGCGGTGCTCAGGCCAGTTGTTCGGCGATCTCGACGCGCAGCAGGGCGCGCACCGTCTCGATGTGGTTGACGACGGTGACGACGGAGGAGCCCGCGAAGAGGAGCCCGAGGGCCACGTTGTCCGGCGAGGTGACCAGGGAGCCCGAGTCGCCGCCCGCCGAGATGTTGGTGGTCAGGATCTGGTCCTTGAAGCGGGCCGTTCCGGCCGTGCCGTAGTCCACGTCGATGGTCGCGTCGATCGCGATGACGCGGCCGAAGCTGATGTTGGTGGTGCGGCCCGTCTTCTTCACCGGGTCACCGACGGCCACGTTGGCCTTGCGGCGCCAGCTCAGCGGCGCGCCGCTGAAGTACTGCTCGCGGGTCGCGTCCTGGAAGTCGACGCGCCCGAGCGCCGCGTCGACCACGTTGCTGTGCCGCTCCAGCGGGATCTGCGGCGCGAACTGGATGGTCACGAAGCGGTCCAGCGTCGCGATCCGGTCCACGGGGTCCTGCCCGCCGTCGAACACGCCCGGCTGCACGATGGCGCTGCCGGGCTGGGCACGGTTGGAGTCGGCGAGGACGTGGTTGTTGGACAGGATGTAGAACCGCGACGGCGAGCCGAGGCCCGGCGCGGGAGGGTCGACGGTGGCGTCGGGCAGCAGGTCGTAGACCACGCTGCCGAGCGTGCCCGCCGTCACCCGTACGTTCCCCACCGAGAAGCCGGAGGGGCAGGGGCGCAGCCTGCGGATCAGGGCCTGCGCGTCCCGCGTCGAGCTGAGGCCGCGGCTGATCTGGCCCAGCTCCTCCAGCAGCGGTGTCGAGACGCCCGCCAGTTGCTCGACGACCGAGGCGTCGGGGCGGTATCCGCCGGGCTGGTCGTCGGCCCGCCGCCCGCCCGGCCGGGACTGGCTGGCCTGGCGCTG
Source organism: Streptomyces sp. NPDC054796 (assembly GCF_053611545.1). NCBI lineage: Bacteria > Bacillati > Actinomycetota > Actinomycetes > Kitasatosporales > Streptomycetaceae > Streptomyces > Streptomyces sp. NPDC054796. Next base: position 43,469 of record NZ_JBSHAO010000007.1, on the reverse strand, counting down.
CGCCGACACCTGGCCGACGGCGACCACGTCCGTGGGGGTGCCGTCGTCCATCACGGGCGGTACGACGTCGCGTTCGGCGAGCATCGACTCGGGGACCTTCTGCGTCACGAAGACGAGTACGGCCTGCTCGCCCGTGGGCCGTCCGCCGGTCCACTTCACGCCGTGGCCGAAGCCGACGACGTTCGCGAGCGGTGCCTGGGGGCGCAGGAAGTCCGACGTCGCCTGCTGGCGGGAGGTCTCGCTGACCTTGCCGCCGGTGGGTCCTCGCATCATCTCGGGCTGGCTCACGCCAACCACCTCTTCTCTTCGCCTGGCCGGTCGGCCGGTCCGGGGCATCGGCGCCAGAGCATCGGTGCCGGGGCGCCGGACCCGGGGCGCCGCGACCCGGGGCTGCGGCGTGGAGCGGGACGTGCTGCCTGTCTCCTGTCTGCCTATTGCCGTGCCGCGGGGCGGTCAAGGCGGTACGTCATAAATCATGCTGTTGAGCGGCTCTTGCCGTCGATGACCTTGTTTGCCATGGTTCTTTGCGCAGAGTGTCTTCCAGCGCGCCCGAGCACATCCGCCCCCGCGCCACCCGCCGCGCTCCGGAGAATGCGGGCAAACAGCGCCCGGACTTCGTGCGGTGTTCAGCGACGGTTCGCCGTGGGGCGCGACCGTGTCGGGCGCCATCGCTCAACGGTGCCGCCCATGAGGAGTGAAGATGTCGCTCAGCCGCAGAGACTTCGCCGTGCGTTCCGCGCTCACCGGAGCGGGGGTCGCGATCGTCGGCAGCGCCGGTGTCCTGGCCACGGCCCCCGGCGGGCTCTCCAGCGCCGCGGCCGAGCCGCTGGACGCGACGGCGGACGGCACGGGGAACGCCTCGGGCGCGGGCGACGGAGAGCGCGGCACCCGCGGCTACGGCCCCCTGGTACCGGACCCGGACGGGCTCCTCGCACTGCCTGCGGGCTTCGCGTACCGCGTGCTGACCCGCAGCGGCGAGACCACCCTGGAGACCGGCGAGTCCACCCCGTCCAACCACGACGGCACCGCCACCTTCGAGGGTCCTCGCGGCAGCGTCCTGCTGGTCAACAACCATGAGCTGAAGGGCCCGCGCGCCAACTGGAAGCACCCCGTCCCCCTGACCGAGGGCCTCGTCTACGACCCCGCTGCCTCCGGCGGCTGCACGGTCGTCGAGGTCGAGGGTGGCGCCGGGAGCGGGCGCGGGCGCGGGGCCGGGAATGGCGGAGGGCGTGGAGGACACGTCACCGAGTGGGTCGGCATCGCGGGCACCTCCACCAACTGCGCGGGCGGGCGCACCCCGTGGGGCACGTGGCTGACCTGCGAGGAGAACACGGACAGGGCCGGCGAGAACGGCATGACCAAGGACCACGGCTACGTCTTCGAGGTCGACCCGTACGACCGTCGTGCCAACCGGAACCCGAAGCCGCTCAAGGCCCTCGGACGCTACGACCACGAGGCCGTCGTCGTGGACCCCAAGCGCGGCCACTTGCTGCTGACCGAGGACGCCTCAGGTCCCAACGGGCTCCTCTACCGCTGGGTCCCGCCGCATGGCTTCCGGCACGGACGCGGCAAGCTGCGCGGACTCGCCGACGACGCGGGGGTGCTCCAGGCGATGAAGTGCTCCGACTCCGGCGGCCGTTTCGTCGACGACCTCTCGCACGCCACCAGGCCGGGCACCGTCTACGGCGTCGACTGGGCCGAGGTCCCCGAGCGCGACGCGCGCGAGACCGACGTGCGCGCGCAGTTCAAGGCGGGCGAGGTCACCCGTGCCAGAAAGCTGGAGGGCATGTGGTGGGCCGACGGGGGCGCGTACGTCGTCTCCTCGTACGCCCGCGAGGACGACAGCCCCGGCGCGCCGCACGACGGCCAGGTCTGGTTCTACGACCCGAGGCACCGCACCCTCACCCTCAAGGTGCTGCTCAGCGTCAACGCCGACCCCTCGAAGGACGGCGCGTTCGACGGCCCCGACAACATCACGGTCTCGCCGTACGGTGGGCTCGTCATCGCCGAGGACGGCGAAGGCGTGCAGCACCTCTTCGGCGCGACGGACGACGGCGCGACGTACCCCATCGCCCGCAACGAGCTGAACCTCGGCACGCCGGACGACCCCTCGTACAGCGAGTTCACCGGGGTCGTCTTCTCACCGGACGGGAAGACGCTCTACGCCAACATCCAGGACCCCGGGATCATGTTCGCGATCACGGGGCCCTGGCGCAGGCAGCGCTGACGGCGCCCTCCCCCGCTCACCGGACGGCCATCGCCCCGCGCCCCGGGCGGGGCGATGGACCCGTGTCCGGAATGGATCTGTGCGGTTCCCGTGACCGCCTACCTTGTATGGGAGTGGCCAGGAGGGGCGCAGGAGGGCCGGGGGAGGAGAGATACGGGAATGGGGGAACCGGCGGATCCGCGGGAATCCCGTGCGGACGTCGCGGTGCTCTTCGTGCACGGAATCGGTGACCAGGGGCAGGGCGACACGCTCACCTCGTTCTCCGGCCCGCTGCTGGACTGCGCGCGGCGACTCGTCGAGGGCCCGGGCGGCGAGGGCCTCGAAATGTCGGAGGAGCGCTCCACGGGATCCGCGGGAGAGGACACCCTCCGTGTCACGCTCCGGCGGGACACGGACGGCGGCGCGGGCCCCGGAACGGGCCCTGACGTGGAAGGAACCACGGCGACCTGGCTGGTGAGCGAGGCGTGGTGGGCGAAGGTCTTCGCGGCGCCGTCGTACGGACAACTGGTGCGGTGGCTGCTGCTGGCCGGTCCGCAGACGCTCTACCGCCACGCGCTGCGATATCTGATCGTCCCGCGTCCCACCCGAGAGAACGTCGCCGACGTGTTTCTCTACAGCATCTACGGGCTCCTCTACATACAGCTGCCGCTGTTCCTCTGGCGGCGGGTCCTCCATCCGGCAGTGATGGTCGCAGTGGCGCTGATCGTGCAGCTGGTGTTCCTGCTGCTGATCCCGCTGGCGGGCGTTCCGCTGCTGCGCCGCCTCGTCCTGCGGATCCAGTATCTGCTGGTCGCCACCGTCGGTGACAGCCTCGCCTTCGTCGCCGACCCGAAGGCGTGGGGCTTGATGGTCGACACGGTCTCCCAGCAGTTGCGTCAACTGGACGCCCGCGCCTCCCGGATCGTCGTGGTGGCGCACTCCCAGGGTGCGGCCGTGGCGCACGCGGCGCTCAAGGCCGAGCCGGTCCCCTCACGGAAGGTGACGTCCTTCGTCACGCTCGGGGCCGGGCTGGACAAGCTGATGGTCCTGCGACGGGGCCAGGACGCCGGTGTCCTGGCCAGGCTGTCGAGCATCGGCCCCCTGTGGGCGGTACTGCCCGCCGCCGGGCTGGCCCTGGGCCTTCCGTGGCGCGGACCGGTCGCCATCGCGGTGTTCGTCGGCTCGGTCCTGGCGCTGGTCATCGCCGGCCTGTTACTGCCGCTGCGCTACTACCGGCGGCTGCAACGGGGGATCGACAGGGACCTGGAACTGCCCGGCCAAGGTGACAGATTCGCCTGGACCGACATCCATGCCTCCGCCGACCCGGTCCCGGGCGGGCGACTCCTGGACCCGGCGCTGCGCCCCTGGAGCCTGGACCCGCGACGAGCCGACGTCGTCTCCGTCGAGGTGCAGAACCACAGGTCCCCGTTCCGGGACCACACGACCTACCAGCACAATGTCGAACAGGTCCTGCTTCCCCTGATCGACCGCGTCAGCTCGGCGACGCCGCTCCGTCTGTCACTGGCCCGCGTCGGCAACGGACGGTCCGTCGAGCGTGGCTGGGCCCGGCGGTGGCTGCGTACGAGGTGGCGCGCCCGTGTGCCCCTCAATACCGCCCTCCTTCTGTTCTTCTCGCTTGCAACGGCCCCAGAAGGGCTGATTCCGTTCTGGCCGGTGGTGGGCGCGGTGCTTTGCGTCCACGTTCTGGCCGCGCTCGCCTGGAGAAGCTGGAATCGGGACGAATCGCGCAGGCTGCTCGCCCGTGGCTCCACCCGGTCCCCGCTCATGGTCCTCTTCCTCCTGGTGGCCGCGTTGCCCTGGCTCGCTCTCGCGGCCGGGGCCCACTGGTTCACGCCGGAACCGGACATGGTCGCGTTCCACGCAGTCTGCTTCACGCTGCTGTGGGGCATCGACATGCCGAATATGCTGCGGCGTGAAACGCTGTTGCCCATCATGGAGGACGACGCGCTCAAGGGCCCCACGTCCTTGCGCCGTCCCTCGACGGGGTTGTGGTCGAGGTGGACGCGTTAGCCCTCAAGGGGCGTCAGCCGCGCGCCACGCCGCCCCGGACGCAGACGGAGGGCACGGCGCGGGCCAGTCCCGCGCCGTGCAGCGTGTCGAGGCGCTGGGTGAGCGCTGCACGCGCGGAGCCGTGGACGAGGCGCGCGGCGCAGGACGGGGCATGGCGCGCGTCCTCGGTCTCCTTGAGCCGCTCCAGCAGCCCGGTGGTGATCCGGTCGAGGGCAGGGCGGACCTCCTTGGCCAGGTCGGGCCGCTCGGTGGGCCGCTCCTCGGGGTGGGCCTCCCAGCGGGCGAACAGCCCGCGCTGCACCAGCTTGTTGGCCTCGATCTGGTCCCGGAAGACGGCGGTGGCCTCCGCCGGATCGATGCCCATCCCGACGGACCGCTCCGCCACGTCCGCCAGCACCTGGCGCTCCCGCGCCGGGTCGTCGATGGGCTGGTCCGTGCCCCACTTCGCCGCCGCGACCTTGTCGGCCAGCCGCACCCGCTCGGCCGAGAGCCCGGCGATGGCCGGGATGCCCTCGGTCGCCGGGGCGGCGGCCGGGCCAGGGGCCGGGGCCGGGGCGGAGGCGGTCCGAGGGGTGGCGGCGGCGGACGTGCCCGCGCCGAGCGCGGTCAGCGAGGCCGCCGCGACCGCGACGGCGAGGGCGGCCCCGAGCTTGCGGGGGAACGGGTGAGTGATCATGTGCGCATGTCTACCCCACGTTCCCCCACGGCCAGTCCAGCCGGTCCGGTCAGTCCGGTCAGTCCAGCCGGTCCGGCACCGGAACGCCCCCGCACCGGAACGTGAACGTCAGGTCTGCGGCTCCAGGTCCGGACCCAGCGAGGAGAACTTCTCCTTGCTGATCACGCGTACGGGCGGCCAGGTGATGTTGTCCGGCGGCCAGCTCTGCCCCGTCTTGCGCAGGAACCAGGCGGGCGGCTCGTACATCGGCGGCTCGTAGCCCTCGGGCAGCGCCGTCTTCCAGTCGACGTCCTTCGTCCGCTCGGCGAACTCCTCCTTGAGGCCCTTGAGCAGCTTCGGCTGCGTCAGCAGATCGACGGCCGTCGCCGCGAGGTACTTGGCCGCGGCCAGCAGCGCCGTGTGCCCGGGCGCCGAGCCCGCGCAGGAGGCGGTCGACCAGGTGTGCATCTTCGAGCCGACCGGCGCCAGCGCCGTCCCCAGCGAGACGGTGGGCACCTGCCAGCTTATGTCGGCCACGTCCGTCGAACCCCCGCCCATGAACACCGGGTTGGGCGGCGTCAGATCCGCGATCTTGTCGTGCAGCCCCTTCTCGGGGAGGCCCAGCGACTTCTGGAGCTGCTTGGCCAGGTTCTGCGCCTCGTCGGAGAACTTCGGCGGGCCGATCTGCCGCATGTTGTCGTGCATCAGCTCGGCGAAGGACTTCGAGGGCAACTGGTTCCAGCAGGCCGAGGTGATCTTGTGCCGTACGGACGTCCTGCTGGCCTTGGCGGCGGCCTCGGAGACGGCGATGACCTTGTCCAGCAGCGACTGGACGCGGGCCGGACTGCCCTCGCGCACGTAGTAGGAGATCTCCGAGATCTCGGGGGTGACGTTGGGGATGTCGCCGCCGTTGGTGATCGCCCAGTGGAGGCGGGCCGAAGGCGCCATGCTCTCCTCGCGCAGGAACTCCGACATCGTCGCCATCATCACCGTGGCGTCCAGTGCGCTCTTGTTGCCGAGCGGGGTGCCGCCGTGTCCCGCGACGCCGAGGAAGGTGAAGGTGATCGCGGTCATGGCGTTCGTGCTGCCCCAGCCGGTGGCGTTGCCGGTGGAGGGGTGCCAGTCCAGGAAGGCGTCGAGGCCGTCGTACACGCCCTCGCTCACCGCGTACGTCTTGCCGATGAGCTGTTCCTCGGCCGTCGAACCGAAGAACTTCACGGTGACGTCGAGCTTGTGCTGCTTCGCCGCGCGCGCGACGGCTGCCGCAGCCGCTGCGGCAGCCGTGCCCAGCGCGCAGTGGCCGCAGCCGTGGCCCGGGCCGTAGCCGGGGGAGAAGGGGTCGTGGACGTAGTCGAGTGGATCGTGCTCGCCGACGCCCTTCTTCTGGGAGAGGCCGGGCAGCGCGTCGTACTCGCCGCTGAAGCCGATCACCGGGCCGCCGCTGCCCTGGCTGAAGGTCGCCGTGAACGCGGTCGGGAAGCCGGCCGTCCCGAACTCCACCTCGAAACCGGCCTCTCTGAGGAAGTCCGCCTCCGCGATCGAGGACTTCCACTCGCGCAGGCTCAGCTCCGCGTTCTCCCAGATCTCGTCGTTCAGCCCGGTGATGCGGGACTCGTGCCGCTCGATCCACGCGAGCGCGGAGCGCTTGGCCGCGGAGTCCTGGGCGAGGCCCTCCGGGGGCTCGTAGCCGCCGTCGCCCGCCACGGTGCCGGTCGCGGTGCCCGTCGCGGCCATCACGGGGTCGGCGGCGACGGCGGTCGCGGTCGCGGCGGTCACTCCGGCGGCGCCGAGCAACTGCATGATCTGGCGTCGGCTCATCCCACTCGCGGCCAGGGCCTCTTCGGCCTGCTGAGTGTGCTCGTGATGGTCATGCAGATCGCACACGGGCGCCTCCGGATTCGTGTATGGCTAAACAATCGGCTGCCGTGCGCACTCTGATCTGGTGTTGTTGCCGCGTCAAGAGGTGCGTATGGCGGTCGTGTTACGCGTGGGCTCCGAGCATTGACGCCGTCACCAGGGCCGACAAGACTCGGCGCCCATGCGGAGACTGACGCGACGGCCCGGAAGAGGGCCCCTCGGGCGATGGGACGCGCGGTCTGCGCGGCCCGGACGGTTGGTGTCCGCTGTGCCCGCAGTGTCCGCTGTGCCCGCTGTGCGACGTCGGCCTGCTGACCGTACCGCCGACCGGCCCGTACGGAGGAGGACGCGCGTCCTCGTGCGCCGCCGTCATGTCGACCTGCGGCGCGTGGCCAGCGCGGTGTGTCGCCCCGCTCCCGCCGTGTGACGTGCGGCGTGTGACGCGTACGGGGTGACGGGCGGCACGTGTCGCCCGTACGCGGGCCCGTACGCCTGGTCCGTGCCGCGCGCCTCGTCGTCCCACCTCCCGCAACGCAACGCAACGCAACGTAACGCAACGCGACGTGACGCGGTACGTCCGTGCCCGTGCCCGCGCAGAGCAACCCCGTGCCTCAGCACCCTCATCCGACCTCTCCCGGGGAGAACCATGTCCGCAGCCCTGTCCCGTCGCGCGTTCGGCGGGCTCGTCGGCACGTCGGCGGCCACCGCCGCGATGGGCACATCCGCCGCTTCCGCCGCTCCGGCCACGCCCGCCACCGGAACCGCGGCCCCGCACGCGCCGGAGGAGCGGCCGTTCCGGGCCGACACCGGGCGCAGGTCCCGGCGCCCCAACATCCTGTTCATCCTCGGCGACGACCTCGGCTGGGCCGACCTCTCCTCGTTCGGCTCCGACCGCATCCGCACCCCGCACCTCGACGCCCTCGCCCGCGGGGGCGTCCGCTTCACCCAGGCGTACGCGGGCTCCGCGACCTGCTCGCCCACCCGTTTCTCCCTCTACACGGGCCGCTATCCGGGCCGTACCCGTGGTGGCCTCGCCGAGCCCATCGCCGACCGGAGCGAGGGGCTGGAGCCCGGCCACCCCACCCTCGCCTCCCTGCTGCGCGACGCGGGCTACGACACCGCGCTGATCGGCAAGTGGCACTGCGGCTACCTCCCCGACTACAGCCCCACCAAGTCCGGCTGGAACTCCTTCTTCGGGAACTTCGGCGGGGCGCTGGAGTACTACTCCAAGCTGGGGCTCGGCGGCGAGTACGACCTGTACGAGGGCGACGCCGAGTACAAGGACCTGCGCTACTACACCCGCGTCCTCACCGAGCGCGCCGTCGACCACGTACGCGGCAAGGAGGGCAGCGGGCGCGAGGAGCCCTGGCTGCTGAACCTCAACTTCACCACCCCGCACTGGCCCTGGATAGCGGAGGGCGACGAGGAGGACGCGGCACGGGTCGCGCGGCGCGTGGCCGCGGGGGACTCGCGCGCGCTGCGGCACGAGGACGGCGGGTCGCTGGAGAAGTACGCCGAGATGGTCGAGGACCTCGACCGCTCGGTGGGGGAGGTGCTGGCCGCGCTGCGCGCCTCGGGCCAGGAGCGCGACACCCTCGTCTTCTTCGCCAGCGACAACGGCGGCGAGCGCTGGTCGTACCAGTGGCCGCTGTCCGGAGCGAAGGCGTCGCTCCAGGAGGGCGGCATCCGGGTCCCTGAGATCGTCCGCTGGCCCGCGCGGCTCGACGGCGGCCAGGTCAGCCACGTCCCCCACTACTCCCCGGACTGGACCGCGACCCTCCTCGAACTCGCGGGCGCGCGCCCCGCGCCTGGACACCCGCTGGACGGCCACAGCCTCGCGGGCTATCTGCTGCGCGGCGAACGGGCGCCGGAGCGCGACCTGTTCTGGCGGGTGCGCGGAGAGCGCGCCCTGCGCCGCGGCGACTGGAAGTACTACCGGGGCAAGGACGGCACCGACCACCTCTACGACCTCTCCGCCGACCCCAGAGAGCTGGCCGACAGGGCGACGGCGCAGCCCGAACGCCTCGCCCGGCTGCGCGCGGCCTGGGAGAAGACGGACGCGGGACTGCTGCCGTACGCGTGACGGACGTGACGGGTGCGTCGGACACGGCGGGTGCGGCAACCGCGATGGGCGCGACGGGTGCGACGGGTGCGACGGGTCCGACGGGCGCGACGTCGCGTTGAGAGGGCCACCGGCTCCCCCGTCGCACCCCCCTCACCCCCTCACCCCCTCACCCGCCGAGGTCGCCGAAGTCCCCGTGCCGCCCCGCGCCCGCCGCGAAGCGGGCGGCGCCTTCCGCCGCCTCGGCCAGCGCGGCCCGCCCGTGGCGCAGCTCGGCCGCCATGGCCGCCTCCTCGGAGAGGCCGTCCTGCTCGTGGACGGAGGCGAGGTCGCCGCGCAGGCAGGTCTGCGGGAAGCGGGCCAGCTCCGCGGCCAGCTCCTCCGCCGCCGCGCGGGCGCGGCCCGCAGGGACGAGCCGGTTGGCGAGACCGATGTCGTGCGCCTCGTGCGCGTGGACGGGGCGGCCGGTGAGGATGAGGTCCGTGGCACGGCTCGTGCCGATCAGCCGGGGCAGCCGGACCGTACCGCCGTCGATCAGGGGCACGCCCCAGCGGCGGCAGAAGACCCCGAAGACGGCGGTCTCCTCCGCGACGCGCAGATCGCACCAGAGAGCGAGTTCCAGCCCGCCCGCGACCGCGTGCCCGCTGACGGCGGCGATGACGGGCTTGGACAGCCGCAGCCGCGTCGGGCCCATCGGACCGTCCCCTTCCGCCTCGACCCTGTTGCCGCGCTCCGTACCGATCGCCTTGAGGTCGGCACCGGCGCAGAACGTGCCGCCCTCGCCCCACAGCACGGCCACGCGCGCCTCCGGGTCCGTCTCGAAGGCGCGGAAAGCGTCGGCGAGCGCGGTGGCGGTCGGCCCGTCCACGGCGTTGCGGGCCTCGGCCCTTGAGAGGACGACGGTCGTGACCGGGCCGCTGCGCTCGGTGCGCACGGCGGAAGAGGCGGTGGGGGAGGCGGGGGAGGTGACGGGAGAGGTGGCGGTGGTCACGGGCTCGGTCACGGAAGAACCGACCTCCAGCGGGCGCACGGGGACAGGAGCGGGCCCGACCCTACCGGCGGCTGTCCATTTTCGGTCTCGGTAATTGAGACAGGCCGGGGTGGCCGGATCTCGATGGTCTACCGTGGCACTCATGTTCGGACCCGCACGCCTGCTGGCACTCGCGCTCTTCGCGGCCACGGCGTGGAGCGTCGACGACGCGCTCTGTCGCCGCTGACGGATCTCCCCGCGGCCACCCCGGCGGGTGGCCGCACGGGCCGGTGACCAGGCGCTCCCGCGCGCCGCCCCCGCTCACCCGCCCCTCCCTCCCTCCCTCCCTTCTCCTCCTCTTCGTAGCGCCGTCGGCACACCTGTGTCCGGCCCCATCCCCACGGAGACGCCCGTGACCACCGCTCCCCCCGCCGGGGCGCCGCCCCGCACCGCTCTGCTCACCCCCTCGCCCACCCACGTGCCCGCGCCCGAGGCGGCACCGGCGCCGAGCGTGCGCCGTCTGCCGCTCGCCGTCGCCGGGGTGCTCGGGGTCGCGCTGACCGCGTACGTGTGGTCGGCGCACGGCGCCAAGCCCGGTGTGCTGCTCCTGCTCGGCATCGGTCTCGGCGTCGCCCTCTTCCACTCCCGCTTCGGCTTCACCTCCGCCTGGCGGCAGCTCATCGCGGTCGGCAACGGCACCGGACTGCGCGCCCACACCCTGCTGCTGGGCACCACGGCCACCCTCTTCGCGCTGATCATCGGCACGGGCAGCGGACTCTTCGGCTCCGTGCCCGCGCCCAGCGCGGGAACCCTCGGCATCGGGCTCCTGGTGGGGGCCTTCCTCTTCGCCGTCGGCATGCAGCTCGGCGGCGCCTGCGCCTCCGGCACGCTCTTCGCCGTCGGCTCGGGCCAGAGCACGATCGTGCTGACCCTCGGCGGCTTCATCGCGGGCTCGACGCTGGCGGCCTGGCAGTACGGGCTGTGGCGCGACCTGCCCGCGATGGACCCGGTCGTCTTCGCCGACCACGTCGGCTGGTTCGGGTCCTGGGTGCTGACGGTGGCGCTGCTCGCGCTCGTCTGGCTGGTCGCCCGCCGCATACAGGCGCGGCGCACCCCGCCGCCCGTCGGCACGCCGCCCTCCGCTCGGGGCGCGCTGGCCCGCGTCCTGCGCGGCTCCTGGCCGCTGGCCGTCGGCGCGCTGGTGCTGGCCGTGCTCGGCGCGGCCGTGCTGCTGGTCTCGGGCGGGGCCTGGGGCGTCACCAGCGCCTTCGCGCTGTGGGGCTCCAAGCTCGTGGGCGCGCTGGGCGGTTCGCCCGAGGCGTGGGCGTTCTGGCAGGAGCCGAAGAACGCGGCGCAGCTCTCCGGGCCCGTGCTGGCGGACAAGACCAGCCTCACCGACATCGGCATCATGGTCGGCGCCGCCGTGGCCGCTGCGGCGGGCGGCGTGTGGAAGCTGCACCGCGGTATGCCGTTGCGCACGGCGGTCGCCGCGGTCCTCGGCGGCGTCCTGATGGGGATCGGCGCCCGCATGGCCGGGGGCTGCAACATCGGCGCCTACCTCGCGGGCATCGCCTCCGGCAGTCTGCACGGCTGGATCTGGGGCGCGGTGGCCCTCGTCGGCACCTGGGCGGGCCTGCGGCTGCGCCCCCTGTTCGGCCTGGGCAACCCCAAGCCGACGGACAGTGTCTGCTGACGGCCGTTCCCGCCCCGGGGCCCGGCGGGCTCCGGGAGCCGGATGGCGTGAATCCGCTGGTCCGCGACGAGTTCGGCGCCGGGCGATGAGTTCCGAGCGCCCGGCGGGTCACCCTCTTGAAGGAATCACGCGTGGCCCGTGCCGCGCCGCGCTGCTCCGCTCGGCCATCACGTCGACGGAGCCGAGCGGACCGGAACGGCACGGCACGGCACGGGCCACGGACTCCCGAGAGAGGGACCGGCCATGACGAAGATCACGCTGACCACCTTCCTGACGCTGGACGGCGTCACACAGGGACCCGGTGGCCCGGGCGAGGACCCCAGCGGGGGGTTCGACCTCGGCGGGTGGCTGGTCCCCTACGCCGACGAGGACATGGGCCGCGTCATCAGCGGCTGGTTCGAGGCGGCCGACGGCTTCCTGCTGGGCCGCAGGACGTACGAGATCTTCGCAGCGCACTGGCCGCACGTCACCGACGAGGACGACCCCGTCGCGAGCCGCCTCAACTCACTGCCCAAGTACGTGGCCTCCAGGACCCTGCCCTCGGTCGACTGGCACGGCTCGACGCTGCTCTCCGGCGACGTCCCCAAGGCGGTCGCGGAGCTGAAGGCGGAGGGGAGCGGGCCCGGCGGGGAGATCCAGATCCACGGGAGCTGTGTGCTCGCGCAGTCCCTCATGGCGCACGACCTCATCGACGAGTACCGGCTGCTCGTCTATCCCGTCGTCCTCGGCCGGGGCAGGCGGCTGTTCGCGGACGGCACGCTGCCGACGGCGCTGAAGCTGACCGGCTCCAGGACGACGAGCGCGGGGGTCGCGGTGCACACGTACGAGCCGCAGGGGCGGCCGACCTACGGCACGATCGGGACGGAGCCGTAGCCCGGCGCCGTAGTCCTCCGGCCCCGTCGCAGGCCGCGAATCCGCCGCGCGGGGCCGTGAGGTGGGGCGGGGGCCGGTGCGGAGGGCGGGGTGGTGACCGCGTGGTAATCCGGACTGCCAGTATTTTTTCGCGAGGGCTCACCACAACCGCCCTTCGTCTGCCACACTATGAGTGAAGGGCCCCGCCGTTCCCCCGTCGGCGGGGCCCTTCTTCATGCCCTGTTGCGATGTCCTGCCGCGCTGTTCCGTCGCGCGAGCCGCGTCAGAGGGCTCTGCGTCAGAGGGCGGCGCCCGCCGGCTTCACCATGCCGCGGACGGTGCGCGAGTCGACGTAGTCGCCGAGCGCCGTCATCTCCCACTCGCCCGAGAACTGGCGGATCAGCTTGCACATCAGGACGCCCGTGCGCGGCTCGGCGTTCGTCAGATCGAAGCGGACCAGCTCCTGGCCCGAACCGCCGTCCAGCAGGCGGCAGTACGCCTTGGCGACCTCGGTGAACTTCTGGCCCGAGAAGGAGTTGACCGTGAAGACCAGCCCGGTGACCTGCGAGGGGATGTCGCCCAGGTGGACGGTGATGACCTCATCGTCCCCGGCGCCCTCGCCCGTGAGGTTGTCACCGGAGTGCTGGATCACGCCGTTCAGGATCGCGAGCTTGCCGAAATAGCAGGCATCGACCTTCTTGCGGTTGGCGTCGTACGCGATGACGGAGGCGTCGAGATCGATCTCCTTGGCACGGCGGCCCGCGCGGAAGACGGGCTCCCAGCCGAGGCCCATCCTGACGGAGGTGAGCATCGGCTTGCCGCCCTTGACCAGCGAGACGGTCTGGTGCTTCTGGAGGCTGACCTTGCCCTTGTCGAGGTTGATCTTCCCCGCGCCGGGCGCCGGAGCCGGAGCCGGGGGAGCGGGCGGTGCGGGTGCGGCCTGCGGAGCCGGAGGCGCGGGCGGGGCCGGGGGAGCCTGCGGCGCCTGCGGGGCGGGGGCCGGTGTCGGCGCTGCGGCGGGTTCCTCGACGTCGACGCCGAAGTCCGCCGCGATGCCGCCCAGCCCGTTGGCGTAACCCTGGCCCACCGCTCGGACCTTCCACGCGCCGCCCCTGCGATAGACCTCCACCACGACCAGCGCGGTCTCGGCGCCGAGCTGGGGCGGGGTGAAGGTGGCGAGGACGGCGCCCGAGGCGGCGTCGCGGACGGTGGCGGTGGGCTCGGTGCCGGCGAAGGTGCCACCGGAGGCGTCCAGGCTCGCGGTGACGACGACCTTCTCCACATCGGCGGGCACGGCGGCCGTGTCCACCGTGATGGTGTCGGCCGCGCCGCTGCTGTGGGTCACTCCCTGGCCGCTCGGCTGGTTGTAGAACACGAAGTCGGCATCGGAGCGCACCTTCCCTTCGCTGCCGAGCAGCAGGCCCGAGACATCGAGCCGGGTGGGTGAGGTGACGTCAACCGCAACGCGGGTCGCGGTCAGGGGAAGGTTCGAGCCAGGAGTCATCGCGGTCATGTCGTTCGTAACGAGCGGGGCTCCTTTGCGGTTCCTTTGCCTCCCCCGTCCGTACCGGCCGACCTGCCGGTTCCGCCTGCCCCGCACTTCCCCGGCGCCCCGGCCGCCCCGGTTGCCCCGTCCGCGTCGCGGGACTCCGCCGTACGGCCACGACCACGCCCGCCAGCGAGACCGCCATCCCGGCCAGCGCCAGCGGCCCCGGCGCCTCGCCGAACATCGCGTACGCCCACACGGCGGTGGTGGGAGGGGTGAGGTAGATGAGGGCGCTGGTGCGGGTGACGCCGTCGCGGCGGAGGCTGAGCCAGTAGAAGCCGTAGCCGCCGACGGTGGAGAGCAGCACCACCCAGGCCACCGCGAGCCAGAAGCCCGGCGTCGCCGGAGGGGCCGCGTGCCCCGGCCCGGCGGCCAGTGCCACGCCCGTGAAGACCAGCGCGCTCACCAGGCAGTGCAGCGGCAGCGCGTCGGTCGCGGGGAGCGGGCTCCGCGCGCGCCGCTCCAGGAAGCTGGCCGCGAGGAGCCCGGCCATCCCGGCGAAGGGCAGCGCGTAGGCCCAGCCCTGCACCGCGGCGGAGGCCGAGAGGTCGTCCCGTACGACCATGGCAACGCCCGCCAGGCCGATGGCGAGCCCCGCCCACTGGCGCCGCGACACCGTCTCGCCGACCAGCCTTCCCGAGAGCGCGCCAGCCGCCAGGGGCTGGAGCGCCGCGATCAGCGCGGAGGTCCCCGGCGGGACGCCGAGGCCGACGGCCCAGACCGTCGAGCCGAGATAGACGCCCTGGGAGAGCAGCCCGATCACGGACTGCTCCGCCACGGCGCGCGCCGGGAGACGGCGTCGCCGCAGCAGCAGCCAGAGGCCGCCGAGCAGCGCCGTCGCGACGAGGAAGCGCCACATCAGGAGGGTGTCGGCGCCCGCGTGGCGGGTGCCGAGCCCGGCGCCTATGAAGCCGGAACTCCACATGACGACGAGACCGGCCGCGACGAAGGTACCGGCAGGGACGACGGCGGCGGCCGGGGCGCGGTCCGCGGGGCCGTGGGGGAGGGGGCCGGGCATCGGGAGGACTCCTCACCGCAGGGCGAGCTGCGTAGGGGCTACTGAGGTAAACCGATCTGTCTACCTCTCGGAGTTGTAGAGTGAACTAGACAGATCGGTTTACCGCAAGCGTGATGCGCGGACGAGGAGAGGCGGCGGTGCCGGAATGACGGACGCGAAGGCGCCGGAAGCGGCGGGAACGGCGGAAGCAGTGGAAGCGGCGGAGGTGCCGGTGGTCAGGGCCCTGACGCCGGGCGCGCGGAAGATCCTCGACGCGGCCGAGGAGCTGTTCTACGGGCGGGGCATCACGGCCGTCGGCGTCGACCTGATCGCGAAGGAGGCGGGGGTCACCAAGAAGACCCTCTACGACCGCTTCGGCTCGAAGGACGCGCTGGTCGCGGCGTATCTGCGGGCACGCGACGAGCGGTGGCGCGAGTGGCTCACGGAGCGGGTGGCCCGGAGCGGTCCGGACGCGTACGCGCGCACGCTGGCCACCTTCGACGCGTTGGCCGAGTGGATGAGCGAGCGCAATCCGCGCGGCTGCGGCTTCGTCAACGCGGCGGCCGAGCTGCCTGACCCCGGCCATCCGGGGCGCAAGGTGATCGCGGAGCAGAAGCGCTGGCTGCGCGGCCTGCTGCGGGGGCTCGCCGAAGAAGCGGGCGCCCGCGATCCAGGGCTGCTCGCGGACGAACTGGCGCTGCTGCACGAGGGCGCCATGGTGCTGCACGGGCTCGCGGTGGTGGACGACCCCGTGCGGGTGGCCCGTTCCATGGCGGAGCCGGCGATGGAACGGGCGGGCTGCGTGCGCTGAGCCTGTCTCTTACCGCTCGATACGGTCCGGGCCGGTTCCGGTGCGCGCGGGCGAAGCGGTGCGGTGCGGTGCGGCTCGGGCCGGGAGGGACAGATCGAGGGCGGCGCTCATGGACGAGCACGTCCGGCGCAGGAGCGCGGGCAGTTCGCCCGGTGCGCAGTCGGGCAGCCACTCGTCCAGGGTGCAGCGCCAGGACGCCACGAAGAACTCGATGAGGAGCCGCAGTTCGAGGCCGCCCTGTCCGTCGGGGCTGTGCTGCCCATCGGGCCCGCCCTGTCTGTCGGGCCCGCCCTGCTCGCCGAGCCTGCGGGTGATCTCGGCCTGGACTTCGGCGCAGTGCCGCAGCGAGTGCCCGTCGAGTGCGGGCGACTCGGCGATCAGCCGCAGCGTGAGGGGGAAGCGCCGGTACCAGTCCTCGTCCATGCGTTCCAGGGTGGTCAGCATGGCGTCGAGGAAGACATCGGCCAGCGGCCCCGACTTCTCGGTGCCGTCCAGGACGTCCAGATAGACGTCCCAGAGTTGCTTGACGGCGGTGAGCGCCACGTCCTCCTTGGAGCGGAAGTTGCGGAAGAACGTTCGCCGGGACACCTCCACCCGCTCCAGCAGCACGTCCAGTGGAGTGTCGTCGAATCCGCGTTCACCGAAGAGTGTGACGGCGGTGTCGGCCAGTGCCTGGCGAGTGCGGAGCTTCTTCCGTTCACGCAGGCCGACGGGCTGTTCGGAGGGGGTCACCGTCGGCACTTTAGCAAGCGCGCCGAGACTGCGCATATGCTCTACTGGAGCAAACGCCACTCTGTGGCACTTCATGCTTCGTGAAAGAGGTCTTCCCGTGCGCGCACTCGTCGTCGACCACGCCTCGCCCGGACATCTGTCCCTGGCTGACGTCCCCGCACCGCGGCCCGCCGCCCACGAGGCGCTGGTGCGGGTCGAGGCGGTGTCGCTGAACTTCGGCGAGGTCCATGAGGCGGTCCGTCCGCAGACGCCGGGCGGCACCGTGCCCGGCTGGGACGCGGCGGGCGTGGTCGTCCAGGCGGCTGCCGACGGCTCGGGCCCGGCCGAGGGGGAGCGGGTCGTCACCCTCGGCGAGAGCGGCTGGGCCGAGCTGCGCGCCGTACCCGCGGCGCTGCTCGGCACCGCGCCGCAGGACGCCGACCCCGGCGCACTGAGCACTGTCCCCGTCGCCGGACTGAGCGCCCTGCACGTGCTGCGCCGGATGGGATCGCTGCTCGGCCGCCGCGTGATGGTCACCGGTGCCTCCGGCGGAGTCGGCCGCTACGCCGTCCAGTTGGCCGCCCGCTCGGGCGCGCACGTCGTCGCCATCAGCCGGAACCCCGCCCAGGCGGACGGACTGCGGGCCCTGGGCGCCGACGAGGTGCACCCGGAGCCTGCCGCCGTGCGGCAGCCCGTGTCCGCCGTTCTCGACAACGTCGGCGGACAGTACCTCGTCGACGCTTTCGCCGCCCTGTCGGCGGGCGGCGTCCTCTACAGCGTGGGCCGCTCCTCCGAGGCCGACGTGGTGCTGCCGCCGGATGCCCTGCTGGGCGACGGGGGGCGGCACGACCGGTCGATCCGCACCTTCTTCCTCCTCGGCGACCCCGCCGCCGACTTCTCCGCCGATCTGACCTGGCTGGCCGGAGAGACCGCCGCGGGCCGCCTCGATCCGGGCATCAGCTGGCGCGGCTCCTGGACCCGGCATGCCGAGGCGGTACAGGCCCTGCTCGGCCGCCGGCTGCACGGCAAGGCCGTCCTCGATCTCGCGTAGCCCGAGCACGTGCGTACTCGCGTAGCCCGAGCACGTGCGTAGCCCGGACAAGGGGCCGCGCGCACTGAGGAGCTGAGGAGCTGAGGGCGCGTCAGCGGTGGTGACGTTCGCGGGAGTGGCCGAACAGCAGCCGGTAGGCGACCAGCAGCACCAGCGAGCCCGCGACGGCCGCCACCCACAGGGCGGGGTCGACGAAGTTGTGGCTGACGGGGCGGTCCAGGAACGTCGCCGAGAGCCAGCCCCCGATGAACGCGCCCGCCACGCCTATCAGCGCGGTGCCGACGATGCCGCCGGGATCGCGCCCCGGGAGGATGACCTTCGCGACGGTGCCCGCGATCAGGCCGAGGATGAGCCAGCTGACGATGCCGGAACTGGCGAGGTCCGAGAGTGCGGAGCCGAGGTCCCCGTCCGTGTCGGCCCCGGATCCGGATTCGGCGAGGTAGGCGGCGGCGTGCGCGGAGTGCGCGGCGTACATGGTGGAGGGCCCTCCCCGTGGGTGATCGGTTGCCGCTCCATGATGCACGCCGCCTCGCGCGTCAGTGCGGCCAGATGGGCGGGTCCGTGACGAACGTGCCGCCCAGGTAGGCGTGTCCGGGCTGCGAGGGGTCCAGTTCGCCCTGTTCCGCGAGGAGTTCCGCGGCGTACGGCTCGGAGTCGTCCTGGGGCTCGTAGCCCAGCGCGCGGGCCGAGGAGAGGTCCCACCACAGGCGGGTGTTGGCGGACGAGCCGTAGACGACGGTGTGGCCGACGTCCGGCGCGGTGAGCGCGGCGTGGAAGAGGCGGGCGCCGTCGGCGGGGCTCATCCAGACCGAGAGCATGCGCACGGTCGTCGGCTCGGGGAAGCAGGAGCCGATGCGCACGGACACGGTCTCGATGCCGTGCTGGTCCCAGTAGAGCTGCGCCAGGTCCTCGCCGAAGCACTTGGAGAGCCCGTAGAAGGTGTCGGGGCGGCGCGGGGTGTCCACGGGGACGAGCGGTTCGCCCTCCTTGGGGTACGGGGTGAAGCCCACCGCGTGGTTCGAGGAGGCGAACACGACGCGCTTGACCCCCTCCTGGCGGGCCGCCTCGTAGAGGTGGTAAGCGCCCTCGATGTTGGCCCGCAGGATCTTCTCGAACGGGGCTTCCAGCGAGATGCCCGCGAGGTGGATGATCGCGTCCACGCCGCGCACCGCTTCCCTGAGCGCGGCGGCGTCGCCGAGGTCGACGGTGAGCGCTTCGGGCGCCCCCTCGACGGGGCGCATGTCCAGGAGCCGCAGTTCGTACCCGTACGGAGGCAGCAGATCCCGCATCAGGGTGCCGAGGCCACCCGCGGCGCCGGTCAGCAGGACGGTGCGGGGAACAGGCATCGGCGAGTCTCCAAACATGGACGCGATTCATATATGAGGACTTGGACACGCTAGGGAGCAGCCGGGGCCGAGTCAAGGCCCGCGCGCGGGCCGCGCGGGGCTCCGGGGGAGGGCTCTGGAGGGGGAGGTGGCGGGGCGTGTGCGAGGGGGTCAATTCCGGCCGTCTGAAGGCGGTTTCGTGCTTGACCGCCCCTGAGTGGCTGTCCTAGCGTGGCGGCGTTCAGAAATATAGACGCAAATCAGAAACGTGCACGTCCGGTCGGGCGGCAGCAGGTGCGGCGGACGCGGCGCGGTGAACAGCGCGGCACAGCGGCCCGGTTCCGCGCCGACCCTCATCAGGGAGTGCTGCATGACCTCACCTTCCTCATCACCCTCCTCGTCCCCGTCACCCTCCTCGTCCTCTCCGGGTTCTTCCGGGGGCGCGGGCCCGCGCGGGCGCGCGCCGCTCGCGGAGCGCCTGGACGGGCTGCTCTTCTTCCCCGTCACCGCCTACGGACCCGACGGCGCGCTCGACCTCGACGCCTTCCGCACCCACGTGCGGCGCGGCGTCGAGGCGGGCGCGGGTGCCGTCTTCGTCTGCTGCGGCACGGGCGAGTTCCACGCCCTCGCGCCGGGCGAGTTCCGCGACTGCGTCGCCGCCGCCGTCGAGGAGACGAGGGGTGAGGTGCCGGTCGTCGCGGGCGCCGGTTACGGCACGGCGCTGGCCGTGGAGTTCGCGCGCCTGGCCGAGGAGGCGGGCGCCGACGGGCTGCTCGCGATGCCTCCGTACCTCGTCGTGCCGGGCCAGGACGGGCTGCTGCGCCACTACACCGCGCTCGCAGGGGCGACCGGGCTCGACGTCATCGTCTACCAGCGCGACAACGCGGTCTTCACTCCCGAGACGGTCGTCGAACTGGCCAAGGTGCCCCGCGTCATCGGGCTCAAGGACGGCTACGGCGACCTCGCCCTGATGCAGCGCATCGTCAGCGCGGTCCGCACGGAGCTGCCTGGCCGGGACTTCCTCTACTTCAACGGGCTGCCGACGGCCGAGCTGACCGAACCCGCCTACCGCGCCCTCGGCATCACGCTCTACTCCTCCGCCGTCTTCTGCTTCCTGCCCGAGGTCGCCCTCGCCTTCCACCGCGCGCTGACGAACGGCGACGACGCGACCGTCGACGCGCTCCTCGACGGCTTCTTCCGCCCCCTCGTCGAACTGCGCGACCAGGGGCGCGGCTACGCCGTCTCGCTGGTCAAGGCGGGCGTGCGACTGCGCGGGCTCGACGTCGGAGAGGTACGCGCGCCGCTGGCCGAGCCGACGCCCGCGCATGTGAAGGAACTGGCCGAGCTGATCGAACGCGGCCTGGCGCTCGTCGGGGAGACAGGGCAGGCGCGGCCGGCCCAGTCGGCCCAGCCGGCCCGGGAGAGGGAGGGCGCGTGATGCGGGCCTCCGCCTTCGTCTACCCCTGGGACGTGGTGGGCGACCCGGAAGCGCCGGGCCGCCTCGCCGCCCTCGGCGTCCAGCAGGTCACCCTTGCCTCCGCCTACCACTCCACCCGCGCCCTCACCCCGCGCCACCCGCGCCACCGCATCGTCACGGCCCGGCACTCGGCGGTCCTCTACCCGCCGGACCCCGCACGCTGGGAGGGACGGCGGCTGCGCCCGTACGCGCAGGACTGGGCGGTGAGCGACCACGAGGGCGGGGCCTACGGAGAGGCCGCCGAGGCCCTGGCCGAGGCCGGGCTCGACGTCCACTCGTGGGTCGTGCTCGCGCACAACTCCCGTCTGGGCGCCGAGTTCCCCGAGGTCACCGTCCGCAACGCCTACGGCGACCGCTACCCATGGGCGCCCTGCGCTGCGCGGGCAGAGGTGCGCGAGTACGCCGTCACGCTCGCCGCCGAGGCGGCCGTCCCACCCGGTGGCCGCACACGGGGCACCGAGCTGGAGTCCTGCGGCTGGTACGGCTTCGCGCATCTGCACGCGCACGACAAGACCGCGGGGGTCGCGCTCGGCGGGGTCGGCCAGTATCTGATGTCGCTGTGCTTCTGCGACGAGTGCCGCGCCGGATACGCGGCGCTGGGCGCAGACCCCGATTCGCTGCGGGCCGCCGTCACGGGCGCGCTGGAGCCGCTGTGGGCCGGGCGCCAGGACCCCGCCGCCTCGGGTGCCGCGGGCCGCGAGGCCGAGCGGGCCGGGGCCGAGGCGGCGCTCGGCGCCGAGCCCGCGGCCGTCTTCGCGGCCTGGCGCGGCACGGTCGCCGCGCGCTTCCAGCGCGAGGCCGTCGCCGCCGTACGGGACCGTGCGGGCGAGGACTTCCGGGTGCTGCTGCACGCCGATCCCGCGCCGCACAGGGTCGGCGCCAACGCGGGCGTCGATCCCTCGGACGTGCTGGAGCACGCCGACGGGCTCGTGCTGCCCTGCGCGGGCGGCCAGGGCGAGGGTGCCGCCGCCGAACGCGCCGCCGTGCTGGACCCGTTCGCGCCGCACCGCCGTGAAGGCTCGACGCTCGCGGCCAACTTCACCTTCGTGAAGGGTATGGGCGGCTCGCCCGGCACCCTCGCCGACGACATCCGGCACGCCCGTGAGCACGGCGCGAACGAGGTCAGGCTCTACCACGCGGGGCTGGCCTCGGCGTCGGACCTGAGCGCGGCGGGCGCGGCACTCGCCGCTGTGGGCTGAGCGCGACGCAGCCGTCCGGGAGCCCGCTCGAAGGGCTCCCGGACGGCCGCGCAAGGGCTCCGGAGACAGGCTTTTAGTAAGGGCTTGCTGTGCCGTTGACCTGGCACTTTTCGCGAGTTTTGTCAGATGCGTTGACGAACGCTTGGGGCCGTCCTACTTTTCTGCGCACCGCACCTCGTACGCCATACGCGATACCTCGTACGCGATACGCCGTGCACCGTGCGTCATATATGAGACGCCGTATGCGAGATGCGTGAGAAGCCATATGCGAGATCCGCGAGAGTCACCCAGAGAGACCCTTGAGAGCCGCATGGAGACAGTCCAGCCACCGCAGCCCATCCCGTCCCGCACGCAGTTCGTGCTGGAGGCCGTGAAGCACGCCATCCTCACCGGGCAGCTGTCCTCGGGGCAGCCGCTCGTGGAGACGGAACTGGCGGCACGGTTCGGGGTGTCCAAGACCCCGGTCCGCGAGGCGCTGAAGACCCTCGCGGGCCGTGGGCTCGTCGTGATGAACGAGTACCGCGGCGTGACCGTGCGCACCGTGGACGCGGGCATGGCCCGTGCCGTCTACGACGTACGGCTCCTGCTGGAGCCCGAGGCGCTCCGCCGCGGCGTCATCGCGTCGCGCTCGGCGCTCGGCGGTGCCAGGGCGGCCCTGGAGCGGGCCGACCAGGCCGCCGACCGCGCCGAACGCTCCCTCGCCAACCGTGACTTCCACCGCGCCCTCTATCTGCCCTGCGGCAACCCGCTGCTGACGCGGATGCTCGACGAGCTGCGCGACCAGGCGGCGCTGGTCTCCACCGTCGCCTGGCGGGCTGTCCCGTCCTGGGAGCGGGAGGCGGCCGAGCACCGCGAGATCCTCGCCCGCGCGCTGGACGGCGACGCGGACGGCGCGGCGCGGCTGCTGTACGCGCACATCGAGGGCTTCGTGCGGCGCGCCTTCCCCGAGGCGGAGGCGGACGCGGCCCTTCCGGACGCGGCCCCCGCGGCCCCCGTGGACACGGCCCCGGCGACGGCGGCCCCCGCCGCCCCCACCCGAACGGAGAGACGTTCATGAGCGACCTCACCGCGGCGCGCGACGCGCTCGCCGGGATCGTGGCGATCCCGGTGACGCCCTTCGGGGCCGACGGCGCGCTCGACGCGGGCGCGTACCGCGCGCTCTTACGCCGCCTCCTGGACAGCGGCGTCCGGGCCGTCACCCCCAACGGCAACACCAGCGAGTTCTACTCCCTCACCCCGGAGGAGCGGCGCGCCGAGGCCGAGCTGACGGTCGCCGAGGCGGGCGGCGAGGCCGAGGTCATCGTCGGCGTCGGGCACGACGTGACCGCCGCCGTCGCGGCGGCCGAGCACGCACGCGACGCGGGCGCGGGCCTCGTCATGGTCCACCAGCCCGTGCACCCCTACGTCGCGCGCGACGGCTGGATCGCCTACCACCGCGCCATCGCCGAGGCCGTGCCGGGGCTCGGCGTCGTCCCGTACGTGCGCAACCCGCTGCTCGACGGCGCCGCGCTCGCCGAACTGGGCGAGGCGTGCCCGAACGTGATCGGGGTGAAGTACGCGGTGCCGGACGCCGCCCGCTTCGCCGCCGTCGCGCGCGACGCCGGGCTCGACCGCTTCGTCTGGGTGGCGGGCCTGGCCGAGCTGTACGCGCCCGCCTACTTCGCCTGCGGCGCGACCGGCTTCACATCGGGCCTGGTCAACGTCGCGCCCGGCGTCTCGGCCGAGATGCTGGACGCGCTGCGCGCCGGGGACTTCGCGGGGGCCATGAAGGTGTGGGAGCGCATCCGTTCCTTTGAAGCCCTGCGGGCGGCGCGGCAGTCGGCGTACAACGTCACCGTCGTCAAGGAGGCGCTGGCCCAGCTCGGCCTGTGCCGCCGCGACGTCCGCGCCCCCAGCGCTGAGCTGCCCCCCGCGGAGCGGGCCGAGGTGGCACGCATCGTGGAGGCGTGGGGCCTCGCCGGACCCGTCGGCCTCGACGGAACGGAGACCCCGTCATGACCGGGCCGGAAAACCCCCCTGACCCCCCTCTGCGCAGCGACCAGTGGTACCGCACCGACGGGCTGCGCTCCTTCAGCCACCGGGCCAGGACCCGGCAGCTCGGCTATCTGCCCGAGGAACACCTCGGCAAGCCCGTCATCGCGGTCCTCAACACCTGGTCCGACATCAACCCCTGCCACCAGCATCTGCGCGAGCGTGCCGAGGCCGTGAAGCGCGGGGTGTGGCAGGCGGGCGGCTTCCCCCTCGAATTCCCGGTCGCCACCCTCTCCGAGACCTTCCAGAAGCCCACCCCCATGCTCTACCGGAACCTCCTCGCCATGGAGACCGAGGAGCTGCTGCGCTCCTACCCGGTGGACGGCGCCGTGCTGATGGGCGGCTGCGACAAGACCACGCCCGCGCTGCTCATGGGCGCCGCCTCCGTCGACCTGCCCGCCGTCTTCGTCCCGGCGGGGCCCATGCTGCGCGGCCACTGGCGTGGCGAGACCCTCGGCTCCGGC
Organism: Streptomyces sp. NPDC054796; assembly: GCF_053611545.1. Lineage (NCBI taxonomy): Bacteria > Bacillati > Actinomycetota > Actinomycetes > Kitasatosporales > Streptomycetaceae > Streptomyces > Streptomyces sp. NPDC054796. The sequence goes on along the minus strand of NZ_JBSHAO010000007.1, from coordinate 19,531 downwards.
ACCGACATGTGGCGGTACTGGGACGACAAGCGCGCCGGGCTCATCGGCGAGCGTGAGCTGTCCGAGCTGGAGTGCGGCCTCGCGCGCTCGCCGGGCACCTGCATGACGATGGGCACCGCCTCCACGATGACCTCCGTCGCCGAGGCGCTCGGGGTGACCGTGCCGGGCGCCGCCTCGCTGCCCGCCGTCGACTCCGGGCACGCGCGGATGGCTGCGGCCTCCGGGATGCGCGCCGTCGGCCTCGTCCGCGAGGACGCGCGGCTCTCCCGCTTCCTGACCCGCGAGGCGTACGAGGACGCCATCGCCACGGTCTGCGCGCTGGGCGGCTCCACCAACGCCGTCATCCACCTCATCGCCATGGCGGGCCGCTCCGGGGTCACCCTCACCCTGGACGACTTCGACGCCGTCGCCCGGCGCGTCCCCGTGCTGGCCAACCTCCGGCCCGGCGGCGCCCACCTGATGGAGGACTTCCACTACGCGGGCGGCCTGCCGGGGCTGCTCGGGCGGCTCGGCGAGAAGTACCTCCACCTCGACCGCCCGACCGTCGCCCACGACACGCTCCGCGAACAGCTCGACGGGGCGCTGGTCCACGACGACGACGTGATACGCGGGCTGGACGACCCGCTCGCGCCCGAGGGCGGGATCGCGGTGCTGCGGGGCAACCTCGCGCCGGACGGCGCCGTGATCAAGCACATCGCCGCCGAGCCCCGGCTGCTGCGGCACACGGGTCCCGCCGTGGTCTTCGACGACTACCGCACCCTCCAGGCCACCATCAACGACCCGTCGCTCGGCATCACGGCGGACAGCGTGCTGGTGCTGCGCGGCTCGGGGCCGCTGGGCGGTCCCGGCATGCCGGAGTACGGGATGCTGCCGATTCCTGACCACCTCCTCAAAGAGGGGGTGCGGGACATGGTGCGGCTCTCGGACTCCCGGATGAGCGGCACCAGTTACGGCGCGTGCGTGCTGCACATCGCACCCGAGTCGCACGTCGGCGGGCCGCTCGCGCTCGTCCGCACCGGTGACCTGATCACGCTTGACGTCGCCGCCCGCCGACTGAGCCTCGACGTGGACGACGCCGAGCTGGCCCGCCGCCGCGCCGCGTGGACGCCGCGGCCCGAGCGCTACGGGCGCGGCTACGGCGCCCTCTACCAGGAGCACATCACGCAGGCCGACACCGGCTGCGACTTCGGCTTCCTCGCCAGGAAGGGCGAGGTGCCGGAGCCCTACGCGGGCTGAGCCGCCCGTACCACCGCGCGACCGCGACACGGAACGGCCGGGATACCGAACGAGGTTCGACGGTGATTCGACACCCCGATCACCGAGCCCCCGCACCACCCAGCACGGCCCAGCACCGCCTCGTACGGCCCCGCACGTCGCGCCACCCAGCACCGCCGCACCGCCGCACCGCACGACCCCGCACCGACAGAACTGACGCACCGACAGAACCTACGCACCGTCGCACCGACAGAACGGAGCACCGGCAAATGGCCCACGCCGTGCCGACCAAAGCGCCGCCCGGCGCGGCGCCGCGCCCTCCGCGCGCGGCCCGCCGCTCGCGCGTGACCGGAACGCGCGCCCTGCCGTACTGGCTGATCGCCCCGGCGGGGCTGCTGATGCTGGGCTTCATCGCGTACCCGATGCTCAGCGTCCTCTACTACAGCCTCCAGCACTACAACGTGGCCAAGCCCTGGAAGAACGGCTTCGCCGGGCTCGACAACTTCCGGGAGATCTTCACCGCCGACCCGCTCTTCTACGACACGCTCGTCTTCAGCGCCAAGTGGGTCTTCACCGAGGTCGGGCTCCAGTTGCTGCTGGGCCTGATGCTCGCGCTGATCGTCAACCAGACCTTCGCGGGCCGGGGCTTCGCGCGCGCCCTGGTGTTCTCGCCCTGGGCGGTCTCCGGCGTACTGACCACGACCATCTGGATCCTGCTCTACAACCCCTCCACGGGGCTGAGCCGTTACCTCGCCGACGCGGGCATCGGGGAGTACGGCACCTCCGTGCTCTCGGACACCGGAACCGTCTTCTGGGCCGCCGTGGTCGCCGACCTGTGGCGCGGGGTGCCCTTCTTCGCGATCCTCATCCTCGCCGACCTCCAGTCTGTCTCGAAGGACCTCTACGAGGCCGCCTCGGTGGACGGCGCCGGACGCCTGCGCCGTTTCGTGCACATCACGCTGCCGCATCTGCGCGACGCGATCGTCCTCTCGACGCTGCTGCGCGCGGTGTGGGAGTTCAACAACGTCGACCTCCTCTACACCCTCACCGGCGGCGGCCCCGCGGGGCAGACCACCACGCTGCCCCTCTACGTCGCCAACACCGGCATCCAGGGCCACGACTTCGGCTACGCGTCCGCGCTGACGACCGTCGCCTTCGTGATCCTGCTCTTCTGCTCGATCCTCTACCTGCGGCTCAGCAAGTTCGGGGGCGACGACAAGTGACCACCACGCTGACCGAGCGGAACGGCGGCGCCCCCGCCGAACTGCGCCCCCTCGCCGCCGGGAACGGCCGCGCACGCACGCGACGGCGGCGGCCCGTGACCGACGACATCCCGCGCTGGCAGCTCCTGCTGCCCCTCGGGCTGTATCTGCTGTTCACGCTCGTCCCGTTCTACTGGATGCTGCTGTTCGCGCTGCGCCCGGCGGGCTCGACCTCGCTGGTGCCGTGGCCGGTCACCACCGAGCACTTCGAGAAGGTGTGGAACGAGCGCAGCTTCGGGATCTTCTTCCAGAACAGCGTGCTCGTCGGCCTCGCCTCGATGCTGATGACGCTCGTCGTCTCGCTCGCCGGTGGCTATGCCCTCGCCCGCTTCCGCTTCCGGCTCAAGACGCCGTTCATGCTGGCGCTGCTGTGCTCGCAGTTCATTCCGGGCGCGCTGATGCTGGTGCCGCTCTTCGAGATCTTCAAGAACCTCCAGATGATCAACTCCCTGGGAAGCGTCATCATCGCGGAGGCCGTCTTCCAGCTTCCGCTGTCCATGATCCTGCTGAGCGGGTTCGTCAAGAACGTGCCGCCCTCCCTCGAAGAGGCGGCGTGGGTGGACGGCTGCGGTCGCTTCCGCGCGTTCTGCGCCGTGGTGCTGCCGCTGCTGCGGCCCGGGATCATCGCCGTCGGCTCGTTCGCCTTCGTGCACAGCTGGAACCACTTCCTCTTCGCGCTGATGTTCCTCAGCTCGCAGGAGAAGCAGACGATCCCGGTGGGCCTCAACACCCTGCTCGGCGCCGACAGCGTGGACCTCGGCGCGCTCGCGGCGGGCGGGGTGATCGCGGCGGTGCCCGTCGTCATCATCTTCGGCTTCATCCAGAAGTGGCTGGTCACAGGGTTCAGCGCGGGGGCGGTGAAGGGCTGATGACCGAGCGGACGACCGAGCGGACGACAAGAGCCGCGACACGGCCGACGGAACCCCTCAGCGTCGTGCTGGCCGGGGCACGGGGGCACGGCCGCTGGCACCTGCGCAATCTGCGGCGCCTCGCCGACGAGGGCGTGATCCGCCTCGCGGGCATCTGCGACGTACGGCCGCTGCCGGAGGAGGAGCTGGCGGAGTACGGCTTCGACGCCCCGGCGGACCCCGACGGCACGGAAGCGGGCGGCACGCGCCTGGAGCAGTCCGCCGACTTCGGCGCGCTCCTCGACCGTACGGGTGCGGACCTCGCCGTCCTGTGCACCCCCATCCAGACGCACACGGCCCTCGCGCTCGCCGCCGCGCGGCGCGGGGTGCACCAGCTCCTGGAGAAGCCACCGGCCTCCTCCTGGTCCGGCTATCTGCGCATCGCCGAGGCGGTGCGCGACTCCGGCACCTCCTGCCAGGTCGGCTTCCAGTCCTTCGGCTCGCACGCCGTGCCCGCCATCCGCACCCTGCTCGACGAGGGCGCCATCGGCGCGGTGCGCGGCATCGGCGCGGCGGGCGCCTGGGTGCGCGACGACGCGTACTGGCGGCGGGCGCCCTGGGCCGGGCACCGCGTCCTCGACGGCGAGGAGGTCATGGACGGGGTGCTCACCAATCCCCTCGCGCACGCCGTCGCCACGGCGCTGCGCCTCGCGGGCGCCGACCACGCCGAGGACGTCGCGGGCATCGAACTGGAGCTGTACCGCGCCAACCCCATCGAGGCGGACGACACCTCATGCGTCCGCCTGCGCACCACGGCGGGCGGCGAGATCACCGCCGCCGTCACCCTGTGCGCTGAGGAGAACCACGAGCCGTACGTCGTCGTGCACGGCGAGAAGGGCCGCATCACGCTCTGGTACAAGCAGGACCGGGTGCTGCTGGAGCGGGACGGGCACGAGCCGGAGACCACCGAACACCCCCGCACCGACCTGCTCGAAGACCTCGCGGCGCACGTACGCGACCGTGCCGCGGGCCGCACGCCCAGGCCCCTGCTCGCCCCGCTGGAACGCGCGGGCGCCTTCATGCGGCTCGTGGAGGCCGTCCGCACCGCACCGGAGCCGCTCCCCCTGCCCGGCTCCGCCTGGGAGCCCGCGCCGGGACGGCGCGTCGTCACCGGCATCGACGGCCTCACCGCCGACAGCGCCGCCGGGCTCTCGCTCTACTCCGAACTACGCGCCCCCTGGGCCGTACCCCCGCTGGAGGTGACCGCGCCATGAACGCGTCACACCGCACGCCCCGCGCATCCACTGCCACCACTGCCACCACTACCGCCACCACTGCCCCCGCAAGCCCGACCGCACCGGGCCTGCTCCGTACCCCCCGCATCTCGCGCACAGGCGCGGCCCGCGAGGTGAACCGGACCACGACCGTGCTGCGCTGCGACGGGCGGCCCGTCGCCGGGTACGTGTACCGGCCCCGGCTGCCCGCGGGGCACGCGCCCCGCCCCTACCTCCACCCCGTCCGCACCCTCGGCGGCGTCACCGTCACCGAACTGCGCCCCGAGGACCACCGGCACCACCTCGGCGCGGGACTCGCGGTCGCGGACGTGGCGGGGTTCGACTTCTGGGGCGGACGCACCTATGTGCGCGGCCGGGGACCCACCGAACTGGACAACCACGGGACCCAGCGCCACCAGGGCTGGATGCTCTGCTACCCGGACGGCTTCCTGGAGGAGCTGGACTGGGTCGCCGGGGGACGGCTGCTGCTCACCGAGCGGCGCACCGTCGCCGTGCAGCGGCTGTCCGACGACCGCTGGGCGCTCGACTTCACCACCGCGCTCACCAACGCGACCGGCGAGGAGCTGTCCCTCGGCAGCCCAGCAACCAACGGCCGCGCGGGCGCCGGGTACGGCGGCTTCTTCTGGCGCGCGCCCCTGGGCGACAGGGCGCCCTCCGTCTTCACCCCCGACGCCGAGGGCGAGGCGGCGGCGCACGGCCGCACCGCCGACTGGCTCGCACTCAGCGGCGCCGACTGGACCCTCGTCTTCGCGGGCGCCACCGAGGAGACGCGCGCCGACCCCTGGTTCGTGCGCGCCGCCGACTACCCCGGCGTCGGCTCCTCGCTCGCCTGGGACCGGCCGCTGGCCCTGCCGCCGGGGGAGACCGTCACCCGGCGCGTCGTCACGGCCGTCGCCGACGGGCGGCTCAGCCGCGCGGAGGCGGCGCGCACGGCGGCCCAGCTCACGGACGCGCCGTCCGACGCGCCGTCCGGCAGGCCGTCCGACGCGCCCGCCGCGTCCACCGGGGCAGCGCGGCGCACCGGCAAGGGGGCCGCCCGATGAACGGCACCCCCGCATGGCGGGCCGACCGGGGCGACGGCACCTACCGCAACCCCGTGCTGCACGCCGACTGGTCCGACCCCGACGCCATCCGCGTCGGCGACGACTACTACCTGACCGCCTCCAGCTTCAGCCGCGTCCCCGGGCTGCCGGTCCTGCACTCCCGCGATCTCGTCAACTGGCGGCTCGCGGGCCACGCGCTCGAACGGCTCGTGCCCGCCGACGCTTTCACCGTGCCGCGCCACGACCGAGGCGTATGGGCGCCCTCGCTGCGCCACCACGCGGGCCGCTTCTGGATCTTCTGGGGCGACCCCGACCACGGCGTCTTCCAGGTCAACGCGGCGGACCCGCGCGGCCCGTGGAGCGAGCCGCTGCTGCTCAAGGAGGGCAAGGGCCTCATCGACCCCTGCCCCCTGTGGGACGAGGACGGGCACGCCTACCTCGTACACGCCTGGGCCAAGTCACGCTCAGGCGTCAAGAACCGCCTCACCGGGCACCGCATGGCACCCGACGGCACCCGGCTCCTGGACGAGGGCCGCATCGTCGTGGACGGCGACCTCCTGCCGGGCTGGTTCACGCTGGAGGGGCCCAAGCTGTACCGCCAGGGCGGCTGGTTCTGGATCTTCGCGCCCGCCGGCAGTGTGGAGACCGGCTGGCAGGGCGCGTTCCGCTCGCGGGAGTTCGAGGGCCCCTACGAGGAACGCGTCGTCCTGCAACAGGGCGACACTGCCGTCAACGGGCCGCACCAGGGCGCCTGGGTGGACACCCCCGAGGGCGAGCACTACTTCCTCCACTTCCAGCAGCGTGGTGCCTACGGGCGCGTCGTCCACCTTCAGCCGATGCGCTGGGGCGAGGACGGCTGGCCGGTCATCGGCGACGGCGGCGTCCCCGTCGCCGCGCACCGCAAGCCGTACGGCGCGCCCGCGCGGCCACCGGAGGCGCCGGTCACCGACGACGACTTCCCCGGCGGCCGGTTCGGGCGCCAGTGGTCGTGGCTCGCCAACCCCGGGCCCGGCTGGACCGTCCCGCACGACGGCGACGGGCTGCGGCTCGCCTGCGTCCGTACGGACAGGGCCCACGACCTGCGCACCCTGCCCAGCGTGCTGACGCAGCGGCTGCCCGCCGAGCGCTTCACGGCGGAGGTGGAGCTGTCCCTCACGGGGGACGGTTCCGGGGACGGCGGCGCGGCGGAGGGCGCGAAGGCCGGTCTTGCCGTGCTCGGCGACGACTTCAGCTGGATCGGCCTGGAGCGCGGTCACGGGGAAGCGGAGCCCGGGGTGCGGCTCGTGCACCGGTTCGCCGAGTCCGTCGCCGAGTACGAGCGGGACGCGGCACCGCCGCGCCCCGCGCCGCTGGGCCGGGCGTTGCTGCGGATCGAGGTACGGGAGGGCGCCCGCTGCCGCTTCTCCGCCGACACCTTCGACGGCGCCGGCATGCGGCCCTCGGGCCAGGTCTTCGCCGCGACGCCGTGGCGCTGGGTCGGCGCACTGCTCGGCCTCTTCGCCACCGCTCCGGCCACCCCGGCGTCCGTGCCGTCGTCCACGCCCACGTCAGCGGCCACGTCGACAGCCACGCCCGTGACCGCCGCCTTCACCGCTTTCCGGGTGACGGGCCCGGACCCGGTGCACCCCGCACATCCCGCAACGACCCACACCACCGACAGGAGTCCGACCGATGAACAGAGCTGAGAGCCGCGGCAGAAGGCGTGCCGGTGCGGCACTGGCCATGGCGGGGGCGCTGGCCCTGACCGTCACCGCGTGCGGCGACGACGGGAGCGTGTCCGGCAGCGAGGGAGACGGCAAAGGCAAGATCGTCTTCTGGGACAACAACGGGGGCGAGCGCACCGAGGTCTGGAAGGAGATCATCGCGGCGTTCGAGAAGAAGAACCCCGACATCGACGTCGAGTACGTGGGCATCCCCATCAACGACGTCCAGTCGAAGTACGACACCGCCATCCAGGGCGGCGGCGACAGCCTCCCCGACGTCGGCATGGTCGGTACCGCGTACCTGGCGAACATGGTCGCGCAGAACGCGCTCGAACCGCTCACCGAGCGCGTCGACGACAGCCCGCTGGGAGGGAAGCTCGTCACCGGTATGCGCGACAGCGTCTCCGCCGCCGCTGGCGACGGCAAGAAGCTCTACACGGTCCCCACCTCCGCCAACCAGGGCACCCTGTGGTGGCGCACCGACCTCTTCGAGAAGGCCGGACTCGACTCGCCGGTCACGAGCTGGGACGCCTTCTACAAGGCCGCCGACGAGCTGACCGACAAGGACTCCAACAAGTTCGGCTTCACCATCCGGGGCGGCGAGGGCTCCGTCGCGCAGGCCCTGGACATGATGTACGCGCAGTCCGGCGTCGACTCCTTCTGGCGCGGCGAGAAGACCACCGTCAACGATCCGGAGAACGTCAAGGCGCTGGAGAAGTACGTCGGCCTCTACAAGAAGGCGACGCCCTCGGCCGACCTCAACAACGACTTCGTGAAGATGGTCTCGCAGTTCGACAGCGGCGAGATCGGCATGCTCCAGCACAACCTGGGCTCCTACCAGGACCACGTGAAGGCGTACGGCGAGGACAGCATCGACGGTGCCCCGCTGCCGCCCAGCGAGGAGGGGCAGCCGCGCACGATCGTGTCCAACCCGGTGGACGGCATGGGCATCTTCAAGAAGAGCGACAACAAGGCCGCCGCCTGGAAGTTCATCGAGTTCGCCACCTCGCGCGAGATGAACAGCAAGTGGAACGAGTCCGCGGGCGCGATCCCCGCGCGCTCGGACGCGGGCGACGACGCCTGGATCCAGAAGGCCCCGCCGACGAAGGCCGCGCTGGAGTCCCTGGACGACCCGAAGACGAAGGTCGTGCAGCTCCCGTACTACCTGCCCGACTGGAACAACATCAGCAAGGCGGACACGGAGCCGAACTTCCAGAAGGTGCTGCTCGGGAAGATGACGGCGAAGGAGTTCGCCGACGACCTCGCGAAGCGGCTGAACGAGGCGCAGGCCGAATACGAGTCGCGCTGACGCGCGCTCCCGCGCGAAACGGCGCGCCACCACGCCCCGTGACGCCCCGGTCCGGGCCCCCGGGCCCGGAACCGGGCCCGGTCCGCGGCGGGCGGTGGCGGGCGGTGGCGTTCTCGCGGCGAGGAGCCGCCGTGGCCGGGGGATGTCCGAGGAGAAGCGGGGAGTGGAGGAGTGGGGATGGGGATGGGGATGGGGATGGGGAGAGGGATTTCACGAAGACGGGCTGTGCTCGCCGCCGGGACGCTCCCGGTCGCGTACGGCACCGTCAGCACACAGACCGCGCACGCGGCGCCGCGCCGGACCGTCGTGTACATCGCGGGGGACTCGACGGCGGACACCAAGCTGCCGCGGTACGCGCCCGAGGCGGGCTGGGGCATGGCGCTGCCCGTGTTCCTCGGGGGCGGCGTCACCGTCGCCAACCACGCCATGAGCGGGCGCAGTTCGAAGAGCTTCTACGACGAGGAGCGGCTCGCGCCGATCCTGGAGGCGATCCGTCCCGGTGACCTGCTGCTCGTGCAGTTCGGGCACAACGACGAGAAGACCGGGGACCCGGCGCGCGGCACCGACCCGTACACCACCTACCAGGGCTATCTGCGCCACTACCTCAAAGGCGCCCGCGACGCCGGGGCGCGGCCCGTGCTGGTGACGTCCGTCGAGCGGCGCCGGTTCTCTGGCGGGAGGGCGCAGCCCACGCACGGGGAGTACCCGGCCGCGATGCGGGCGCTCGCAGCCGAGGAGCGGGTGCCGCTGCTGGACGTGCAGGCGGCCAGCCTGCGGGAGTGGGACAGGCTGGGGGAGGAGGGGACGCTGGGCGTCTTCCTCCACCTGCCGCCCGGCGTGTTCCCCAACTACCCGGACGGCGTCGCCGACAACACCCACTTCCAGCCGCACGGGGCCATCGAGGTGGCCCGGATGGTCGCGCGCGGGCTGCGCGACGAGCGGCTGCTGCGGGGCGTACGGCGCCTCGGCGAGGACATTCCGGACGACGTGATCACCTGGTCGGAGGCGAAGTGAGCATGCGGGCAACGGAACACGCGGGGGCACGGAGACGGGCACGGGCACGGGCAGGGGCGCGGGGACGGAGACCGGGGTACGGGTGGGCCGGGGCGGTCGCGGTCGTGTGCGCCCTCCTCGCGCCCGGCAGCCTGGCGCACGCCGACACGCACACCGGCACGTCAGCGGCCCGGGGCGGCGGCGGCCCCGGTGGCCCCGGTGGCCCCGGCGATGTCGTGCTGCCCGAGGGCGACGGCTGGGCCTCCCTGGAGGGCGGCACGACGGGCGGCGCCGGGGCCGACAAGGCGCACACCCACACCGTGCGCACCCGGGCCCAGCTCGCCGCCGCGCTGGAGAAGGCGGGCGACGAGCCGACGGTCATCAAGGTCAAGGGCACCATCGACGGCAACACCGACGACCGTGGCAGGCCGCTGAGCTGCGAGGACTACGCGACCGACGGCTACACCCTGGAGAAGTACCTCGCCGCCTACGACCCGGAGACCTGGGGCGACAAGGACCCCGAGGGGCCGATGGAGGACGCGCGTCTCGCGTCGTCGGCCCGGCAGAAGGAGCGGGTGGCGCTGCGGGTGCCCTCGAACACGACCCTCGTCGGCGTGGGCGGCAAGGCCCGGCTGCTCGGGGTCAGTCTCCAGATCGCGGACTCCGAGAACGTCATCGTGCGCGGCCTGCGCTTCGAGGACGCCTTCGACTGCTTCCCGCAGTGGGACCCGGACGACAACACGACCGGCGCGTGGAACTCCGAGTACGACAACCTCGTGGTCACCGGCTCACGCCACGTCTGGGTGGACCACAACAGCTTCACCGACGGCCGCCGCCCCGACTCGGCGCAGCCCCACCACTTCGGCGCCCTCTTCCAGCAGCACGACGGCCTGCTGGACATCGTGCGCGGTGCCGACCTGGTGACCGTCTCCTGGAACGAACTGTACGACCACGACAAGTCCGTCCTCATCGGCAACAGCGATGGCGCGGGCGCCACCGACCGGGGCAGGCTGCGGGCCACCTTCCACCACAACCTCTTCCGCGACCTCAACGAACGTGTCCCGCGCGTGCGCTTCGGCAAGGTCGACGTCTACAACAACCACTACAAGGAGAGCGGCCTGGCCCCCTACGGCTACAGCTGGGGCCTGGGCTTCGAGTCGGCGCTCGTCGGGGAGCACAACGCCTTCACGCTCCCGGACACCATCGCGCCGTACCGCGTCATCCACCCCTGGGTGAAGGGGGCCGCGATGACGGAGTCGGGCAACTACGTCAACGGCGAACCCTTCGACGTCCTGCGCTACTACAACACGCAGAACCCCGTCGCACTCGTCGGCGACGACGCGGGCTGGACCCCGAGCCTGCGCCCGCACGTCGACGACCCGGCCGATGTGCCCCGCCTTGTCGCGCGCGGCGCGGGGGCGGGCAAGGGCTGACCCCTCGGGGCGCCCCTCGGGGCGCCCTTACGGGGCGGCGGAGGAATATCCGTGCCCCCTACACGGCTGGAACGCGTACGGCCGGGCCCCGGCCGTACGCGTCGGCCCACGACCCCGAGGAGCGCCCATGAGCGGCCAGTTGCCCGTCGTCCACGGCACCGTGGCACCCGGCTACGAGCCGGTGGCCCAGGAGTTCGCGGCCGTGGCCGCCGCCGAACCCGGACACGGCGCGCAGCTCGCCGCCTACGAGCACGGCGAGCGCGTGGTCGACCTGTGGACGGGCCAGGACCTGGAGGCCGACTCCCTCCTCGGCGTCTACTCCTCCACCAAGGGCGCGGCCCACCTCGTACTGGCGCTGCTGGTGCGCGAGGGCACCGTCGAGCTGGACAGGGAAGTCGCCCACTACTGGCCGGAGTTCGCCGCGCACGGCAAGGACGCCATCACCGTGCGCACGCTCCTCGCGCACCGCGCCGGGCTCGTCGGCGACGCGGAGGGCCTGGACCCGGACCAGCTCGCCGACGACCGCCTCATGGCGGCCCGAACAGCCGGGCAGCGCCCCTTCTGGCGTCCAGGGAGCGCCTTCGGCTACCACGCCCTCAACATCGGCGCGCTCACCGGCGAACTGGTGCTGCGCACCACGGGCAAGACGATGCAGGAGTTCTACGAGGCACGGGTGCGCGCCCCTTACGGGCTGGACTTCTGGATGGGCCTGCCCGAGGAGCAGGAGCACCGGGTGCTGGACATCCACCCCATGTACCCGACGCCCGAACAGCAGGCCCAACTGGACGCCGCAGCGTCCGGGCCCGACAGCCTGGGCGGCATCGCCTTCAACCGGCACCACCCGCGCAACCCGCCGATCGACGCGCTGGTCAACTCGCGCCTGGTGCGCGCGGCGGGCCCCGCCTCCTACGGCGGCGTCGCCTCGGCGCGCGGCCTGGCCCGCTTCTACGCCGCCGTCATCGGCGAGGTGGACGGGGCGGAACCTCTGCTGGACTCCGGCACGCTCGCCGAGTTCGGGCAGCTCCACTCGACGGGCACGGACCTGGTCTCGCGCCAGTACAAGGAGTTCGCGCTCGGCTTCCAGTCCTACGGAGCATCCATACCGGCCCTGGGCCAGGGCAGCATCGGGCACAGCGGCGCCGCCGGGTCCCTGGGCCTGGCCGACCCCCGCGCCGGCCTCGCCCTCGGCTACACCCGGCGCCGCTACGGCTTCCCCGGCGGCATGGGCCCCGACGCGGCGCGGCTGGCCCGCGCGGTACGGCTGAGCAGGGACGCGCGGGTGCGGGAGGGTGTCACGGACTGAGCCGCGCCGCACGGGCCGGTGCGGGGACGGCGGGTGACGGGTGACGGGTGGCTGGAAACGAGGTCACAGGCCACCCGCCCTCCCCGTCAGCCGAGGGCCGCGCTCATCAGCTTCTTGGCGATGGGCGCCGCCAGCCCGTTGCCGCTGACCTCGGCGCGTGCCGCGTCCGAGTCCTCGACCACGACGGCCACCGCGACCTGCTTGCCCGCGCTGTTCTTCGCGTAGGACGTGAACCAGGCGTACGGCGTGCCGCTGTTGTCCACGCCGTGCTGGGCCGTACCGGTCTTGCCGCCCACCGTCATGCCGGGGATCTTGGCGTTGGTGCCGGTGCCCTCGTTGACGACGGTGCCCATCGCGGACCGGAGCTGGGCCGCGGTGTCCTCGCTCATGACCTCCTCGGCGTCCCCGTCCTCGTAGCTCTGGAGCGTCGAGCCGCCGGCGTCCTGCACCTTGGAGACCATGTGCGGGTCGACCAGCTTGCCGTTGTGCGCGATGGCCTGGGAGACCATGGCCATCTGGAGCGGCGTCGCGGTCACCTCGTACTGGCCGATGCCGGACAGACCCGTCTGCGCGGAGTCCATCTTCTCCGGGTACAGGCTCGTGTACGCGCGCACCGGCACGTCCTGCTTCTCGTTGTTGAAGCCGAACTTCTCCGCCTGCTCCCGCACCTTTCCGGCGCCCAGATCGGTGGCCATCTTCGCGAAGACGGTGTTGCAGGAGTAGCGCAGCGCGGTGCGGATGGAGGCGTTCTCGCAGGGCGCCGAGGCGCTCTCGTTGTCCAGGGGCGTGGAGCTGCCCTTGAGCGTGTACGGGTCGGGGCTGTCGGTGCGCTCGTCCACGGAGGAGTACAGCCCGTTCTCCAGCGCCGCCGCCGCGACGACCAGCTTGAACGTCGAACCGGGCGGCACCGGCTGGCGCAGCGCCCGGTTGAGCATGGGCTTCTCCTCGTCGGCGCTCAGCTTGTTCCAGTTGGCGGTGTCGCTCTCGTCGCTGCCGCTGATCTTCGACGGGTCGTACGAGGGGGTGCTGACCAGGCCCAGGATCTCGCCGTTGTCCGGGTCGATGGCCACGGCGGCGCCCTTCTTGTCACCGAGCGCGGAGTAACCGGCCTTCTGCACCTTTGGGTCGATCGTCGTGATCACGTTGCCCGGCTTGGTGTGCTCGCCCGTGACGAGGTCCAGCGGGTTCTTGAGCCGGTCGTCCTTGCCGTCGAGCACGTCCGTGTAGATCCCCTCGAGCTGGGTCGAGCCCCTGACCTGCGAGCTGTACCCGGTGACGGCGGAGTACAGGGACCCGTCGGTGTAGGTCCGCTTGTACTTGAGGTCTCCGCTGTTCACCTCCGACGACCCTGTCACGGGCTTTCCGCCCACGATGATGTCGCCGAACGGGTGCCCGTACTGCTCGATGGCGTTCCGCCGGTTCTTGTCGTCCTCCGCGAGCGCCTGGCCCTCGACGACCTGCACCCACGTCACGCGTCCGAGGAGCGCGAGCACGAGGGCCAGGATCACGACGGAGGCGCGCCTTACTGTCCTGTTCATCCCGCGGAAGAACGCCTGAAGCGGTAGTCGCAGTTCCGCACGCTGCCGGTTCTCATCGAACATTCATCTCAGGGCGGGGCGAGACGGGACGGTCCGGGCCGCCCTCACGATCTTGCTGCCCGCAACCCGGAACCTGATCGTCCGGACCGGGCGTCTCCCACTGTGTTCCACGCGCCTCCGGGAGCTCACGGGGGCCGGGAGTGACCGGCCGTAACAGGATTCGAGGAGCACCGAATGAAGCGCAAGAACATCGTCATCATCGTCGTCGCCGTGGTCGCCGTCCTGGGCATAGGCGGGACCGTCGCCTGGAACTCGATGCCCGACGGGGCCACCGCCACCGCCAGCGGGCCTGGCCACACGGTGCCGCGTGCCGACCTGGAGGAAGCGGGCAAGGAGTTCGGCCGCCCCGGCTCCGGCGACACGCCGGACAAGGTGAGCTGCCCGGGCGGGCTGAAGGCGAAGGTGGAGGAGAAGGTGGACTGCACCGCCACCTTCGGGGACGAGAGCAAGCCGATGGAGATCTCCGTGGGCAGTGTGGAGGGCGACGAGGTGTCGCTCAACTTCGGCGTGCTGGAGAAGAAGGCGTGACGTACTGAACGTACTCACGGACTGACGACCGGCGCGCATACGCGGGCGGTGTGGTGCGGCGGCCTCCCCGGCCGCCGGGGGCGGCCACACCGCCGCGCCGTCTCCGGGGCGCCCAGCGGGGTCCCGAGGTTCTTGAGGTTCCTACAAGCGCCGGGTGGCCAGTGTGAGCCGGTCCCGCGCGTCGAAGAGCGCGTCCTTGATCATCTGCTCGTGCGCAGGGGTCAGCCGGGCCACCGGCACCGAGCAGCTGATGGCGTCCCGCGCGGGCGTCCGGTAGGGGATCGCGATCCCGAAGCACCGCAGCCCGAGCGTGTTCTCCTCGCGGTCCACCGCGTACCCCTGCTCGCGGACCGCGTGCAGTTCCTCGATCAGCTTCTCGCGGTCCGTGATCGTGTGCTCGGTCAGCGACGGCAGCGTCTCGGGCAGCATCTTGCGGACCTGCTCGTCGTCGTACGTGGCCAGCAGCGCCTTGCCCAGCGAGGTCGAGTGCGCGGGCAGCCGCCGCCCCACCCGGGTGAACGGGCGCAGATAGTGCTGCGACTGACGGGTGGCGAGATAGACGACGTTCGTGCCGTCGAGCCGCGCCATGTGGATGGTCTCGGTCGTGTCGTCCGAGAGCCGGTCCAGGGTGGGGCGGGCCGCGGCGACGACCTCGTCCCCGTCGATGTAGGACGTGCCCACGAGCAGGGCGCGCACGCCGATGCCGTACCGCGTCCCCGTGGAGTCCGTCTCCACCCAGCCGAGGTCCACGAGCGTGCGCAGCAGCATGTAGAGGCTGGACTTCGGATAGCCCACGGCCTCCTGCACCGCCGCGAGGGAGTGCATGCCGGGACGCCCCGCGAAGAACTCCAGCAGCTCCACCGTCCGCACCGCGGACTTGACCTGCGAACCGCCCGTCTCGCCAGCTGACATCGACCTTGACCCCTCTGTTGCGGCACTCATAGAGTCCCTGCCAGTGATTCACTCACAGAGACGGCGTTCAGCATATCGAACGCGAGGGCTGTGAAGACAACCACCTGGCAGGAGGAACTCGCGGTGGCAGCAACACCAGTGTGGAGCGTTGACCCCCGGACCGGAAAGCAGCGGGAGCAGGTCGGGACCGAGGCGAGCGCGGCCGACGTCGATGCCGCCGTGCGCGCCGCGCACGCCACCCGCGGGGCGCTCGCCGACCGCGACCGGAGGATCGCCTTCCTCCGTGGCGCCGCCGACGAACTGGAGGCGGTCCGCGACGAACTGGTGCGCACGGCCGACGCCGAGACCGCGCTCGGCGAGGCCCGCCTGACCGGCGAGGTCGGCCGCGCGGCCGGCCAGTTCCGCGCCTTCGCCGACGAGGTGGCCGACGGCGCCTACCTCGGCGTCATCATCGACCACGCCGCGCCCGACGCGACCCCGCCGCGCCCCGACCTTCGGCGCTACCGCGTCCCGCTCGGCGTCGTCGCCGTCTACGCCGCCTCCAACTTCCCGCTGGCCTTCTCGGTGCCGGGCGGCGACACCGCCAGCGCCCTCGCCGCGGGCTGCCCCGTCGTCGTCAAGGCACACCCGGGACACCCGGCCACCTCCTCGCTGACGGGCCAGGCGCTGCGCCGCGCGGCAGCCGGGGCCGGGCTGCCCGAGGACGTCGTCTCCGTCGTGCACGGCTTCGAGGCGGGCGTCGAACTCGTCAAGCACCCGCTCGTCTCGGGCGCGGGCTTCACCGGGTCCGTGCGCGGCGGTCGCGCCCTGTACGACGCGGCGGCGGCGCGCCCCACGCCCATCCCCTTCCACGGCGAACTCGGCTCCCTCAACCCCGTCGTCGTCACCGAGGCGGCGGCCGAGGAGCGGGCCGAGCAGCTCGGCGCCGGGCTCGCCGGGTCGATGACCATGGGCGTGGGCCAGTTCTGCACCAAGCCGGGCCTCGTCCTCGCGCCGGAGGGCGCGGCGGGCGACCGGTTCCTCAGGACCCTCACGGAGAAGGTGTCCGAGGCCCCCGGCGGCCCGCTGCTGACGGAGGGCATGCGCGAGGCGTTCCTCGCCGGGGTCGCGGAGCGCGCCGGACTCGACGGCGTCGAGGCGCCGGTGGCCGCGGGTCCGGGCGAGGGCAACGCCGTGGGCGCGGGCTTCCTCACCGTCGCCGCGGAGAAGCTGGCCGCAGCGGGCCCGCACGAACTGCTGCTGGAGGAGTGCTTCGGCCCCGTCACCGTCGTCGCCCGCTACCGCGACGAGGACGAGATCACCGCCGTGCTCTCCCGCCTCCCCGGCAACCTCACCGCCACGCTCCAGCTCAGCACGGCCGAGACGGAGGGCGCCTCAGGGTCCGGGGCCAGGCTGGTCGAGGAGGTCACCCCGCTCGCGGGGCGGGTGCTCGTGGGCGGCTGGCCCACCGGCGTCGCCGTCGTACCGGCCCAGCAGCACGGCGGCCCCTACCCGGCGACGACCTCCACCTCGACGTCCGTCGGCGCCACCGCGATCGAGCGCTGGCTGCGGCCCGTCGCCTACCAGGACGCGCCCGCCGCGCTGCTCCCGGCCGAGCTGCGCGAGGACAACCCGCTCGGCCTGCCCCGCCGCGTGGACGGCACCCGCGAGGGCTGACCCCTCCCGTCTCCGGCCTTGCGCTGACGCGACACCACGGCCCGGTCGTCGGACGGTTCCCCTCACGGGGGCGTCCGGCGGCCGGGCCGCGACGTGCGTCGCCCCCTCCCCAACTTTCCCTCCCCGCACGTCTATTGACAGGTATTCGACAGACGAACGACATTACCTGACAGGGCATGACCGACCATTCAGTCGGACCCAACGGGGAGGCGTCATGGCACGACGACCGGGGAAGCTCCTGCTCACCGCCGCGAGCGCGGCACTGGGCGCGCCGCTCCTGGCGGCCGTACCCGCACACGCGACAGCCCCCGCACCCGAACCCGCCACGGCCGACGTGCCCGCCTACGCCGTCACCCCGCTGAAGTTCACCGTCGAGGTGGGCGGCGACGGGCCCGGCGGCACGGGAGAGGGCGCCCACCGGTGCGTCGTGGACGCCGACCTCTACCGCCCGGCCGGCGCCGACGCGGACCACCGCGTGCCCGCCGTGCTCACCACCAACGGCTTCGGCGGCAGCAAGAACGACGCGGGAACGGCCGGGGTCGCCAAGTCCTTCGCCGAGCGCGGCTACGCCGTGCTCTCCTACTCGGGGCTCGGCTTCGGCAAGTCGGGCTGCCGCATCACCCTGGACGACCCGAAGACGGACGGCGAGGCCGCCTCCGAACTCGTCGGCTTCCTGGGCGGCGAGCGCGCCGCCGACGACGGCACCCGCGCCGACTTCATCACCAGCGACGGCGAACACGACCCCCGCGTCGGCATGATCGGCGGCTCCTACGGGGGCGCCGTACAACTCGCCACGGCGTCGGTCGACGAGCGGGTGGACGCGCTGGTCCCGATGATCACCTGGAACGACCTGACGTACTCGCTGGTCCCCAACAACACCGACCAGACGCACGGCGTCACCTCCGGCATCCCCGGCGCGTACAAGACCCAGTGGACGAACGGCTTCTACCTCCTCGGCCAGATCCAGGGCCTCAAGGAACTGGGCACCGACCCCGACCGGGTGAGCGTCGGCTGTATCAACTTCCCCGAGGAGATGTGCCGGACCAAGCGGATGCTCGACTCCGGGCGCTTCCCGGCAGGCGAGACCCAGGAGTCGATGGACCGCATCAGGGCCGCGTCCCCGGTCTCCTATCTGAAGCGGGTCAAGGCCCCGACCCTGTTGATCCAGGGCCAGAAGGACACCCTCTTCAACCTCAACGAGGCGGTCGCCACCTACGAGACCCTGCGCGACCAGGGCACCCCCACCCGCATGATCTGGCAGCAGTCAGGGCACAGCGGCACCGGCGACGACGGGCTGGACGGCTCGTACACGGACAAGCGGATCGCCGCCTGGTTCGACCACTATCTGCGCGACGACGCCGACGCGGACACGGGGCCCGCGTTCGCGTACTACCGCGACTGGGCCGAGGGCGAGGACGCGTACGCCACCTCGGACACCTTCCCCGTCGGCGAGAAAAGGCGGTTCTACCTCTCCGGCGACGGGACGCTCGTCGGCTCGCGCGACGAGGTGCGGCGCGGCAGCCGCGAGTACCGCAACTGGCTGCTGGCGCCCAGCAGCTACTCCGAGTCCTCGCTGCTGGCCGCCGCGGGCCTCGACCTCCTGGCACCCTCCGACGCCAAGGGCACGCACCTCGCGTACACGTCGGCGCCGCTGACGGGGCCCGTCGAGGTCGTCGGCGCCCCGAAGGCCAGGCTGAAGGTGGTCTCCCCGAAGGCCGAGGGGACGCAGGGCGACCAGGACGTGACGGGGAACCTGGTGCTGTTCGCGAAGGTGTACGACGTGGCGCCTGACGGCAGCAGGACACTCGTCAACCGGCTCGTCGCCCCGGCCCGCGTCAAGGATGCGACGCGGCCCTTCACGGTCACGCTTCCGGCGATCGCCCACCGGTATGAGGCGGGGCACCGGCTGGAGTTCGTCGTCGCCGCGGGCGACGCGGCGTACTACGGCAACCGTGGCATCAAGCCCGTCACCCTCACCAGCACCCCCTCCGACACGGGCACGCTTGACCTGCCGGTCGTTTGAAACGGGGGGTTGGCCCTTCGCCGGGTTGCGCCGCTTCACGGGGTGCGAGGTTGACCGCCACACGGGGTGCACGGTTCTTGTGGGGGTGCGCCTTGGCTGGTGCCTCTTGGGGTTCGTTCGCGTGCTGGGGTCCGGTGGCACGGGTTGTGCCCACCCGTCCCGCCTTGCGGGACGATTGCCCACAACATTTGCGGTGCTGTCGCCCTGCGGTACGGGTCCGGGTGCGGGTTGGTGGCTGCGGCGCGGCGTGTGGACCGGTACGTCGCGGCTGGCGCCGCGTGGTTCTTGGTTGCGACCGTGGTCGTGTGGGGTTGGTGTGTGGTGGGGGTCGGTGCCGTGGTGGGGTGTCTCCTCGGGCGGCGACAAGTGCGGGTTTCGTTGCTTGCTTTCTCCCGGCACTCGTCGCCACC